>JAYSQC010000289.1:0-3382 GCA_043721755.1 Schlesneria sp.
ACTCTCTTCACTTTCGTGTCTTTCGAGTATTTCGTGGTTCCTAATGATTTATCCGGGTGAGGAGGGTGAGGGGGCGAGTCGTTGAGAGACAGTCAACTCGCGTGTCAGACGTATCACAAGATCGGGGCGCCGAGACTCCAAGGCGTTCCACCCTGAAGCAAATCCCCCTCACCCTAACCCTCTCCCTCCGAAGACGGGCGGGAGAGGGGACCAGAAAAGACGACCACCCATTCACGACTGCCCGCCCCGCCGCCCGGCGACAAAGCCTTTCGATCAGTGGATGAGCGGCTTAGACTCACGCCCGTCCTGCCCGCCCACTCTCCAGCGATCCTTCCTGCCTCGTGAAGCTGATTATGCCGCGTTCGCCTTCCTCGTCGTTTACTGAGTTCCCCTCGTTCAACGGCTCGTTCTCGCGCACCGTTGGGTTACGAGTCGCCGTCGCTTTCGCGGGGCTGTTCGTGGCGACGAGGCCCGTTCGTGCGGGCGATGTGTCGTTTCAGAACGACGTGATGGCGGTGTTGTCGAAGGCGGGCTGCAACCTCGGAACGTGTCATGGCAACGCGCGCGGAAAGGGTGGGTTTCAGATCTCGTTGCGAGGGCAAGACCCGACGGGCGACTTCAATGTCCTCACGCGAGACTGGTCGTCGCGGCGAGTCAACGTCAGCGAACCCGATCTCAGTTTGATGTTGCTCAAGCCCACGCAGCAGATCGCGCACGAAGGTGGCAAACGGTTCGAGACGGACTCGGAAGAGTACCGCGTCCTCCGCACATGGATCGCCGCCGGGATGCCGTTCGATTCGGCCGACGCTCCAAGACTGGTAAAGCTGACCGTCACACCGCGCGAAGCGTTTCTGGTAGCCAACCATGCGGCGCAGCTTCCTGTCCCCTCGCCCCCGTCTTCGGGGGAGAGGGTTAGGGTGAGGGGGCCGGAGGGCGATGACGCTGCCCCACTTCAAACGAAATCAACTCTTCCTCCCTCCCCTCGGCGGGGAGGGTTGGGGAGGGGGGCCGATGAGCGTGGAATACCTGGTTCTCAATCATCACCCCTCCCCAGCCCTCCCCGCCGAGCGGAGGGAACAAGAGCAAGCGAAGACAAAACGGAAGAAACCCCTCACCCTAACCCTCTCCCCTCCAAGGCGAGGGGCGAGGGGACAAAGCCGAAAGGCGAAAGCCAAAGCGATGGGGTGGATTGGCAACTGCAACTCAGCGCAATGGCCGAGTTCTCTGATGGCTCCACGCGCGATGTGACGAAGTTGGCCGTGTACGAGCTGGCTCAACCGATTGCCGACGTGTCGCATGATGGGCTGGTCGTCGGGCGTGCAGTCGGCGAGACGACGGTTCTCGTGAGGTATCTCAACCAACAAGTCGGCGTGCGAGTTGCCTTCATTCCGAATCGGCCGGACTTTGCGAAGTCGCAACTCGAACCGGCCAACTTCGTCGATGAGTTGGTCTTCGCGAAGCTCGACAAGTTGCGGATGAATCCGTCGCCTGTGAGCGACGACGCGACGTTCGTGCGGCGCGTGCATCTCGATCTGCTCGGGCTGCTCCCGACGGCGGATGAGGCGCGGGCGTTCGTGGCCGATCGCGCGATGGACAAGCGGGCGCGGCTGATCGACTCGCTCCTCGAACGGCCCGAGTTCGCGGATTGGTGGGCGCTCAAGTGGTCCGACTTGCTTCGCATCGAAGAGAAGACGCTCGACCGCAAAGGGGTCGAGAATTTTCATGGCTGGCTGCGCGACTGCTTCGCCACGAACAAGCCGCTCGACCAGATGATTCGCGAGATCGTTGCCGGGCGCGGCAGCACGTATGAAGTCCCTCCCGCCAACTTCTATCGCGCGCTGCGGACTCCGTTTGAAAGGTCCGAGGCGGTCGGACAACTCTTCCTGGGCGTGCGGCTGCAATGTTCCAAATGCCACAACCATCCGTTCGATCGGTGGACTCAGGACGACTATTACAGTTGGGGCAGCGTCTTCTCGACCATCGACTACAAGATCATTGAGAACCGCCGTCGCGACGATAACGACAAGCACGAGTTCGATGGTGAGCAGATCGTCTTCCTCTCTCAAGACCCGAAGCCGCGCGATCAGGCGAAAGACCCGCGCACCGACAAGGTGCGCGCCGCGAAGTTCCTCGGTGATAAGTCCGCGTCTCGAAGTCCGGCTGTTGGAAGTCCGGCTTTTCCTAAAGCCGGACTTCCAACAGTCGATCCGCTGGACGAACTCGCCACATGGCTGACCGACCCCAGCAACGACCGCTTCGTCCAAGTGCTGGCGAACCGGACGTGGCAACAAGTGATGGGACGCGGCATCGTCGATCCGGTCGATGATTTTCGCGCGACCAACCCGGCTGCGAACCCCGCGCTGTTGAAGGCCCTCGCCGACGAGCTTTGTAGGATGGGCACTCCTGCCCGTCCTGTCTTCGCTTCTTCTTCTCCTCCTGTGAAACAAACAGAGTTGCCCTCGCTGCCCAAAGCGGACGGGCAGGAGTGCCCATCCTACGTTTCGTTTGACCTGCGTCACCTCCTGCGAGTCATCTTGAACTCGCAGACCTACCAACTCTCGTCCGAACCGAACGACACCAACCGCGAGGACGACGCCAACTTCAGTCGATCCCTCGTGCGACGCCTCTCCGCCGAACAGTTGCTCGACGCGACGAGTCAGATCACCGACGTGCCGCTCGAATTCAATGGCTATCCGCGCGGTCCCCGCGCGGCGCAGTTGCCCGGCGTCGGTGTGACGCGCCGTCGCGATGCTGGTCCGTCCGACGCGGATCGGTTTCTCAAAGCGTTCGGCAAGCCGCCGCGACTCCAATCGTGCGACTGCGAACGTTCGGAAGAGACCACGCTCGGCCAGACCTTTCAGTTGGTCAGCGGCTCACTCGTGAACCGGATGCTCGCGACGAGTGGCAATCGGTTGGACGCCTTGCTGAACTCGAACCGCCGCTCGCCAGACATCATCACGGAACTGTTCTGGACGATGCTGACGCGCGCCCCGACGGAGGAGGAACTTCGTGACACGACCGCATTCTTGGAGAAGTCCTCCAGCCGTCGGATTGCCTTGGAAGACATCACGTGGGGGCTGCTCAACAGTCATGAGTTTTTGTTGCGACGGTGACGGAGGCGAATTGAAAGGACGAAACGTTTGGCCGCGATTTCAGCGTAATTCTTGGGCGTCAGCCCTCGTCTGTTTTTCTGAGCGGGACGGCGTCAGCCCCCTGGCTCTTAGAACAGGGGCTGACGCCCAAGAGCCAGGGGGCTGACATCCAATGGCACTTACTTTGCCCGCAAAGTAGCAGGCACATTCCATGTGCCGTCCGCAATTTGCAGGTTACGGCACATGGAATGTGCCTACTACTTTCCCAAGTAAGAGCCAGGGGGCTGACG
>JAYSQC010000290.1:0-16020 GCA_043721755.1 Schlesneria sp.
GCATCGGCCGCCCGGCGGAGGCGCTGGCCGGATGTGCCGCCGCCGACGCATGGTTGGGGTGGAGTCGTTAATGGGTGGTCCTCTTCCGTCCCCCTATCCCTCACCTTCGGAGGAGAGGGTTATAGTCAGGGAGCTGAGTGATGGAACGCCCTTAAAAGTGATCGAACGAAACAAACCGAGTCCTTCGCCAAGTTCTCAGTGGATACTTCATTGAGGCTAATCCCCCCTCACCCTCTCCCCCAAAGTCGGGCGGGAGAGGGGACAAGAAAAGGTGACCACCAATGAGCGACCACACTCGTTCGGCAGGACTGAATCAAACTCCGCCGGCTCCCCTCGTGAAACCGAACATGGCGGATCAGCGCCCCTACCCGCCTCATTATATTGACGCCAACAAACCGCCCATGGCGGGTTAGTTGCATTCGGCGGTGAGGGGGCCGGCGAGTTCTTTCAGATAGAACAGGCGGCCGGGTTGAGTCGGCATGAAAGACGACGGGATCCACGGAGTCGGCTCGTGACGCAGGGTCATCCAGAGCGAAAGGCCCTGCCACATCATGCCTCGACCGAACGTGCCGTCGGCTCCGCCGATGATCTTGTCGCAACCGAGGAACAGGCCGGGGCCGATTGTGTTGGCGAAGGCGGGGACGAGCGTGGTGCGGCTCTTGAAGCTGGTCAGCGCGTTCTGTTCGATGGTGAGCGGATGCAGTTTCGCGCCGAGGCGGTGTGTCTGCTGCTTCCACTCGTGGACGGACGAGAACTCACCGGCGAAGTGTGGCTCCCAGAAGGCGATGTGGCAGACGCGGCCGATGCCGAAGATTACGCCTAGTTTGGCTCCTTTGCTCCGCAGCTCACCGATCTTTTCGGGATACGTTGGCAGCAGCTTTTTGGTGGCGAAGTTGCGCTGTTTCTTCGGGACCGTCAACTTGCCGAGCGGGCCGTAGAACGCCTGTTCCATCGCGTATTGGAAGGCTCCCGTGTTGTTGGATGGCAACGTGTTGCCGGTGGCGTCGCTCCACTCGTCCATGTTGAAGCCATGCACGTGCTCGCACGAGACGCCCCACTCGGACAGGAAGTACACGGCCCAACGGTACATGCCCATCGGGCCGACGGGCAGGATGAGGGCCAGTTGTTCGCCCGCGTCGCGGCTTTGCTTGATCGTCAGGGCGATCTCGTGCCCGAGCATCATGTCGAAGTCGGCGAGGCTGCCGCACGGCATCAATTGAAACTGCTTGTGCCACCACTTCTGACGAACGGAGACATTCGCGGGATCGGGATCGACGCAGGCATCGATCTGGGCGAGATTCCATCCGGCCGGGAAAAAGCCTTCCATGAGCGAACCGGACAACGTGCTGAGCAAATCCATCGACGAGTCCTCTTCAAATACTAGGGCGAAGTTCTCGAACTACTTAGACGGAGGGGTTCTTACCAAATTGAGCGGATTGAAGAAATCGAGTTGAGGGTGACAACTTCGTGGGGGCAGGTTTCTCACCTGACCGTGGCAAGTTTCCTTGAGACACGGGCAGGTGAGAAACCTACCCCCACAAGTGATTTAGCCTGCTGTCGAACTCGATCGCCACACACTGGCGGTTTGAGGGTCGAGCGGTTTCACTATGAGTACGATCCCCTTTGAATCGATCTCTCACCAGCCCTCGCTTGCGCGTCGGGCTAGTGGCTTGGACTACGGCTTCACCGTGACTCGTTCCCGCTTGTAGCTGTGGAACACGTAGACGTTCGGCTGTCCGTCGTCCGACTTGAACGTCGTGGGCCGCGTGACCTTTCCTTCCACTTGATAGCGAAAACAGAGCTTCAGGTTGTCGCGGTCGAGTTCGTAGATGCCGACCCATTTCACGGGCTTGCCCGTCGGCCCTTTGCCAACAAAATCGGTTCATCCAAGGTTTTGGGGGGATTCCAATGAGGGTGACGAAGTCCGTCGTTTTGATCCCGAAGGGATGCCAGCCAAACATCGGATGAACCGTCGAAATCGAATCGGCTCACGCGGAAATGACCGCGAGAAGGTGGCGAAGAATACCGGGCGATCACGGCCGTTGGAATCTGTTTGTCCGCTGGTATTTCGTGGCGTCAGTTGCTCGAATCCCCCGCGCGACAAACTACTCTCAACCCCACTGACGACAGGCCATCCATGCTGACGGAACACTCCCTGACGATCCGCGTCCGATACTGTGAGACCGACGCGATGGGCTGCCTGCACCACTCGCAGTTTTTTAATTACTTTGAGCAGGGCCGCACCGAATTGCTGCGTGAACAGGGCGGCTGTTACCGCGACATTGAAGCGGCAGGGCTGTTCCTCGTCGTCGTCCGACTGCAATGCAGCTATCACGCTCCCGCGCGGTACGACGACGTGTTGACGCTGGTGACTCGCGTGGACAACGTCTCGGCCGTGAAAATCGAACACAGCTACCGGCTCCTGCGCGGCGAACAGCTTCTGGCGTCGGCGTCCAGTACGCTGGCCTGCGTGGATCGCGCTGGCAAAGTCGCGCGACTGCCGGACTCCATCGCCGCCGGATAGCCGCTTCCACTGCCACCATTCGGCCTCCACGGACCGTTTCGAGGCCATCGCCTTGTTGGGTCTGCGTCAAATGTGGAGTGGGACCAGCTCGCTTCGAGCGCCGTCCCACCATTGGGAAACGTCGAGAAATCATGGTGGGCCGGCGCGACGAAGCGCCGCTGGTCCCGCCCTACATAATGAAAAAGGCGATGACCCACGGACCGTTTCGGGGCCGCTGGAAATATCGGGGTCCGATTGTTATCACTTCGCCCGTTGAGCGGCGGCGGTGGCGAACGGTCATCGTGCGAACCGGTCCCGCGACCGGACTCAGCTCCTCATGGTGAGGGCGAGGGCCGTTGAAAGTCAGGGTTACTTGAAAAGGATCACAGCATGTCGTTCTACGTTGGAGAAGCCCTCGCGGGTGATGGTAATGAGATCGCTCACATCGACCTCCTGATCGGTGACAAGTCCGGTCCCGTCGGCGCCGCGTTCTGCAACGCTCTCGCCGATCAGAAGCAAGGTCACAGCAACCTGCTGGCCGTGCTGACCCCGAACCTCGCCGTGAAGCCCGCCACCGTCATGATCACCAAGGTCACGATCAAGGGCGCGAAGCAAGCCGTCCAAATGTTCGGCCCCGCTCAGTACGCGGTTGCCAAGGCCGTCGCCGACTCCGTCGCCGCCGGCGTGATCCCCAAGGATCAATGCGAAAAGCTGGTCATCGTCTGCGGTGTGTTCATCCACTGGGAAGCGGCCGACAACCAGAAGATCATCGACTACAACTACGAAGCCACGATGATGGCCATCGCCAACGCGATGAAGAACTCCCCCAGCGCCGACGAAATGATCGCCAAGAAAGACACCGCCAAGCACCCGTATGCGGGTGTTTGAAAAGCTGGGAAGCGGTTAGCTTTTAGCCAGAACGACAAGCCCACCGGATCGACATCCCGTGGGCTTGCTTTCATTCCGCCCCGCGCTCACCGCCCTCTGCTTTCCCGCTAACCGCTTCTGAGCTACTCCCATGAAAAACATCCTCATCCAACTCGACACCGATTTCCTGCCGAGCACCTTCGACCGCGTCGTGGCCATTGATGCCGGGGCCGACGAACTCTTCAGTTACGGGGACGTGACGCCTGACAACGTCGAGTCACTCGTTCACGGAGCGATCTTCACCCGTAAGCCGTCCGACTTGATGCACACGGCGATCTTCGTCGGCGGGAGCAACGTCGCGGCAGGGGAAGCGCTGTACAAGAAAGTGCTGAAGACTCTGTTCGGCCCGTTTTCCGTCTCGGTCATGATGGACTCGAACGGCTCGAACACGACGGCTGCGGCAACGGTACTGGCTGCCGCAAAGCATCTTGATCTCGCTCAGACGACTGCGGTCGTACTCGCGGGAACCGGGCCGGTTGGCTGCCGCGTCGCGCAGCTTCTGCTGGGTCAGGGAGCCACGGTTCGACTGGCTTCACGTTCGAGCGAGAAGTCACGCGCAACGTGCGACATGCTCGTGAAAGTTGCCGACACCGCGAAGCTCACCGCGTGCGAATCGACCTCGGCGGAAGGCATGGCTGTGGCGACAAATGGCGTGCAACTTGTCGTGGCGGCGGGTGCGGCGGGAGTTCAACTCATCTCGGCCGAGCAGTTGTCTGCGATCACCACTTTGAAGTTGGCAATTGACCTGAACGCGGTCTCGCCCGCAGGCATCGCGGGTGTCGAAGTCATGGACAAAGCGAAGGACCGAAACGGTCTGTTGTGCTACGGCGCGGTCGGCGTGGGCGGCACGAAGATGAAGATTCATCACGCCTGCATCCGTCGCCTGTTCGAGTCCAACGATCAACGCCTCGAAACGACAGCCATCTTTAATCTCGGCCGCTCACTCGGTTGACCGCTGTTCGTAGAAGCGACAGCCAACTCTTCTCACCAGCCCGACGCGCCAGCGAGGGCTTCGCGTTGTCGTGAGCAAAGCCCTCGCTGGCGCGTCGGGCTCGTGAGGAACCCCTCAAGACAAAGTTGTTCGACCACTAGGACATCGAGCATCCTTCGCTTGCGCGTCAGGCTTCGATGGGTCTGCTATTTCCTGCCGCTCGCCTTAAGAGACAGATCCCTCGCACGGCGGGAATTGACACAAGGATGTTTACAAGGACGTTGCCCACACGGTGAAACGACGCGGCGTAGCCGCAGCCAAAGTAGCCTTCCTCGCTCCGCGTGAAGGTCGCCGAGTGCGAATCCAACATCGTTTGGCATCATCGGCTTCCTTCACGCGGAGCGAGGAAGGCTACTTTTTGAAGTCCGAAATCCGCGCCGCTCGACAGAATGTCGAGACCTAGTGGTCGAACAACTTTGTCTTGAGGGGTTCCTCACGAGCCCGACGCGCCAGCGAGGGCTTCACTTTCGACAACGGTTTGCCCTCGCTTGCGCGTCGGGCTCGTTGTTGAACAACCCCGCAATCTTAAGTTGTCCGACCACTAGTAGTACGAGCGAGTGTCTCGTTTTTCACGGGGCATGGCACAAACCTAAAGACGACAAGCCACAACCGGAACCGCCTATGACCAAGCCGTTTCTCAACCGAACGTTCCTCCTGCTCTGCCTCCTCGCGCCCGTCAGCCTCAGCGCGGCCGAGCCACCCACCGCGCCGGAACCACCCGAGTGGATCAGGCCCGTGTTCGATCATGGTCTGACGAAGCTGGAGTTCTATGACCCGGTCAAGAAGCCGCAGAAGTTTCCCGGCTGGACCAACTACAAGTTTGAACTCAACTACCGCTTCACCTACGAGCACGGCATTCGCGAGACCACCCCGAAAGGGTCGTCGAAGAAAAAAATCGTGGTCACGATCGTCCCCAAGTTCACGATGATTGAGCTGCCCGTGCGGCATCAAATTCTGTTGCCTGAGCGGTACGACACGCCGCGCGTTTGGGACACGCCACTAGCGCAGCATGAACTCGAACACGTCGCCATCTCGGCCCATCTTCGAGTCGCGCTGCTGGCGGAACATCTGCTGAAGAAGATTCATCAGATCGAGCGGACGATCGACAAGCCGAGCCAGGTCACCGACGACGGGGTCAAAAAGTGGATTGACGAACTGATTACGCCTCGCCGCGAAGCGATCGACGCGCTGCTCGCCTCCAACAACCGACACCTCGACAAACTGACCGGACACGGCGCGAAACCGCTCGCCGACCGCGACGCCTTCTTCGCGCAGATGTATCTCAAAGAGAACCTCGACGAGATGAAGTTCCCGCTCCTGTCCGAGGTCCTCGGTCTCTTGGAACAACGCCGCTACCAAAACGCCCGCTGGGAATCACCGCCCCCGTAGCGGAAGTCCGGCTGATACCTCACGCGGTCAACAGTGAGACATCTGAGCGGGGCGGCGTCAGCCCCCCGGTTCTTGGGCGTAAGCCCGCCTGGGAAGAACCGGGGGGCTGACGCCGCCCCGCTCGGAAATTTCTCACTTTGTGCCGCGTGAGGTATAGCTTTGTTAGCCGGACTTCGGGTGGCATCTTCCGAATCGACAGACACCACCCGAGCCACCATGATGCTCGCGACTGCTTCCGCTCCCGTTCCCGTGGCCACTCGGCCGGAGATCGCGCTTCCATGAAACCGATTCCTCGCGATGGTGTGCCAACTGAGAACCACGTCTCCCCACCGGCCGCTTCATTGAACGAGTTCTCGCCGCGCGAACGCTGGTTCGTGCGCGGACTGATCGCACTGGCGGTCACGATCATCGCGGCTGGACTCTGGCAGACGGTCGGTCGCGACGCCCTGTTGGCCGCCCGCCGCCTCCCGGTTTTTCGTCGCGTCGCGTCGCTGCCCAACTCGAACACCAATCTCGGGACGGACCGAGAGGAATCACGAACGACATCGCCCCACGCGCCCTCCAGTCCGTCCGCGTCCTCAGGACTGACCGGGTTGCCCTCCACATCGCGTTCCTTTGACGAGCGTGTGGCGTTGAACACTGCCGTTCGGCCCGCCGCGAACGCTGCGGCTGTCGATGGCGAGGCGAAGCCGCTCGCCGACCAGCCACTCATTGCGAAGGAGACCGCTTCGCCTGACAAACCGGTTGCTCGCGACAAGCCCGCGATGACCGAAAAGCCGGGTGCAGTCGATGCCGTCTCGGTCGATCTCCTGCAAGCGGCGGCTCAATTGGTCAGCCTCGGCTGGCAGGACTTCGCTTATCCCGCAACGTGGTCCGCGCCGGAAACGTCGAAGCCGCGCATGCTCTACAACAGCCATCGCAACCGCCTCCTCAACGCGATCGCACGCCCCAAGCCCTCCGCGCTGTCGTTGACTCAATTGAGAAAGGACTACGCGGCCGCGATCGAACAATTCCGCGACGATCCTCGGTTGGACTACGCCTTCGGTCTCGCACTCTGGCATCACGGCGAACGCTCCGAAGCGCTCGAAGTCTTCCAAACGGCGGCGCGCTTGGAGGGGACGCCGTTCCTGCCCGCAGCCCTCGCCGTCGGTTGGGGACGCTTGCTGAACGGTGAAGAGCGGCGGGGACTCGATCAGTTGTCGCACGTCGCCAAACTGCTCGGCAGTTCCCAGGAAGCAGCCTCAACCAAGATGACGTACCCCACCGAACCGCAGCGCGAGTACGCCGCCCTGTGTCTCGGTCGAGCCTTTGGTTTTCTCACCGGCCCCGGACGGACATCAGAACTGGGCGAGGCCGCAGACTTAACCGCCCGCAACGTGCGAGACCGCCTGCCAGCCAACCTGCTCAACGAATTTGAACTGGGCTTCGCTCAAGTCGGTCAACGCCAGTCGGACCTCTTGCAGTTCGCGTCGCTCCCCGAGAACGCCATCGCGACCGAGCACCGCCAGCAAAGTGACGAGTTGCAGACGCGCATCGATACGCTTCGAGCAGAGATGAAGGAGACAGGCGCTGAACTCGCGCGAGATCACCTATCGTACCTGACCACCATCACCAAGTACGTGTCCGACGGATTGAAGGCCCGTGCCGAGTCCTCAAAGCTGAACCCGTTGGCTCAAAAGTTGAAGGCTTCCATCATGCAGCTCTATCAACCTCAGCCGCACGTCGTCAGGCGATCGCCCTCGGGAGAACTGGTCCCGGTCAGTTCCAGCACCACGACATCAACCCGTTCGAGAACGAGCCGCACGACTTCACTCGGATCGAATTCTTCGTCGTCCCGAAGTTCCTCGCGCAATGGCCAGAACTCGCGCGGCAGCGCCAACAGCCGCCCGCAGATTTTCCTGATGCCCGAGACCACCCAAGAACGTGCGGCCCGAGTGGCCAAGCTGGAAAAGGCGCGCACCGAACTGAAGCGGATTCAAACCGAACTGGCCACCCTGCGCGAACGGCACAAAACCTTGCTCGACCAAAAGCACCAAGCCGAAGCCGATCAAAAAGCCGAGACCAAAGAACAGCAACAAGCTCAAGCCGACCGCCGCCGCGAACAACGCGATCTGGAACAGAAGCTGAAGGAACTCAATACGGCCCTGCGTCAAATGCAAAGCCTGCACAACTCGCTCGACACCGTCGCCGCCTACGTCCCGTGGACCATTCCGGTTGAAGGTGAAGCCCTCCGCCAAGCCCTCGCCAAGAAGCCCGATCCTGCAACCAACGCAGCAGCCCAAAAGTGATCGCGGTACGGTGCGTGAAGTCTTCGGAACGCACCATCGGTGAAGCGATACCTCGCGCGGTCAGAACCGAGTCGTTTAACCGCGTGGGCAACGCCCCGCGCGTCGTGCGACGAAACACGATTCCACGTCGCTGGACGCGCGGGGCGTTGCCCACGCGGTTAAACGACGCTGCGCCAATTTCAGCCGCGTGAGATATATGTTCAACCGGTACGTTCTGAAGACTCCACGCACCCGACTCCTGCACGAACTTGGAAAGACCACGAAGAATGAGAACCCGCCTGTCGTTGATTGTGGCCCTGCTGGCCTTCTGCCCATTGGTGACCTGTGGCGCTGAGCCAACACCGCCGGTGAAGGTTTTCATTCTGGCCGGGCAGTCCAACATGGAAGGACCGGCGGTCGCGGACCTCGAGGGGAAGGACTACAACGACGGCAAAGGGACTCTGAAGTTCCTGCTGAAGGATGCGAAGCAGGCACCGCGTTTCAAGCACTTGGTTGGCGCTAACGGCGAGTGGACCGTGCGCGACGATGTCTGGGTGCATTACCAGATGGAGCGAGGTCCGTTGAAAGCCGGTTCGCTGGGATTGGGCTTCAATCCGTATGGCAAACACCACTTCGGTCCCGAGCTGCAGTTCGGTCACGTCCTCGGCGATCACTGCGACAACCAAGTTCTGCTGATCAAGACGGCGTGGGGCGGCAAGAGCCTCTTCAAAGACTTTCGCCCGCCGTCATCGGGGGGCGAAGTCGGGCCGTACTACACGAAGATGATCGCGCAGGTGCGCGACGCACTGACACATCTCAAACGTGACTTCCCCGGCTACGACGGCGGCGGTCATGAGCTGGCCGGTTTCGTCTGGTATCAGGGCTGGAACGACGGCGTCGATCCGAAGCATGCGATCCCCGAGTACGAACAGAATCTGGTCAACCTCATCCACGATGTCCGCCAAGAGTTCAACGCTCCTAAGCTGCCGGTCATCGTCGGTGAACTGACAGGCGCGTGGGTCAACGCCCCCGGAGAATGGACGACGCTGCGGAACGCTCAGCGGAAAGGTGCCGAGCGAGCGGAGTTCAACGGCTCGGTCCTGTTCGTCGAGACGCACGACTTTGTTCGCCTGCCCCAAGACTCACCCCATCCCGGCCACGGGCATCACGAATTTGGCAATGCCGAGACGTACTTCCTCGTCGGCGAGGCCTTGGGAACAGGGATGAAGCAACTGCTCTCGCCCAACCCCAGCGAAGACTCAGCGCGGGCCGCACCACCCCAAGAACAGTCCGAGCTTCCTCAACCGACATCGCGCACCGTGAAAGAACTCGAAGGCTGGACGATCCGCGTCGATGACCGGTTGCTCGGTGAGACACCCGACGCGGCGCTCGGTACGCGGGCGTTGCGGTTTCTCGAAGCGAAGCTCGTCGAAATCAAAGCGGTCGTCCCGGAGGAGCGGCTCAAGGACTTGCAGTCGGTCACGATCGTGCTGGACCTAAACTGCGGCAAGCTCGGTTCGATGCAATATCACCCGAGTGCCGGTTGGCTGAAAGCCAACGGGTACGAGGCGGACCTCGCCCAATGCGTCCACCTGCCGCGCGCCGCCGATTTACCGACTCGCCGGAACATCAACGAGCAACCGTGGGTGATCCTGCACGAGTTGGCTCACGCCTTCCACGATCAGAAGCTGGGCTTCGACGAACCCCGCATCAAGGCCGCCCAGACACAGTTCAAGCACAGCGGCCACGGCGACGCCACGCTGCTCTACAACGGCAAACGTGTGAAGCACTATGCCCTGACGAACCCAATGGAATTCTTCGCCGAGATGACCGAAGCCTACTTCGGCGTCAACGACTTCTACCCCTTCAACCGCGCCGAACTCCAAGAAGCCGAACCAGAACTGTTCCAACTCCTCACAGAGATCTGGACCAATTCCGCGAAGCCATCGCCTTGAGCGAGTTTCATCCGAGGTTGCCGGGAGGATTGGTGATTCATGCCGGACGGATGAAACCCGTGGCCGCCGTCAGTTGGGCCATTGAGCATCGCGCCGTCTTCGACTTCCTGGCCCCCCCCTGCCTCGACGTGACCGATCCCGAGTTCCGCACGATCAACCTGATCTGCGACCTCGTCCAAAACCGCCCCCCCGATAAAGCCGAGTTTTCCAACCTCGACCATATCGCCCGCCACGCCGCCGAATCGACGAATAGAAACGCCGCCCCTTCCGATGCCGAGGTGGCGTGAGGTGGCAATCACTCGGTGAGAGCATTCGTCTGAAGACGGGGGCTGACCAACGGGAAGGCCCTGTCAGATCAAACTCCATCGGCACTTTGGGGCCATCCGCTCCTGCCCCGCCGTTCAAGGTGCCTGAAGCGTTTCATCGTGCAACCCGCAATTGCGGAACATAATTCCGCTGTCTCGTCCGAATTGGAACGTCACAATCAAAGCTCCCTGACCGGGAGCATGCATTTCCCACACATCGGGGCGCTCTCCCTCGTCAGTTTCGGCCGTGCCTTTGACGCCGTGCAGTTTGTGAACACGCCACCCCTTGGGATACGGTGGACTCGGTCGGTCGCAAAACCGACGAATCGCTTGGTCGATTTGCTCTTGCTGTGCGGGAGTCAATTTGCCGTACGAACGGTGAAACAGGGATGTGTAGGAAAGTTCCACGAATTTCCCTTGCGCATCACCAAGGCTTCTTGAGGCTTGCGATCATGTCTTCAACCGAAGTGAAGCTCTTCACGTTGCCCTCTTGAATATCGCGATCCGCCTCAAAATCGCTGTCCTTCAGCGAACCATCTGGATCATCAAGAGCGGCGTTGAAGTTCGTGGAACGACCGAATCGACGTCGAGCAACTCGCGGCAACCAGCGGCAGCCAGCAGTAGCCCATCCGGAAATTTGCTTCGCGCCCTTTTCATTCTTGCTGTTCATCATCTTCTTCACCATCTTCCTCATCGGGAGGTAAGTCAAACTGCTCAAGGAACGCCACCCCATTGTTCGTCATGAACTCGTGTGTTTCACTGATGTTTTTGGCTATCTCGGCAGTTTTGGAGATATCCATGAATTCCGTGAAATACCGCCGCGATTCAACTTCAATCCAGATGTAGGACGTGTCATCTGAGTAGATCTCATACCGCACAGTCAAATAATCATCCTTCACGGACCCGCCAAGACCGTTGTCGAATGGCTTCAAGTCTTCCTCGTCTGCTGGGGTGAACCGGAAACGCATCCCGTAAAACGATGGTGGTCTCTTGAAGGGATCAATCTTGTCAATTACCCGCGAGGCATGGCCAGCGAGTAGCACAAGTGGATGGCGACAATGCGTTGGCTTCCAGATGGATCGTACCGTGCTTCGTTGGCTGAAAATCGGGGGGGTCTCGGCCCTGACTTCCGCTACTGCTTTCAATACGTCTGTAACAGATTCTGAAAATTCTTCTTCAGTCGATTTCGTGCGACTTTCACTGATCAAAAAACTGTGTTCGCTGATCTCACACTGGCGGGACATCT
This sequence comes from Schlesneria sp., assembly GCA_043721755.1. Taxonomy (GTDB): domain Bacteria; phylum Planctomycetota; class Planctomycetia; order Planctomycetales; family Planctomycetaceae; genus Schlesneria. The sequence goes on from JAYSQC010000290.1 coordinate 11,584, forward strand.
TTCCACTAGGCATCGTTTCGGACGTGGACAACAAAATGCTCGGCTCTTGCAACAAATTCTTGTAGGCAAGCCCTGAACCGGGTTTGCGAAGTTCCTGGTACAAGTCAGCCGCAAAATCGCCGTCAAAATGAAGTCCTTCGAGTGGGACGAACTCTAACTCGTTCTCGAAGTAGATCGTGATCGCTTCCGACGACATTCCAACTTCTTTCTGAAGGCGGCGGCAGGCCCCGAGGATTCATCGACAATCGTTTGGGTGGGCTGGTTCGTTAGACGGATCGGAATGGCTCGTACCCCGCTGGGCAAAAGTATGCCCAGTCGCAAGTCGCGTTGTCCAGCAGGACGATATCGTTTTGCTGGTCTCGTGGAGGGCGTGGCATACCCGAAGATCCAACTTCGGGTCAATGCCGGAACACACTCACGTTTCCACACCATTGCGATCCGAAAACTGAGTTTCCAAACAGCCAGTGACTTCTTGTCACCGGGCGACTCGCCGAGTCTGCAATTGCGAGACAAAGGCCGCGTGTTCGGGCGAAGCCAGTCCGGTGTTGAGGACTTCCAAGACGCGACGCAGGTTGCCCGCCAACAGTGCGGCGGGATCGAGCCACAGGCCCGGAAAGACTTCGCTGCGGAGCAAGCCATCGGACCCCGCCTCCAGCCGTTCGTAGCGACCGCCGCGATGGACGAACCAGTCCAACGCTCCGTCTTCGGTGCGCCAGACGAAGTACTCGCGCACGCCGTTGCGGCGGTAGGCTTCGAGTTTGTCGTGCAGATCGTAGCTGGCACTGCTGGCGGCGATCTCACCCACCCATTCGGGGGCGAGGGCCACGTAACCCTCTTCGTCGCGCGACTGGCCGCCAAACTCGGGGAGGATGCGCAGGCTGGCATCCGGCTGCGGCTCATTGTCCCAATCGAGCCGCAACGTCGCGTTGTCGGAGGCTTCGACGCCGGGAGTACCGACCTTGTATGCGACGAGCAGCCACATCAGATTGGCGTGAGGAACGCCATGCAATTCGTTGCGAACGGGTGAGGCCACATGAACCACTCCTTCGATCAGTTCCGCCTTGAAGGACTCGGGAGCATTCAGATAGAGCCGCTCAAACTCGGTGCGCGACAGCCGGTCGCCGTCGCGCAGCAATGGACCGACTTGGCGGGATGCACCGCGAATGTGCGGGGCTGCGGCTCGCACGGCCGTCTGTTCCAGAATGTCAGTCGCCATCGGGACTCTCCTCGCAGGAGCGAACATCGCCACAGAAGTCGTATACGTGAGACACTCTAACGTGGGGGAGACGCCGCAGTGAAGAATGTAACCGAGGCCCCGTGTCAGACCAAAGTAGCCTTCATCGCTCCGCGTGAAGTGAGCCGAGAACGAGTGGATATGGTTTGTGCGAACGGTGCCGAACTCGCGCACGGCTTTCTTCACGCGGAGCGATGAAGGCTACTTTCAAGACGGACGGACGAGGCGTCCATCCTACGGGCGTCACTTCTGGGTCAGTTCTTTGTAGACGTGCTCGATGTTTTCAACGTTCAACTTGACATCGACGCCGGCCCAGTCCTTGTACCAAGGCAAGTCGAGTGACTTCTTGATTTCGTCGAGCGACATCTTGGCGTTGATCGCCTCTTGGATCGCCTGCCGCAGTTCGACGAAGTAGCGGCGCTGGGTGGCGACGAGCGTGGCGTCGGACATCTCACCGTGGCCGGGGCAGACGCGCTTGATCGGCAGCTTGGCCATCTCAGTCAGCACGGCGATCCAACTGGCAGTGTCGCCCTCACCCGTGTAGTTGAAGGCTCCGTTCACGCAGCTATCTCCGGTGAACAGGATGCCGTGTTGAGGCATCCAAGCGACGGCGTCTCCCTTGGTGTGGCCGTGTCCGAAGTGAATCAGTTCGACCCGCTGCTTCGAGTCCTCGATCACCATCTTCTTGGGGAAATAGAGCGACGGGATGCCGTACTTGAGCTTGCCGTATTCCTCGGGCTTTTCCGTTTTCTGCTTGTCGAACGACGCGATCCCCTTGTTGAGGAATTGCTCGCGACTTTGCTCCGAAGCAATCGCGGCGGCTCCCTCGGCGATCAGGACCGGGTTGCCGTCGGCGTGATCGCCGTGCCAGTGCGTGTCGAACACGTACTTGATCGGCTTGTCCGTCGTCTTGCGAATTTCTTTGATCAACTCCGCTGCTTGATTCGGAAAGCTGGCCTCGATGACGAGGACAAAATCCTCAAACACGATCCAGCCCTGATTGCAGCCGATGAATTTCGGTTCGGTCTCCACCTTGCGGAAGAAGACACCGGGAGCGATCTCGGTGACGACGGTCTCGGTCGGTTTGAACAGCCCGAGGGCGAGGCCGCTGACGCCGGCCATGATGGCGAGGGTCAAAAGAGCGGTCACGAAACGGCGGCGTTGGAAGAAGAATGGCATGGAGGTTTCCACGAATGGGGTTTGCAAGGGTTGGGCACACTTGATGTGCCCAAAAAAAGTAGCCCTCTCGCTCCGCGAGAGGAAAGCCGATGAAGGCAACACGCAACAACTGCCTAATCGCTGGGCCGACATCGATCTTGCTCGGCTTACCTCTCGCGGAGCGAGAGGGCTACAACGAAAGAAGGACGGGCAAGAGTGCCCGTCCTCCGTGTCTTGACTCGCGGTTTAGTACTCGCGCTTCTTGTTGATGCCGGGGGCGGGGACGGGGTACTTGCCGTCGGCGTCGCTGGGGAGTGGCGAGGGGCCGTCGATGACGAGTTGGTCGACGTTCGGGGCGAACTCGTGGTCGCTGTTGAGGATCTCGTCGTAGGTGATGGTGCGGCCGGTGTGGCAGGCCATGCGGCCCATCGACGTGACGAGGCTGGCCTCGGCACCGCGCTTGGCTTCGTTGTAGGGCTTGTCTTGACGGATGGCGTTCATCAGGTGATCCCACTCGCCCTGGTATGGGTTCACCTTGTCTTCGCCCTTCCAGACGGCTTCGCTATCGACCATCTTGTGTCCCTTGAAGATGGTGGCTTTGGACGGCCAGTGACCCGCCGCCGAGATGATCGCCGAACCCTTGCTGCCGTGTGCGTAACTGGCAAATTCAGTCGCGGCCCCTTCCATGCAGCGGCCCTCCAAGATGAGCTTCGTACCGTCGGCGAAGGTGTACTCGGTCGTGTAGCTGTCGAAGTTCTGATCGATGTAGTCGCCGCGATAGTGTCGTCCGCCGTAGCCCTTGGCTTCGACGGGCCAAGCGTTCTTCATCCAGCAGCACTCGTCAATGTTGTGGATCAGAAAGTCGCTGAACGCCCCGCCACTCAGCCAGAGGAACGAGTGGAACCGGCTGATCTGGTACATCAACTCGCTCATGTTGTCGGGCTTCTTTTTGGAGAAGGCCGAGGCGGTCGGACCGGCACAGCGATAGGCTCGCAGCGTGATGATGTCGCCGAGTTGCCCGTCTTGAATGCGCTGCCAAAGTTCGCCGCGCGCCTCGCAGTGTCGGCACATCAGACCGACGCCCACCTTCAGCCCCTTCTTCATCGACTCTTCGTAGAGGGCCAGCATCTTGCGAGTACTCGGTCCATCCACAGTGGTTGGCTTCTCCATGAAGACGTTCAGTCCCTTGGAGATCGCGTAGCCGAAATGCACCCAGCGGAAGGCGACCGGCGTGGTGAGGATCACCACGTCGCCGGGCTTCAGGCAGTCCATCGCGTTCTTGTAGCCATCGAAGCCGATGAACTGCCGATCCTGAGGAACATCGACCTTTTCTTTGAATTGGTCGCTGAGCGTCTGGTGACACAGCTTGAGCCGCTCAGGAAACACGTCGGCCATCGCCGCCAACTTGACTGGCCCGAGCTTTGTCTGCAGTGCATTCTGAGCCGCTCCCGTTCCACGCCCGCCCGCCCCGACGAGGGCCAGTTGCACGGTGTTCGTTTCGCCCGCATAGACATACTGCGGCAGGGTGATCCCGGCCAACGCCGACGCCGCGACGATCTGGCCGGATGTCTTGAGCAACTCGCGGCGCGTCACGCCGAAGTTGTTCGAGGAATCAGTCTTGGTGCTGGTCTTGTCCACGGTGAAGTCTCCTAAGTTGATGAAGGGCTGTCGGGATCGTTGTGTCTCAAGCTTCAAACCGCCCCGACCCACGACGACGAAACCTCGGATCGGAAATGGCGACGACGTTGTACCGCCCGCCTGTGCCTCACGCGAGCGAACCGTTGGACCAAGTCACAGCCGGGTGCAGTGGTTCATTGGTGGTCGTCTTTTCTGGTCCCCTCTCCCGCCCGTCTTCGGGGGGAGAGGGTTAGGGTGAGGGGGGATTTGCTTCAGGGTGGAACGCCTTGGAGTCTCGGCGCCCCGATCTTGTGATACGTCTGACACGTGAGTTGACTGTCTCTCAACGACTCGCCCCCTCACCCTCCTCACCCGGATAAATCATTAGGAACCACGAAATACTCGAAAGACACGAAAGTGAAGAGAGT
>JAYSQC010000291.1:0-12414 GCA_043721755.1 Schlesneria sp.
CACTCGCCGCGAACCCCCCGGCCAACACCAATCCCGCGCCGCCGCGCCGATTGTCATCGCCAACTCAAATTCGCCGCCTGAGTTCTGCCGGAAACGTCAGCTTTAGGAATCTGGTTCTTGAGAACCGTTTTCCTAAAATCGTCAGTAATGTTCGTGACGGTCTTTTGGTCGCATTCAGTCGCCTTGGCAATCTCATCCTGCGTATGACAGGCCATCCACAGGTCGAAGATCGTGCGGTCGCGTGTTCGGAGAGACTTTGTTGCGTTTGGTTTTTCAGAACCGTTTGCAACAACTCATCGACGACGCGACCAACTGGTTCACGACGGGGAGGGAGGTTCGGAAGAGCCACCCTCTTTCAATCGAGCGACGGTCACAAAATGAGGTAGCGCACGAATGCGCTACCTCGTTCGCATGGCCACGCCCGTCCCCGTTCTTGATCGAGCCGTGCGGGTTACTTGCTCCCCGCTGGCTGACGATGCACGACGATCACGAACGGCTCGTTCATCACTGATGAAACGGGCCGTTTTCGTTGATGGGGATCGGCCAAATCATTTCGTGGAAGAATCGGCCCGTTTTCCACGAAATGACCGAGTTTCCACGATTTCCCGCTATGTTTTGTGTTTGAATGAGACTGCTTGCGATAGCGTTAAATGGTCGATAAACTCTACGAAACAGGCTGTTTTCACTTATCGACTCGGTTCAAAAAACCCGGTTGAGGGCCTAGTGGTAGCAATACCGTGCAGGTTCGATTCCTGTCTTGGGCAATTAGTTACGCTGAAACGAGTTACGTTACCTGACGACGTTCGTCAGTGCAGCCAAATCACCTGAATCACTTCGGTAGTTACTACCGAAATCGGGGTGGGAGGACTGCACATGACGAGAAATCGGCTTCCAACGTATTCGCTTCACAAGGCAACCGGACAAGCCAGAGTCTGGTTGAACGGGAAAGATCACTACCTCGGAACGTATGGTTCCGAGGAATCCCGTCTTCGCTACGCTGAACTCATCAAGGCACACGCCACCGGCGTTGCCGTCGATCCACTGGCAGCGGACGGCACCCAAGACGATGGGTTGAGTGTCAACGAACTGGTGCAGGCGTATCTCACGTTCGCCGCACGCCACTACCAGAAGAACGGCTCGATCACCGCTGAGGTGCATTGCGTGCGATCTGCGGTTCGTCCGCTGGTGAATCTGTTCGGCGACACACCCGCGAAGAAATTTGGACCAGCGGCGTTGAAGGCCGTCAGGCAGTCGATGATCGACTCCGGTTCCATGTGCCGGGACTTCATCAATAAGTCAGTCGGACGCATTCGGCGGGTGTTCAAGTACGCCGTCGAGAACGAACTGATTCCGGCATCTGTGCTGACGGGATTGCAGGCACTTTCGCCGCTGTTGGCTGGCAGGACGGATGCGAAAGATCACGCACCACGAACAGCCGTTCAGCACGATCACCTTGAGTCTGTGCGAGGCCACGTCGATGAACAGACGCGGGACATGATCGATCTGGCAGTTCTCACCGGGATGCGACCGGGAGAACTCGTCAGTCTCACCGGCGGCATGATCGACCGGATCGGCGACGTATGGGTGGCCGTGCTGGACGATCACAAGACCCTTCATCAAGGTAAAGCCCGCATCCTCGCATTCGGCCCGAAGTCGCAGGCGATTCTCAGCCGGTACATCACGCTTGATCCGACTCGGCGACTGTTTCCACTGAAACGGGCGACGTTCAGCAATCGACTGAAACGAGCATGTGTCGAACTCGGCATCTCGAAGTTCACTGCCCACTGGTTGCGTCACACGGCGGCAACCGACATTCGTGAGAGTCATGGACTCGATGCGGTGCAGGCGATGCTTGGGCACTCATCGGCGGACATGTCGAACCATTACGCCCACCTCGCGTTGGAGAAGGCAAAGACCGTGGCTCGAAGCTGCGGTTGAGAATCGCCGCTCCGGCGGTAGCATTACATCAGACTCGGATAGGTTTAGCGGCCGACACGGACGAACTTCCTGATCGTCCTTCCGAGTTCTCTTTTCATCAGGACTATCGGCACTCAGGAGTCCGACGTGAACGCACAAACAGAAGCCAGCATCCGTTTTGAATTGCTTCTTCTCGAAGAAGAGATACGGATGGATCGGGTGTTGTACGAACCAGACAATGCAGCAGCCATCCGACGCTGCGAACTGTTGCGGGACAGACTCAACTCGCGGTTCGCGGAACTGGGCGATGGCGGACATTTAGAGCAACACACGAATGATGGCGGCGATGACAACACCACATTTTTTCAAAATAACTTGCCGATGAATGATAAGGTCACGGCTCTATGCCGCCACCTAAAGGACAAGCGGGCCAAGTTCCCCAGCGAAGTCGATTGCGCAAGGGCTTTCTGTCGGAAGAAAAAACTCGACACGAAGAAGGCTCTGAATTTACTGCGGCAGGCACGTAGGTTTCCGCATCTGTGGAAGCAATGACACGTCGATGACAACTCGATGACAACACACCACACCCGTCTTTTCAGGCGGGTTTTTGCGTTTCTAATGGTCCCGTCTTGATTGTTCGCAGCAGCAACAAACCAAAGCGGAGACCAACGAAATGATCGACTTTCAGAACGAGGATTTGCAGCCGTTTGAAACGGCACCGATCCCCGGCAACCCTCACCTCGGGACACGCTACCGCTGGACACTCAAGGGGGTTCGCGGCGTGAAGCTGGAATCGCTGGTCATCGGCAATAAGCGGTTCACCTCGGCCGAGGCCATCGCGAGGTTCATCACGGCGTTGAACTCGCCGAAGTCATCGACGCCACCCGCAACGAAGACTCGCCGAGCCAAGCAGAACTCAGCGGCTCGCGCGGCACTGGCTGAAGCTGGCATCTAAACGAAAACGCCACGGGTGCGACTCCGTGGCGTTCTCTGTTTCTCTTCGTCCCCCGTCTCTTGAAGGACTCCCGCATTATGACTTTCGTTTCTACAGAATCAACCTCGGACATTCGCCAACACGCGAACGACCACATCCGCAAAACCCTGGCACATCTCACCACGATTGTGAGTGCCATCGACGCACTCGACACCGCCTGGCACCTCGCACAGGAGCGTGATGCCGATGAACGTGCCGCTCTTGATACGGCTCGCCGACAGCTCGCAGAGCTGCTCGCCGGATCGGCGGTGGCGACTTGAACGCGACCAAAGACATCGTTATCGACGCGGAAACGGCCACCGAGGACTGCCAGCCTACAGCCGATGAGCAGACACCAGTCGAGGAGATCGACTTCAGTGATGATCCAAATGATTGCGAGCCAGTCGTCGAGGACGTAGCCGAAACCGATGCGGACACTCCGGCTCCGAGCGAGTCGGATGATGACCCTCATCGTTTGGGGCGACACTATCTCGACCAGTACGGCAGGACGGAGGAAGGTGAACCGACGATCGCGTTTTATCGTGGCGAGGTTTACCGCTGGAGCAATTCCCTCAACTCGTTTGAACCTGTCACCGACGCTGAGATACGCGGCGAGATCACCAAGTCGGCGAAGGCTCAACTGGATGCGAGTGCCGCAATCCGACTCCGGCTACATCTCGCCAGCGGCAGCGAAAAACCTCCGCCGACAACAAAGAAGGTGACGCGACAACTCGTCGGCAACGTGACGAACGTGATCGAGTCGCTGACTAGCTTGCCATCACGCAAGAATTCACCGTTCTGGCTGGAGGACAGCGAACCGACATTCGCCGAAAACGAGATGCTCGTCGCAAGAAATGGGTTGGTACATCTGCCATCGCTCACCGCTGAACAGCCGTCACTGTTGCCACCGACGCCGCTGTTCTTCTCGACGAACTCGCTTGGTTGCGAGTTTGATCCGCAAGCCACTTGTCCCGAGTGGCTGAACTTCTTGGACACCGTGTGGGGCGACGATCAACAGAGCATCGACACCCTGGGCGAGTGGTTCGGATACCTGCTGCTGCCGGACGTTCGGCATCACAAAATTCTGCTGGCTGTTGGTCCGCCACGATCCGGCAAGGGAACCATCGGCAGGATTATGAAACTGCTGCTAGGTCAAGGTTCGGTCGCGAATCCGATGATGAGCAGTCTTGCTGGTCCGTTCGGACTTTGGCCACTTCTGAACAAGATGGCGGCGATCATTTCCGACGCCAGATTGTCGGATCGTCATGTTGATTCGATGGCAGTTTTGGAACGACTGCTCAGCATTAGCGGCGGCGATCCGCAGAACATAGACCGCAAGTGCCTGCCCACCGTGACCGCCGTGATGATGGCGGTGCGATTCATGATCCTCACGAACGAAATCCCAAGGCTCACAGATGCGTCTGGTGCGATTGCGAGTCGGTTCCTCGTCTTGCAAATGAGGAGGACGTTTCTCGGAAAAGAGGACAAGGAACTCGACTCAAAACTAGCAGGCGAACTCTCCGGCATCCTGAATTGGGCAATCCGTGGTTGGCAGCGGCTACGCGAGCGAGGTCGGTTCATTCAGCCGGAGTCGGGTGGGGACGTGTTGAGTGAACTCCGCGATATCGCATCACCCGTTGGAATGTTCGTCCGCGAAGTCTGTGCTGTCGGGCCGGAATGGTCCGTAGACGTGGCTGACATTTACGCGGCTTGGTGCGACTGGTGCCGCGATCATGGACGTGAACGCATGGACACCGAGCAGACTTTCGGCAGGGACTTACGGGCGGCGATTGCCGGTCTATCTGTCGCAAGACCACGGATCGGTGGAGACCGAGTTCGGCGCTACAACGGAGTCGGACTGGTCCGCGATCATTCGTGCATCAGTGAAAACAGTTGGGAGTCTCCGAGGTGGTCGAGGTGACGTTTGCCGCGTTGGTCCGCGTTGGTCCGCGTAGTGGTCCGCGTAGAAAGAGCGGTTTCACGCTACACAAATAGGGGTGGTCCGCATTGGTCCGCGATGATTCTTAACTATGACACATGTAAAAAAAAGGAAGGTGATTAGATGGAATATATGTTCAAGGGGCACAATGGGGTGGGACGCGGACCAGTGCGGACCAGCCTCATCCCAAAACTCGTCGAGTGGCCGGTTGTTCCCGTTCAAATCGACACCCCGACAGCCGACGACGAACTCTTCGAGGAGCGTTCTGCGATCCGCGAGTTCGATGGCGGTCTGTCTCGTGACGACGCGGAGATTCTCGCGAGACACGACACAACAGACGGTAGGGGGGAGTTCGCTTATATGTCCCAGCCCCCCCAAAACCGTCCCGCTGGCAAGCCACAACCTAATCCCCACTTTTACGAGATCGAAAATGAGCCGACCCGCAAAACCCCAAATTGACGCACCTGAACACCTCACCGGCGACGCATTGGCGTTCTGGTCCACGGTCCAACGCGACTACTCGATTCACGATCCCGCCGGGCTGAGGCTGTTGCGTCTCGCATGTGAGGCAATGACGACAGCCGAGATGGCTCGCCTCGCGATTGCACGCGATGGGCTGACCTTCACCGACAGATTTGGGGCACCAAGGCCACGACCGGAGTCACGCATCCAGACTGCCAGCATGACGACATTTCGCAGCTTGTGCCGAGAGCTTCGGCTCGACCCACCGGAGGCACATAAATGACCGCAAGAAGACCGACGCGGCAGATGGTCGCTCCCGTCAAGGCGTTGTCCGATGCCTGCCGTGAGCAGTTGCTCACCGGGCACGATTTCTTCACCGAGGGCTACGGGCATGACGCGGAGAACGACCCGACCGCGATGGAACGGATGCGTGAGGATTGGGAAACGCATCGCGAAGAAATGCTCGCGAAGTGGATTGCAGAACATCCTGGTTCACGCCCGTTTGCTTGGTGGCTGTTCGATGCACCAGCACGCCGAGAAACCAGCGACGGCAGCGTTCATCCGTTCGACCGACCGACACGGCGGGAACTGTGTGACGAATGGCACGCACAGCATCCCAGCGAAGGATACGACCGCAGGTTTTGGGATCTGTACTACGGACGGCCGGCCATCATCGTTGGTGAGGGCATGGTCCATTACGAATCCGAGCGGGCATACCTCGCACGGCTGGGGCTACTGACAAGCGATGAGTTTTGTAGATGCACTTCAACGAAGGAAAACCAATGACGGAACGACAACGATATCCGGCCACGAAACCATTTTACTTCAGCCAGTTCAGTGACGCCGAACTAACCGCCATATACCAAAGCGGCAAGTCGTGGATGAACGCGGCACCGGCGTTGTCAACCGAGATCGGTGCAGCGGTTCATGACGAGACTGAGCGGCGTTTCTGGCTCGTCACTAATCCAGACACACCGAAGGAACCTGAACCGTTGGCACCTCACTTTGATTGCTGGAGTGATCGCGATGTCGGCGACGCTCTACGTCTCGTCACCGTGATGAGCTACGCCGTCTCCAGCGTGTCGTTTGGCGAAATGATCGACTACCTAGCGGCCGTGCTGGCGGAGATCGCTGGCGAGCGGCTGGGGGCATCTGGCGATGATCGCAACGCGGTTCATTTTCTTGAGCGTAATCTACCTGACTCGCAGGAGGGCAAACGCCATGACCCCGAAACCAACTGACCGTCCGCCATGTCCGCATTGTGGCGAGCCGATGACCGTTATCAAAACTCGTCGCAAGGGACCGCATATACGAGTGCGACATCTCGGTTGTCGCGACTGCAAATACTGGCGAGGCGGTTGTCTATCAGTAGACACACACATGGTCATTGCATCTTCAACCCCGTGACAACTTGTGAAACAATATGGCACAAAGGAACCGCCATGATAATTCAAACCATCGACATCAAAGCTGTCGCTTTGTTGTTGGGCGTGTCCCGTTCTACCTGCCGTCGCATGTGGTACGAGGACAAAATCCCCAAGCCGATCCGATTGGGCCGTCGCTCGATCCGTTGGCGTGTGTCTGACATCCACCAGTTCATCGCATCTCAGCCATCGGCATCGAAGCCAACGGCGAAGGAACCCGTATCATGACCACAGCAGCAGCGACAAAACGAGCCGATTTGGAAGTTATCACCGGGCGGCAAGAAGCGATTTTGCACGAAGCCGAGACGACCAGTAACGGCAACCTCACGCAGGACCAGCGTACCGAATTCGACGTGTTACAAAACGCCTACGTCGTTCTCAGCGGTTGCACTCCGACATCCAGCGGAGGGCTGCGACTGCCGACGAAAACGGCAAGAACCGACGCAGGTACGCCGCTTGATTCAGACTCTGCCACGGGGAGCGGCGGGGGACTCTTAGTCCTTGGCTCCCGTCCTCCCCGTGGTGGTTCGTGTTCCCGGTTGTTCGGCGTGAGTCAGCCTACCAGCAGCGGCTTCAAGTCGCTCGATGACATGGCTCGTGCCATCATGCAGGGCGACTCGCACCGTCTAGCGGTAGTCGGCGGGCAGTCGGGCGGCGTGCCTAGCGATGGCGGCTACAGCGTGCCCGAGGAGTTCATGTTCTCGATGCTCGACAAGAGTGTTGAGAGCGAGATTGTCCGACCGCGATGCCGAGTGGAACCGATGGTGTCGGACACCAAGATCATCGCCACGTATGATGACAGCACCCATGCTGGCGGCGTGCTTTTCGGTAATTTGAAGGGGCAGTGGGTGCCTGAAGGCGGCGTCATCGACATCGAAGTCGCCAAGATGAAGCAGATTCGACTTCAGTCGAAAAAGCTGGCGTTCCTCACGAGTTCAACCAATGAACTGTTGGCCGATAGTCCCGGTTTTGAAAGCGGCTTCACTGCAAGAATGAGTGAAGCACTGTCATGGAATCTGGACGATGCCTTCCTCGTCAGTGGTACGGGTGCTGGACAACCTCGCTCGATCCTCAATGATCCCGCCACCATCGCGGTCTCCAAGGAAGCGGCTCAGCCTGCTGCGACTGTGACGTACAACAACCTCTGTGCGATGTTCTCCAGAATGCACCCGGCTTGCATGGCCAACTCCGTATTCGTCATCAATCAATCGCTGATCCCACAGCTACTGACACTCTCTATCGCAATCGGCACAGCGGGCAGTCACGTCCCCGTGATGACCGAGACTAACGGCCAGCTTCGCATTTTGACGCGGCCCGTCATCTTCAGTGAGAAGCTTCCCGCACTCGGTTCGTTGGGCGACATCATGCTCTGTGATTTCAGCCAGTACGTTGTCGGACTCGTCCGTGGTGGCATGAGGATCGACAAGTCGCAACACGTTCGGTTCAGCACAGACGAAACCGTCTGGAGAACTGTCGTCCGAGTGGATGGCATGGGGACGTGGAGCAAAGCCTTCACCCCAAAGAGCGGAAGCACCCTGTCTCCATTCGTGACGCTCGCCGTTCGCGCCTGATTTATTGCTCAGAAGAGTGTGACCCCGTTGGCAGCGTGCTGGCGGGGTTTCTTTTTTTGCACATGTCGAAAACGGTTTCTCCAGATTGCTTGTGAAGACGATGCCCGATCTTGTAGCGTCGTGGCAGAGTCGGGCCACGTATTCGCAAAGGGGCTAACCATGTTTACGCTGTTCGTTGTGATGTCGCTGTGTGCCGATCCCACCGAACCTCCCGCCATCCCGGAGGGTGTTCTCAAATTCCGCAAGGAGGTGAGGCTCTTGCATCAACTTCGGATTGAACTGGCGGAAAAAAAACTGACCGACCTGAATGCCGAGCAGCAGACGCTGGCCAAGACCAAACTCACAGCCAAGTTCAAGGCCAGCCAGCGGAAGTCCATGACGGAACGGCTCGCGGTTCTGATCGCGGAAGCCGAGGAGGCGGTGGATGCAGCCAAGAAAAGGCAGCCATCGGACTATTCCACCTGGATCGGCTTCAAGCCCCAGATTGGCGATGTTGGCACTGTTGGCACTGTGCACATCGTGGACGCCAACGATGCGCAGATCATCGTGGAACAGACCGGGTCGAGGGCCTATAGCGGAGCGTATCGGGTCGTCATTCCGCCGAAGAACGATGTCATGATCGAAGGCGTCGATTCGTCGAAATGGGCGAACGGAACCGATGTCGATCCATTGCGGACATTCGAGGCGGTGAGGGTGGACAAGAAAACGCGACTGATGGTCCTCAAGCCGTTTGATCTTGCAAAATGGAAATCGGTCATCGACGCCGAGGTGAAGCCCGAGGTGAAGCCCGAGGTGAAGCCCAAGGTGAAGCCCAAGGTGAAGCCCAAGTAGTGAGTGAATGCCTCACACTGCGGCTACGGCAACCCGCCAGCATCACGCTCGCGACGAGCAACGATGCCAAGCTCGTCCTAGACTGGCTGGCGATCACAACGAACTCGACTCGGCCCGCCGTCATGTGATGAGCGGGCCGATTTCGTTGGTGGATCGGCAAGCGCTAGCCTATCCGCCGACACCGTTGCGCGTTCTTTTTGCCACTACCGATCACTACCGAAATCGTCCGCGAATACCGAAAACGAACGCAAATAAACGGCACCATTTGCGAACGACTGAGAACCCGGTATGATTCAAAAACCCTTAGATTCAAGGGTGTTTTGGTTGAATCCCGTTTCGGCAGAGTTTCTTGAGGGCCTAGTGGTAGCAATACCGTGCAGGTTCGATTCCTGTCTTGGGCATCCTGATTGCAGGTAATGGCTTGTGGCAATTATGTCCAAGCCATTATTCTTTCAGTCAGCCGCCGTTGGTAACAAATTGGTAACACTGTTGCGGTGATATTGGAGTGGCACATGGCCGGACTTCAACATCGGAATGGTAGTTATCGCATTCTCTTCCGTTACCACGGCAAGCAGCATGCTTTCACGCTGGGAGACGTTACCAAGCAGGAAGCCGACGCTAAGGCGGCTCAGGTTGATTATCTGTTGATGCGTTTGAAGCAGCAACTGGCAGTACTTCCGCCCGGCGTGGGGATTCTTGAGTTCGTAGAGCGGGATGGCCGAGTCCTTCCTCCAGCGACTCCTGAGATTCAGAAAATCTCACTCTCGGCTCTTCGAGAAGCTTATCTTGCGGTCCATGAAGCGTCTCTGGAGGGAAACACACTGAAGTGCCTTCAAATTCACTTCCGGCATTTGGAGAGGACTTTGGGAGCCGCCTTCTGTGTCTCCGACTTGCAGCTCTCCGATTTGCAGGGGTACGTCAATTCGCGAGCCAAGGCTCCTGGACGGAACGGGAGAAAGCTCTCGGCCGTTACCATTCAGAAGGAATTGGTAACACTCTGCACAGCGTGGAATTGGGCCGTGAAGATGAAACTGGTGACCGGGCCGTTTCCGAATGACGGTCTGCGGTATCCAAAGACGACTGAAAAGCCGTCGTTTCAAACCCGTGAGGAAATCCAGCGGCGAATCGCCGCCGGTGGGATGAGCCAGGCGGAGCAGGCCCACTTGTGGGAGTCCCTCTACCTGACCGCTGACGAGCTCGCGGAGCTGCTGAAACACATCCAGACGAATGCGAGCCAGCCGTTTGTCTATCCGATGCTCTGCTTCGCGGCTCACACAGGAGCGCGCCGGTCAGAAATCATCCGTACTCAGATCGCGGACATCGACTTCGCCGGAAAGACCGTGACCATCCGGGAGAAAAAGCGAGTGCGGGCCAAGAGCACCACCCGCCGAGTTCCGCTGTCCGCGTTCCTGATTGGTGTCTTGCAGGACTGGCTGAAGGTTCATCCCGGCGGACCGCACCTGTTTTGTCAGGCCGACACCGTGGCGCGAAGCAAGAAACGCAGTCCGACTACCGGTCATAAAGGGGAAGTTTCTCGCGAAACGACGATTGCGATGCGAAGTGCATCCGTCCGAGCCAGGACAGGAACCGATCTTGGTCCACTGACGCCTGATGAAGCTCACGATCATTTGAAGCGATCACTCGCGAACAGCGAATGGCAGGAGATTCGAGGCTGGCACTGCCTTCGTCATAGCTTCGTGTCGGCGTGCGCCAGTCGTGGCGTGGATCAACGGCTGGTGCAATCGTGGGCGGGACACATGTCTCCCGAAATGAGCAAACGGTACGCTCACCTGTATCCCAGCACTCAGCAAGAGGCGATGGCCCAAGTATTTGGTTGATCCCTTGCCGTTCCTATTCAGCCCGCCGGTGAATGAACGGCAGCAATCCTTCCGCTTGGTATCGCAGCAACTCTGCGTGGCTGACGACCCAGCTTGCATACGCACCGCGCCCTGACTTCTGCTTCTCGGCACGAATGCGGCCGAGTCGTGCCCATTCGCGGACGGTGAACTCGGACTTTCCGACGATTTGGGCGACTTGATCCGTGTTGTACCAGTCGCGAACCGTTTGCTGTTCGACGAGTGTGACCAGCATCGATTCGATCCGCTCCAATCGCTCTTCAACGGTGTGCATCTGGTCGGTTCCTGCCAATAGCTTTGGTACGTGGAAACAGCCTCGAATTCGAGGCTCGTGTCTCCCAGCCAGTCCGTGGCAAATCATTGAAACTTGGCCAAGTCATGCGGTCCACTACCGTTCGGGTTGCTGTTCGCGGATGGGTTCTTTGGCGGGGCTGTTGCGGGTGGCGTACTCATCGAGAACCGAGTCGAAACTGCGTTCGCCGCGAATGTCTTCGGTGACCATTTGCTGAGTGGGGTTGCCGATGGTGCCGGGTTCTTCGTGGGTTTGGGTGACTCCGTTGAACGGATTCAGGACGGCGTTTTGGAGGTCTTTTAGACCTCGACGCCATTCGGCGGAGAGGACGCTCGATGTACTGGCGGCCATGATTTTCCTTTCGGTTGTGGGTTGGCGATTGGTGTGTTCGTGAGTTGTTGGCGGGGACGGATGAACGGCGTGAATGAGGTGCTTCCACGGGACATCACGCCGGTTGGGTGATCGGAGTCACGGTTGCTTTGGCATGGTTGAAAGCCCGCGCCAATTGTCCGTTCTCAAAAGTCTTTTCGCAGGCCACGCATTCGTTCGGACATGGCTTGCTGTTCGATCTGCATGTCTCGCATGGCGGTGACTTGGCGGCTGATGGCGAATTGGTTCATGCAGCGGACGATGGTCAGTGAGACGATTCCCGCCATGACGAACAGGCCCACGGTGGGCGAGAGCGGGCAGAGCAGCAGTCCGAGCAGCAGACACAAGGATGGCTCTTGGTTCTTGGCTTGTGACTCGGACTTCGTGAACGGGATGCGCATTGCAACGAATGGCCATCCAGAATACTCGCTGTGTTCCCGATGGCCGCGAGCGTAGAGATATCCGGTCCTCAGTCGCTGGCAGACCAGCGCGATGAGCCATGCGTACAGAAACCACAGCATGGTGATGTCGTTGGATTCGGCCATGACAAGCAACATCATCAGGATGGCGAACAGTCCGCTGAAACCGGGGACGTTGGTTCCGAAGCTGTGGCGGATGAACATCGTGATGCACGTGGCGTGAGCATTGGCCAGCAGGTACAGCCAGTTCACGGCGTTACGGAAGTCGTGATCGAAGCCGCTCGGTTCGGGTTGTTGAGACATGATTACTCCTGAAGAAAGGTTCGATGAATCCAGTTCTCGCCAGTTGAGAACGGCAGTC
>JAYSQC010000292.1:0-14757 GCA_043721755.1 Schlesneria sp.
GGCTCCGAACGTCAGCAGGTACGCCGCGCGGGCACGTTCCGTCCAGACGGCCTTCACAAACTGTTCGCCCGTCAGCGATGAGGCTTTCGTGAAACAGGCAACGAGCGGGATCAACACCAGCACGCAGAGATAGAACAGTGTGAAGCCGAGACTCAGCTGCAGGCCCGGCAGAACACGACGCGATGACATGATTGGATTCTTTGAAGTTGTGTGAGGTGTGATTGACCGGCTGGTGGTGAAACAAAGTCCTCTCACCCGACGGATCGCCGTTCACTATTCGTGTTCGTAAACCGACGCAGGCGGAACCTGCTTCGCGGCCAGTGGCCCCTGCTGGACCTCAATGGGAGCCAGCTCCTTCGCATCGGCCGTGATCTTGATGCGCAGTGGCGAACTGTCCGGCTTGGAGTAGACCGTCGAAACCAGACTGGGGCCGGACTGTGTTTCTCCATCGACGATGACCGGTTTGCTCCAGACGACGGTGACGACGAACTCGCCGGTCGGCGCGCCGTCCTTGTGATCGAAAGTGCTCAACTCGAAGGAGCCGTCGTCGGCCACGGTCCCGCGCGAGGTGATGCCCACCGGAATCTTGGAATCGGGGCCGGGGTACAAGACGAGGTGGGCACCCGTCATTGGCGAGCCCTCCATCACCGCCTTGCCCTTCACGGGATGAACGGCCACGGGGTGAGAGGGTCCACTCGGCCAGAACCAGAACGCGACCGCTCCGACCAGCAGCACGGACGCCACGCTCCACTGGAAGTCGATCGCGGGCATCCAGTCCGAGACGCGAGACCATGCGGATGAAACGTCCTCCCACCGCGATGCTCGCGGAGTCGCAACACGCCGCGCGGACGTGATCGACAGCCCGTCGTTGACTTGCTCCACACCGGGAATCTTCCGCAACAGGTAGAGCAACAGCAGCCGTTCGCCCTTGGAGGAGATGTCGCCTCGAATCGTGATGATCCCGCGCCGCACATCGACTCCGATGCGCGCGAACGAGGGAATGTCTCGAGCAGCAAGACAGTCGGCCACTCGACGCAGAACTTCGTCGTCCGACGGATGAGAGGCGGCGAGTGGTGTTGATGTTGATTGAGAGGTCGTTGTGGATCCGGCGGACTTGGGCTTGGTCGTCGTGTTCACGGAAGCGTTTCCTGTATTTGCTGCACTTCGGTTCATCGACGCTCGTCGCGATCGATGGGCGTGGCGCGGAAAGGGGAGCCGGACGAAGGACCATCCGGCTCCCGCTGATTCCAACGGACCACTGATCCATTCGGAGGTCACTCCAAGTTCTTCGTCTCACCACCGCCGCGCGTCAGTCCGGCGATGTACGTCGCGAAATCGACGTTCTCGCTGATGAACCTCACGCTGCCGTCGCCAAACAGGAAGTGAGCCCCTCCCGTGTGGAACGAGAACGCCTGACCGGAGCCTTGCACTGCAAACGTCGCATGTGGGTAGGAGGCTCCGGGTGCGATCTGGCCGCCGTTCGTCGAGTTGAAGGGAACCGGAGTGCCCGAAATCGTGAGCGGCGTGCTAGAGGCCGCGAACGTGCTGGCCTGAATCGACAAGCCATCGCGTTGCTGAGCCGCCGTCAAGATGTCACTCGCCGGACGGCACCAGCCACCCGAGTTGATTCGGATGATCGAAACGCCACTGAGACTTCCCACTTTTTGAAGGCCCTGCGCCCCCTTGACCCAATGCGCGGGACGACCGGCGGATTCCACATAAGCCACCGTATTCGACAGCCCGTCGGTGCAGTCGGCCAACTTGGCATCGACGTTCTGCGGCAGAAGGCCAGGGTAGTACTGGTGGCCAGGAACCGCAGGATCATCGAACAAATCGGTCAGAGTTCCGCTCGGCAAAAGCGCCGCCGTCGCTACGTTCACCCCTTTATTGGGCGAGTAGTCCGTGATGCCCACCAAATTGGCCGCCCACACTCCACCGGGAGCCGTGGCGGGGTCCGGATCACCATCGAGCAGAGACGATGCCGGACTCGACGGGCATTGCCACGCGGACAGGCGCGTCCCCGTCACGGACACATTGCTGGCATGGCTCCACTGCTGAGTCTGATCGTACTTGTTGTAGAGCGGAGCCTGGTCGATGTACGGCAGCAGCCGCGTCAGTCCCGAGAGACGTTTCGAGTTCGTCCCCGGCGGACGATTGCTGGTGGCCAGATGTTTGAAGGTGTCGTGGAAACTGTGGAATGCAATTCCAAGCTGCTTGAGGTTGTTCTTGCACTGAGTTCGCCGCGCCGCTTCGCGGGCTTGCTGCACAGCGGGCAGTAACAACCCGACCAACACGGCGATGATCGCGATCACGACGAGCAGCTCGATCAGCGTGAAGCCGGCTCGGCTGGCGAAGCGCGAACGTCGGTGTACTGACGTTCGCCAGAGACTCGATTTAAACTGGATCTTCTTCATGACGATTTCCCTTGTGAACTGAAACAGGTAACGAATGGCAAGGCTTGTGTGTGCTGGTTGAGCACGGCAGGCGTGGCGATCCCTCGCACACGTCTCCTCAGTTGTGGGGGGGCTTCGTCAACAACAACGCAACATGATTCAGATTTCCTTTTGAAGGCGATGGACATTCGAGCGGGTGAGGATCCCGTGAGACTCCGCAGAACGGCGTGGCGAATCCTTTCGCCACGCCGTTCTGCGGAGTCATGACTTGACGGCGGCTACTCTTTGTTCGGAATGTCGGTCGGTCGGTAGATGCCGTCGAAGATCGAGCCTTCCGCGAAGAACTTGCCCTGAGCTTCGTCCCAGTTCGCCACCAAATCGGTGATTGGGAACAGTTTGATTGACTGGAATTGACTGGCGTACTTGGCGGCCACTTTCTCGTCGGTGGGCCGGTAGTAGTGCTTCCCGATGATCTCCTGACCTTCCGGTGTGTAGAGGAAGTTCAGGTACGCTTCTGCGACTTGGCGAGTCTTCTTTCGGTCAACGACCTGATCCACGATGGCGACGTGCGGTTCGTGCAGAATGCTGAGCGGGGGATAGACTACCTCGAGTTCCCCCTTGCTTTCCTGCACTTCGAGATAGGCTTCGCTCTCCATCGTGAGATGCACGTCGCCGATCCCCTTCATGGCGAAGGTCGCCGTCGATCCGCGTGCCCCCGTGTCGAGTACCGGCACATTGCGATAGAGCTTCGTGACGAACAGACGCGCCTGCTCCTCTGTGCCACCACCTAAGACCACACTCCCCCACGCCGCAAGAAAGCTGAGCTTTCCATTGCCCGAGGTCTTCGGGTTGGGAGTGACGACAACCACGTTGAGTTTGGACAGGTCGGACCAATCCTTGATCGCTTTCGGGTTCCCCTTCCGCACGACGAAGACAACCGTCGAGGTGTATGGCAACGAGCGATTGGGCAGTCCTTCTTCCCACCGATCCTTCAACAGACCCTGCTTGCGAAGAGCGTCCGTATCCGACCAGATCGAGAGAGTCGCGACATCGGCCTCCAAGCCGTCGATGATGGATCGCGCCTGACTGCCCGACGCACCATGCGACTGCTTGATCGTGAGCGTGTTGCCCGTCGCCTGCTCGTACTTCGGGATGAACGCCCGATTCAGATCCTTCCACAATTCACGAGTCGGATCGTACGAGACATTCAGCAACTCCAAGGCTTGGCCCGACTGATTAGCGTTCGTCCGCGACTGACAGCCAGCGCCTGTCAGTGCGATCAGCAATAGGGCGGTGATTGATAAAACTCGAATCATTTCTGTAACCTACATTCTAATCACCTATTGGGTAGGTGATATTTAGTGACGCGAAAACTCAGATTCCATCGCCGCCGATAAACGCCGCTGAAAAGACTTCCAGTTGAGTCACGGGAGCACTCCCAAATACTTCTGCCAAGTTCGCTTCATCCATCAACCGAGACGTGTAATTCCGGATTTCCAGCAGGATGCGCCGGAAACGACAAGTCATTTCCTGGCTGCATTTTTCGTAGTTCGACACCGACACACATCCAATCGGAGCCAACAGTCCGTCAAAGTGGCGGACGATCTGTCCCATCGAAATCTCCTCCGGCCGCTTGGCCAACTCAAACCCGCCGACTCGGCCAGCGGTGCTGTTGACCCAGCCTTTCGACTTCATTTCCAGCATGATGTGCTCCAGAAATCTCCGAGGGACATCGTTCTTCTCGGCCAGTTCACGGATCGACACCGGCCCCTGCCCGAACCGTTCGACGAGCGTCATCAGGGCACGCAGGGCATAGTCTGATTTGCGTGAGAGTTTCATCGGCTCGAACGATCCTTCCACCTCAATAAAAATACACGACCAAGTCAGTGATAGTATTGGCGATCCGAAATTACGTCAACCCGCCCCGGTGATTTTTGACGGCAGAACGAGAAATCGCTCCAGTGCGTTGTCCGGGCTTGAAATTGGGGTAGCCGAACTCGTGCGAGTTCTGGCATTTCTGAAGTCTCACGACTTCAGCTACCCAAAAACGGAGAGCTGATAAAGCACGAGTGGTCGAACAACTTTGTCTTGAGGGATTCCTCACTCGCCCGACGCGCCAGCGAGGGCTTCACTTTCGACAACGGTTTGCTCTCGCTGGCGCGTCGGGCTCGTTGTTGAACAACCCCGCAATCTCAAGTTGTCCGACCACTAGGCGGGCCACGCTGGAAACGATGAGGTGGCGGGAGTGACTCACCTCAATCAAGCAGGTTGAAAACTGCTCGATGTCTTCGATCAAACATTCAGGCCCTTCCCGTGCCTTGAAACGTCGCTTCACACTTGACGACGTGAACGAAGAGACCGCTCGCCTGACATCCTCGTGGCGACGGATCGCGATCACGCCGCCGGACGTACTCGGCGAACACCTCACCGCCGAACAGCTTACCAATCTCGATCTGTTCGATCGTGTGCAACTGACCGAAGTCGTGCGCATCTGCCGCGCGTCGGAATCGCTCTCCGCCGCCGGTCGCACTTTGTTCGCAGCCTCGCGCGCCGCCAAAAGCCAACCCAACGACGCCGACCGCCTGAGAAAATATCTCGCCCGCTTCGGTCTCACCTGGGCGGAAGTTCACCGCGAATGACTCTTTTGACTGACACCTGGTCCGTTACTTCCTGACGAGGACGGGGGGGCGCGTCACTTGGGCCGCGGAGCTGACCACAACGGACGTGTCCGACAGAAGTCAAAGTCGTAGGCACATTCCCTGTGCCGTTCGCCGAATTCCTCGGCGAATCACGGTCTCGCGGACGGCACACGGAGTGTGCCTGCTACTTTTGTCGGACACGTCACAATTACGTTGATGGCGATGCTGATGGTGCCGCTCGCGGCGGGGACGTTCATCGCCGCGGTGCAGTTGCGGGACGTGGCCGGGGCCGGACTGAGTCATTGCGAAGGAAGCCCCGGGGTTTCGCTTCGATGCCCCGACCATCCCAAACCCGAGAGCTGACAAGGCGCTGGTGGTCGAACAACTCTGTGGGTGCAGTCGTTCCTTGGTGGTCATGTCATTGCCGCCCCGGAATCGAACGTCTGGAGTTCCCTCCCCTCGGCGGGGAGGGTTAGGGAGTGGGGCGATGAGCGAGGGACGGTCTTTCGGCCAATCCCCCCCTCCCCGGCCCTCCCCGCCAAGGGAAGGGAGTCGGAAAGAAGCGGGTTCAGATCTCCACTTACCACCAAGGAACGACGGCACCCCAACTCTGTAATGGGTGGGACCAACGGTTTTCGGTCATGGAGGCCGACGATACGATCTCGCCCGCCGTGCCGCTCCTAGCGGATCCACGCTTCGCATTGCTCTAGCCTTTGATCACGAGAACACGCCGCTCATGTCTTCGTCACCGCTTCCCGCCGACAACGTGCTGGCCCGTATCATCGAACACAAGTGGGGTGAGATCGCCACGGCGAAGCGGCTCCGTCCGGCCGAAGCGATTCAAGAACAACTGGCCTCGGCACCGCCCGTGCGCGATTTCGTCGCGGCCCTGCGGGCGAAGTCCGATGTCGCGTTGATTGCCGAGGTGAAGAAGGCCTCGCCGTCCGCCGGGATCATTCGAGCCGACTTCGATCCCGTGCAGATCGCGCTGACCTATGAGCGACACGGCGCGGCGTGCCTGAGCGTGTTGACCGACGAACACTTCTTTCAGGGGCATCTCGATTTCCTGCGCGCCGTGCGACAGGCGGTCACGATCCCTGTCCTGCGGAAAGACTTCCTCGTTGATCGTTATCAAGTCCTCGAAGCGCGCGCCGCCGGGGCTGACTGCATCCTGCTGATTGCCGAATGCTTGGACGACTGCCACTTGCGCGATCTCTATTTCTATGCCAGCGAACTCGGGATGGAGTCGCTCATTGAAATCTACGACCCCGAGAATCTGGATCGCGTACTCAAGCTGGAACCGGCGTTGGTGGGAGTCAACAACCGCGACCTGCGGACGTTCGTCATCGACCTCGACCACACGCTGAGCCTTGCGCCGAGACTCGCATCGTCCACGCTCTTGGTCAGCGAGAGCGGCATCCGGACTCGTGGCGATGTCGATCGACTGAAGGCGGGTGGTGCGCACGCGATGCTGGTGGGCGAGACCCTGATGCGGTCCCCCGATATCGGTCAGGCGGTGGACCTGTTGCTCAGCGGTGCGGTATCGAAGGTGGCGTCGTCGAACTGAAAAGGCAGAAGAACCGTGTTTGATTTCGTGCCGCAACTCGCGTTCGTTGGACTGGTGGTGGGAGTCGTCTGGTATCTGCTGCGACCTCGTCCCGCGTTCGTGATCCGGATTCGTGGTGGCGTCGCCAAAGTTGTGCGCGGCAAAACGACGGCGTCCATTTTGAATGCGGTTGCCGATGTCTGTGGCCAGAGCGGCGTGACCTCGGGAACGATCCGTGGCCTGACGCACGGAAAACGCATCCGGCTGGAGTGCTCGTCGAACATCTCCGTCGGTTGCCAACAGCAACTCAGAAACATGCTGCTGGCCGAGTTGTGAAGGCCACGCGGGCAAACCGTGGTGTTCGATGAGTTGGCCAAGCATACTGGCCGTGAGTTCGCTTGATTGAGGACGCGACAAAATCGGTGACGCGGAGAGAGACCTTATGGCGGGACAACCGAACTTGGCGAATGGTGGCGCGGCGTGGCGACGGCAGCAGTTGCTCGACAAGTTCTTGGCCGGTGAGATCGACCGGCCAATGTATGACTCGTTGCTGGCTGAGTTACAGCAGCGGGGCGAATCGAGCGAGTTGGCTCCCGTGTCGTTGCAGCCACTCGCCGAGCCATCCTCTTCAAGCGGTGCTGAGGAACCGCGCGTCTCAGTGACGAAGACTCGACCCGGTTTGTCCTCGAACCCGGCTTCGCAACCGAGCGCGCTGCCGGAACCGGGTGACGAATTGGGTGGCTTCCGTTTGGAGGAGCGTCTGGGGCGAGGCGGCATGGGCGAGGTCTGGAAGGCCAGCGACCTCGTGGGTGAACGAACGGTCGTACTCAAGCTGCTGCATCCCGAACTGTCGCACCACACCGAGCAAATGGCTGCGGTGAAGCAGATGTTTCACCGCGTTCATGACCTGCAACACCAGCACATCTGTCCGCTGTACCTGCTCGGTCACGACGCCCGGTACGGCTACTACGTGGTGATGAAGTATCTCCAGGGAGACACGCTGGCGGCGCATCGGAAGGCGTTCGTCGCGCGACACGGCGCGTTCCCGCTGAGTGAGGTGACGCGCGTGCTCACGCCGATCGCCGCCGCGCTCGACTTTGCTCACGCCGCGCATGTGCTGCATCGCGACGTGAAGCCGCAGAACATCATGCTCGGTGACGAGGCCGCTGCGCGCGACGGGGCGACGATGCAGTTGGTCGATTTCGGACTGGCGGCCGAACTTCATTCCAGCCCGAGCCGAGTCAGTTCGACCTCGTCGGTCGTGGGCGGGACGTACCCGTACATGTCGCCCGAGCAATGGCGCGGCGAGCCACTCGACGCGCGGGCCGATCAGTATTCCCTGGCCATCGTTGCGTATGAATTGTTGGCCGGGCGGAGGCCGTTCGATTCGACCGACCCGACGATCCTCCGGCTGTGCGTGTTGAACGATGCCGCGCCGGGGATCGAGGGCCTCGGTGAATTGACGCGCGCGGTCTTGTCGCGTGGGCTGGCCAAGCTGAAGAGTGAGCGATTCTCGAACTGCGCAGCCTTCATCGCGGCGCTCAAATCTTCGGCGGTCACTGCGCCGGCCCGAACGGGTGTTGCGACGAGCGATCCCGGCAATAAGGTTGCCTCGTCATCGCTGGGGGCGGCGAAGCGCCGACCCCAGCCACACGAGTCGGTTCCTGCGCGCGGCTCGGCTCCCAAGGAAATCGTTCACGAGTTGGAGGACTTGATCGCGCCCGTGGCCTCGCGCCCGAAACGCTCACCTAGCATCCGGCCTCAGCGCGAGGTCGAAGTCTGGGAAGACGACGATCAATCCCCGTCCGCGCTAAGCGAAGCCAATCAACGCGCGACGTTTTGGGTGGGACTCATCGGCGGGTTCGGTCTGGTGACGGTGGCCTCGCTGGTGATCTTCGCCGTCTGGGGACTCGGTCGCATGGGAGCGAAGCCCGGCGACGTTGGCGGCTCGCAGCAGAGCGTTGTCGCGGGGAATGGTTCCAACGGAAACAGTGAGAACGGTTCCAGCAGCAACGGCGGGAGCAACAGCGGAAGTGGCGCGAACAACAGTGTCGTCCCGGCACCGATCGTCAAACCGGTCGATCCGAACGGCGTGGCCGGTGCGGGTCAGAACGCCCCCGCGCTGCGTTATCGCTGGCAGCCGGGACATGCTTATGTCTACGCGGTCAACGTGGAGGTCGATCAGGATCAAGACCTCATCCTGCATCTGTCGGGCAATCTCAGTTACACCGGCATCGACCCGAACGGGCCGCCAAAATCGAAGCCGGACGAAGAAGGTCAGGGGACCGGCACCGCGTTCGTCGTGCATTCCGACGGCTACTTGATGACGTGTCAGCACGTTGTGGAAGGGGCCAGCAAAATCGAGGTCGCGATCGGCGGGAAGACTTACGAAGCGACGGTCCTCGACGCGGACGAGGTGCGCGACATCGCGTTGATCCGCATCACGGCGACCGATCTGCCGACGCTGCCGCTCGCCAATTCGGATGCCGTGGAGTTGGGTGAAGAAGTCCGCGCGATCGGCTTCCCGCTGTCGAGCATTCTCGGCGACAACGTGAAGCAGACGCGCGGCACGATCTCGGGAATCAACACGGATGAGGGACAGAAAGTTTTGCAGATCGATGCGGGGATCAATCCCGGCAACAGCGGTGGCCCGCTAGTCAACGAGCGGGGTGAAGTGGTCGGCGTGAACTTCGCGAAGCTGGTGGCCGATGTTGCGACGAGCGTCGGCTTCGCGGTGCCGATCGACGACGCCAAGCCGATGCTCACGACGCACGGCGTGAAGTTCAAAGTGGGAGCCGGTGGCCCGAAGCTCGATGGCCCCGCGCTGGTCAAGCAAGTCGCGGCGGCCACCGCGTTGGTGACGGTCACGCTGGGAGGTGGTCCCGTCGGCAAGGGGACTCACATCGCGCTCCGTTGCGACGGGAATCTCACGCCGCAGATGAAGTCGCGGGCGGGACACTTCATCGACCCGAACGCGCATTTGTCAGTCGCCCGGCGCGGGATGTACTCGTCGATTCGGGGACTCGGTGCGGACGTGGATGAAGTCGAGACCGATCAACTCGGGCGCATCTACGATCTGCGCGGCTCGCACTCGCTGCCGAGCTTTCTCGGTCGAGCCGCGCGGCTGATCGTCGAGCACCTGCCATCGGGACGACAGAAGTCGTGGTCGCTGTCACAGCCCGTCACGCTCGTGTTTCAGGAAGAGGGCGGTTCGGCGGATGGCTCTCCATTCGGACCGAGGTTTGGTCCGCGCTTCCGTCCGCCAGGCTTTCCCGGTTTTCCCGGCCTTCCCGGAAATCCGTTCAGTGAGCCGAAGACCACGCAATTCAGCGGCATGTTGAAGATCGGGTACACACTGGGAGAACAGGTCGGAAAGTTCCAGACGATCAAGAAATCATTCCACTTGAAAACACGCGAGTCGATCGGCGCGGGACCGCGCGTGCTGGTTGAGGGAGACGGCACATTCTCGATCAACATTGAGACCGGCTTGCCGCACGATCTGGAATTCTCCGCGAAGCTGACCGAGAACGAAGCGAACTCGTCGAAGCGGACGCCGATGAAGGTCTCGTACAAGTTGATGGAGACGCTCGACCCGCAGGAGCTTGCCAAACGCGGTGCTCAACCGGCGACGGTCGGTGGCTTCCAACCGGCGCAACCGGGGATCAACAAGCCCGCTGCGGCGGAAGCTCCCGGTGAAGAGGTCGCCGCCGACTCCAAGCTGGAGGTCGGTCAAAAGCTGCTGGCCGAATGGGCGAGCAAGTGGCACCCGGTGAAGGTTCTCGCCGTGAATCCCGATGGCCGAGTGAAGATTCACTGGGAAGGTTGGTCCAACAGCTTCGATGAAGATGTCCATCGCGCGAAGCTGCGGTTCCCGATGCAGCCGTGATCGGCCTTCGATCGTTTAACCGCGTGGGCAACGCCCCGCGCGTCGTGCGGCGAGGCAGGAGTTCAACGTCGCACGACGCGCGGGGCGTTGCCCACGCGGTTAAACGAAGCAAATGCCCGCGTCACGAACATGCGCGGTGAGGCCGCCCGTTCACGCGGCGCGCTGGTTTGCGGTGCGGTTTTCGATGCGTGATTGGATCAGGCAGCCTCGGGCGATCGAGTACACGGCGTCGTCCGCGATTCGGAGCGAGCCGACTTTCATCGGCCACTCCAGACTGGTCCAGACTTGGATCAGCAGTTCGAGAAACCCGGTCTCGGCGGTGGGCCGTCCCGTGCAGACGATGTGCGTGGGCTGTGACATCCAGCGCGCCACGTCGCGCCGTTCGAGTTCGTCGCGGGTGGCGGTGAGTGTCTCGGTCAACACGCGCACCAACAGGTGGTCACGGGCTGCGGTTCGGGTGGGGTTCGTATCCGTTCCTTCCGACGCTGAGTTCGTGTCGATGCGGTCCAGTGATTGATCGACGAGGCATTCGTCGAAGCCGAAATTCGCCAACTCGCGCCCGCAATGGACGACACCGACTTGGCAGGAACCGGCTCCGAAACTGATGCCAATCCCCGAGAAGGACGCGGCCGACAATTCCGCGAGGACCACCGCCAGTCCCGCCGTCATCAATCTTGGTTCGTAACCGCGCAGCGCGACCAACTGTTGAAAGAAGCGAACGTCGTAGGGGAGATCGTGGCGGGACAGATCGTGGCCACCGGGAACGGTCAGGCAACAGACATCGCCGATTTGCTCGGCGGGCGGCAGTACGGCATCGACCATCAGCGCCAAGATTTGCCGGGCGATCGGGTCCGACTGAGGGACGCAACCATCCGGGAGCAACGAGATCACAGGCAAGTTGAGGATGTCGGCCCATTCGATCGCGGGTTGACCGAACACCACGAGATCGTTGCCGCAAGTGGCGAAGCGAACTCCGGACTGCTCCAACAAGCGACGATGGCTGGCGGTGTCGGCCAGCACGCTGTAGACGGCGGCACATTGGCGGCCGACGAGTTCCGTCCCGGTGCTGCGAATCGACCGAAACAGAGTGGCCCCCAAATCCAGTCCAATGCTCACGATGGTCGGTCTCCTTGCAACTGCCGCAGTGCGTCGGCCAGCGGTGTGGACTGGTTGGAAGCGGGGGCGACAGGCATCGCGGCACGGGAGGACTCACCCACCGCGACCGTCTTCGCGCCGCTGCGGCGGCGGCCGAAGTGCGGTCCCGAGAGCCGGGTCTCAGCGGCGGGATGCGTGTCCAATTCCAGTTGTTCGACGGTTGGCTCGAATTGTTCGGAGGTCTTGAACCGATCGGTTCGGGTCTCCGCTTTGTTGCTCGTGGCGAAGTGAGGCCCGGAACCGAGGACGTTCTCGGCAGCTCGGTCAACACGGTAGATCGGTCGCGGCGCGAGGCGGCCTTGCAGATTGATCCCCACGGGAAAGTTCGCGGTCTCTTCACGCAGTGGCAGCGTGTTTTTGATGAGCTGATCGAGATCACTCATGCCTGCTGGCAATGTGGCCGCGAGTGGACTCTGAGAGGGAGAGGGTTCGATGCTCGAACGATCTGGTTCCGGGATCGCGCTCTCCGGCTCAGACATTCGCGCGGCGGTCGAGTCGGTGGCGGCGAGTACTCTCTCGATCGGTGTCTGTTGCTTGCGCTGCGATTCTTGGAATGCAGGTGACGAGTTGTCAGCCGGTCCCCGTTTGTCGAAGTGCTTGCGTGCCACCAACGCCGCGCCGATCAGGGCCGACACGCCTGCCAAGATTCCGAACATCTGCCCCGTAGAGAACGGTGTCGCGCCGCTCTCATTCGCCGCGAGATCGGAATCCGACAAACGGGCGGAGTCCTTGGAACCGGACAGTGTTTCGAGTGCGGCGTGCGAAGTGGGGAGCGACGGTGCGGAATCGAACCGACCCACTCCTCGATCTTGCTGAGGTCGCGCTGGCTGCGCTTCTTCCGGTGGTGGAGCATTCGGCTCCGGCTCGATCGGCCCGCGACTCGACGAACTCCGCATCGGTGCCGATCCCGTGAACGGGAGCGTCGCCACGCGCGGCCGACTCGACACGATCGGTGTCTCGGGGAGTGGCATCTGGGATGGCTGAGCCTCCACGCGCGGCGGTTGTGCCTCAGGCCTCGAACCACTTTTTACGGGCGGAGACTGAAGTGAAGGCGGGTCGGAGTGGAACGCGGGGACGCTCAAGACCGGGGCTTGAGGTGACGGCACCGGCTCGCTGAAAGGTGCCGGTGAGAACGCCGTTTCTTGACCGGGAGCAATCAGCAGCGGAGCCAGTTGTCCAACACTGCGCAACTCGGCGGACTGACCCAGCGCGCCGCCAATCAGGGACGGGAACGCCCCCGCCGCGATCTCCGAGTCATACGGTTTGGGCAGAGTGGCGGGCAGCTTATTGCGGTTGACCGATCCCTTCCGAAAGACCAGCACGGTCCCATCCGTCAGTCTCGGCGAGGCGGTCGCGAGTTGTGCCGCGTGGGAGCTTCGATCCGGGCCAAGCACCTGCACCGAGCCTGCCAGCTCCACCGGTTGACCGAGCATCTGCACGATGTGGTCAAGTCGCGCTTCCTCGTTCCGCAGCTTCACGACCACGGGGCGGTCGAGCACATTCAAGTACGCGACCTGAACTCCCTGCGAGTCGCCCGTTTGGGCTGCCACTCGACGAACGCCGTTCGCGGGATTGCCAACGTTCAGCACCTTGCTGGTCCCCAGCGTCGCCCGCTTTGACTCCACGATCAGCACATCACCCGGCAGCAGTGGCGTGTCGGATTGAGGCGACAGGAACAGCGTCTGATTGACACGCTCATGGCGAATGAGGCGAATCGCCATCGAGGCTTCTTCCGTCACACCGCCCGCCCGCCGAACCAGCGTCTGCAATGAGAGTGATCGCGCTTCGAGGCAGTACGCTCCCGGAGTGGCGATCTCACCGAGAATGGCCACACAATTCTCTTGAGTCGTTTCCGCCGCTCGCCAAGTGATGATCTTGGGATTTGGGAGAGGCCTGGAATTGGTTCGCGGTCCCTGAGCCGATGCTGCTCCCTGAAGACACACCTCTCCGGCGATTACTGCCGCAGTGATCGCGGAGAGCCATCGGCCCGATTGGCGTGAACACAACATGGAACGGCCTCGGATGACAGCGCGTGGAGCGGGTGTTTGGAATGCAAACGGTTCGCTCGCGCAGACTTTTCGACACATCCCGTTTCATCGGCAGTCACGGCTCATGCCATCCAGAAAATCCCCCTCGGGCTTGCGGCAAGACACGCCAACCGCGCAGCTTGCCAAACGGCAGCGAGATACCTCACGCGGAAGTGGCTGACACTAACCCGAAGCGTCAGCGAGGAGGCAACGCGAGTCCTCGCTGACGCTTCGGGTTAGTGGTTCATCCGAGGTTTTGGGGGGATCCAAGTGAACGGGATGCAGTCCGTCGTTTTGATCCCGAAGGGATGTCAGCAATTAGCCGGGGGTTGAGCGTCTGCGACACCCCCGGTACGACGGCACCGAAATGGGATTTGCATCCTGAAGGGATGCTGGCAGGTGCCTGATGTCAGCCCGTTGGCACCGTGCCAGCATCCCTTCAGGATGCCACCGCCATTTGCTCGACCTCTTCCGGGGGTGTCGCTTCGCTCAACTCCCGGCTAATGGCTGACATCCCTTCAGGATGAAGACGGTGGACATCGTCCGGTTCTCTCCAATCGGACTCCCCCCTAAAACGTCGGACGACTCCATAAGAGATGCCCCGCAGTCCTCGCTCACGCTTCGGGTTGGTGTGTCCGGGGCATCTGCCTCTCATCGTCTAACGCCTCTCAACGGAGTTCCCAGCATGGCCAACAAGGCTCTCTTCCAGTCGATCGCCGGACGGCTGTTGCCGAAGACCAACGTCTGTAATGAGGCCGGTGGTCAGGCGTATCGTCGGTCGCCGCAGCAAGCGTTGGCGCAGTACGCCTGCACGGGCTGCTTCAGCCAGACGTTCTATGCGACCGCCGACGAACAGCTCGAACGAGTCCTCGCGCTGTGCGAAGAAGTCGAGCCGGAGTTCATCGCTCGCACGGCGTTGTTCGTGCGGCAGCGCGGTCACATGAAGGACATGCCCGCACTGTTGTGTGCGGTCCTGTCAGTGAAGAGTCCCGGCTTGATGGCCGAGGTCTTCGACCGCGTGATCGACAACGGCAAGATGCTCCGCAACTTCGTGCAAATGATGCGGTCGGGCGTGGCCGGGCGGAAGAGTTTGGGGACGCTGCCAAAGCGG
>JAYSQC010000293.1:0-13249 GCA_043721755.1 Schlesneria sp.
AGACAAGAGGATTTCATCGGCACCCCCGATCAGGATGCGATTGAAAAGAATTAGGTGAGCCGGGCGGCGTCAGCCCCCGGACTCTTCGCTGCGGCGTCAGCCCCCAGACTCCGCAGCGAAGAGTCCGGGGGCTGACGCCGCCCGGCTCACCTAATTCTTTTCAATCGCATCCTGATCGGGGGTGCCGATGAAATCCTCTTGTCTCTCGTCCTTGAAGCCGCTGCTGCCCGAACTGGTCGGACTGCTCGTCCTGCTGCTGTTCCCGGCTCTTCCGCTCGGTTGGCGTGCGTTGCATCTGCCCGAGGTGATTCTGTTCGTTCCCGTTCAGGAATTCCTCGACCGTGTGGCGAGTCAGCTTCCGATCATCTTCATCCTGACGATCCTCGCGCTGGGGCTGAACGTGATCGTCGGCTACACCGGCCTGTTGCATCTCGGGATGGGAGCCTTCTTCGGAATCGGAGCGTATCTCACCGGCATCCTGACCGTTCCGGGATATCCGTTTGAGTGCGGCTTCTGGCTGGCTCTCGTCTTGTCCACGGCGGGAGCGGCGCTGGCGGGAGTCATGCTCGGCGCACCGACGTTGCGGTTGCGAGGCGACTATCTGGCCCTCGTCACGCTGGGATTTGGCGAAGTCGTGCGGTTCTCGCTTCGTAACCTCGAAGAGATCACGGCGGGGTCTCGCGCGTTGAATCCAATCCCGCCGCCGAACCTGCGCTGGCTCGGTCTCTCGACGGGAAGTTGGAGCGACGACATGCGGCCGTTCTATTACCTGACGCTCGTGCTGTTGGTTGGAATTGTCTGGCTGCTGCGGAATCTCGAACGCTCGCGACTCGGCCGGGCCTGGGTCGCGATTCGCGAGGACGAGCTCGCGGCGACCTGCATGGGAATCAACGCCCCCCGCGCGAAGCTGGCGGCGTTCGCGGTCGGCTCGGCACTGGCCGGTTTGGCGGGGAGCCTCTACGCGACGAAGCTGACCACGACGGCCGGTCCCGATGCCTACGATTTCAACCGGTCGATCATCGTCCTCGCGTGCGTGATCCTTGGCGGATTGGGGAGCATTCGCGGTGTCATCGTCGGCTCCATGTTGCTGATCGGTTTCGACAATGTTTTTGCCCCGATGCTCGACGGAGCCATCCAGAAGGCCAACATCAACCCGAGTGGCAGCCGCTTCCTGATGTTCACCAACTGGCGACTGATCATCTTCGGACTGGCGCTGGTGCTGATGATGCGATACCGCCCCGCTGGACTGCTACCCGCCAAACGTGGGGCCGGTTTGTAACCCAGAAACCTCGAACGATCAGGAATAACTCGTTTAACCGCGTGGGCAACGCCCCGCGCGTCGAACGGTGAAACGCGATCCAACGTCGCACGACACGCGGGGCGTTGCCCACGCGGTTAAACGAAACCCACACGGAACTGGAACCCGACCCGATGGCCCTGCTCTCCCTCCGCAAATTGACGATGCGTTTCGGCGGCCTGACCGCCGTGAACGGCTTCGATCTGGAGGTCGAGCCGTACAAGATCTACTCGATCATCGGCCCCAACGGCGCGGGGAAGACGACCGTCTTCAACGCCGTCACCGGCATCTACGCCCCGACGAGCGGTGAGATCGTCTTCAACGACCGCGAACTGCGCCGCCCGGCGACATGGCGCATCTACGCGGCCTGCGCCGCGGTGGCCCTCGTGACGGGAGTCGCCGCGATGCTGGTGATGGCGAACATCGACACCCTGTGGCGTGTGGCGATCAAGAACAACAACGACGACGAGGCACGGCAACCCCCGAAAGCGGCGGCTGACTTCGCGAAATACGACGCGAACGCCGATGGCCAAATCTCACTGGGCGAGTTGAACGACGAAGCTGCCCTGGAACCAAGCAAACGACTCGCGCGAGGTGACGACAACGGCGACGGGCAACTCAGCCGAACTGAGTTCCTGCGAGCCGAACGCTGGCGGTTCGACTCGCCCAACGCACGGCGCGATGCCCTGCGGCAGCTTCGCGGCGAGCCGGGTCTCGTCCGACGAGGCAGCCGCTGGCAGGTTGTCCCGGCGACCAGCACACGACTGTTGGCGACCGCCCCCAATCTCAAACAGGCGCTGGCGACGCGCGACAACTTCACCGAGGCGATCATCTTGGCGAGCGGAGACGGAAAGTTCGTCGAGCGTGATGGCCAACAAAAATTCCTCTCGGGCGATGGACAGCGCGAACTGTTGTCGGCCCCCGATGCAGACACCGCCAAAACAAAACTGGCTCAGTTGAAAGAGATCGCCGCCGAACAGACGACTCACCGCCGCAACCAGTGGCTGGCGCTGCTGGGTGGGATGGTGGTCGGCGGTCTCGGAACGTATTCGATCTGGCAGCGGTCGCGGCGGACTCCCGATGTGATCGCCCTCGCCGGGATCGCCCGCACGTTTCAGAACATCCGCCTGTTTCAAAACATGACCGTGCTGGAGAACGTGCTCGTTGGGATGGACCGCAGTTTCTCGCCCAACTTGTTCGGGATGCTGCTGCACACTCCGGCCCAACGCCGCAATGAAATCGAGCGGCGCGAGCGCGCCCGCGAACTACTCGACTTTGTCAGCCTGAAGCCGAAACAAAACGACCTCGCCAAAAACCTGCCGTATGGTGAACAGAGGCGACTCGAAATCGCACGGGCCCTCGCGTCCGATCCGAAGCTGCTGCTGCTCGACGAACCGGCCGCCGGCATGAACCCGACCGAGTCGGAAGAACTGATGCACCTGATCCGCCGCATCCGCGACACCGGCGTGACGGTGCTGCTGATCGAGCATCACATGAAGCTGGTGATGGACATCTCGGATCGAATCGCCGTCTTGGACTACGGCCAGAAAATCGCCGAAGGCACTCCCGCCGAAGTTCGCGCCAACCCGCGCGTCATCGAAGCGTACCTCGGTAAGGAAGAAGTCAGTTGAAGAAGAGGGGAATTGATAAATGACAATCGATAATTGGTAATTGCAAAATGGAAGACGGAGAACCGGGGCGAGGTTTCCTCGTCATTGTTCTCCTCTTCATTTATCAATTTGCAATTACCAATTTGCAATCACCTCCGTCCCGGCCTCGCAAACTCTCATCGAAAGCCTCACCAGTGGCCAAGCTCCTGACCGTCGAACACCTGCACGCGGGCTACGGGCCGATCGAGGTGTTGAAGGATATTTCACTGGAAGTCAACGAGGGTGAGATTGTCACGATGATCGGAGCCAACGGCGCGGGGAAGACCACGACGCTGATGACGATCTCGGGGGCCGTCCGTGCCCGCGCGGGCCGCATCGTGTTTCAAGGGCGTGAGATTCAGAACCTGCCGCCGCACGAGATCGTTCGGCTCGGCCTGTGCCAGTCCCCCGAAGGCCGCAAGATTTTCCCGAGGCTGACGGTGCTGGAGAACCTCGAACTCGGTGCCTACACGCGCCACGACACGGCCGGGATCAAGCAGGACATCGACCACGCCTACGAACTGTTTCCGATCCTGCGCGAGCGGAAAGACCAGCTCGGCGGAACGCTCTCCGGCGGCGAGCAACAGATGCTGGCGGTCGCCCGCGCGTTACTCGGCCGTCCCAAACTGCTGCTGCTCGATGAACCGTCGCTCGGCCTGGCTCCGCTGATTGTGCTGAAGATCTTCGACGTGATCCGTCGGCTCAACGCCGAGGAGGGGATGTCCGTCCTGATCGTCGAACAAAACGCCCGCCTCGCCCTGAAGCTGGCTCATCGCGGCTACGTCATGGAAACCGGCACGATCACGATGAGCGACAAGGCCAGTTCACTGCTGAACGACCAGCGGGTGAAGGATGCGTACCTTGGCGAGTAGCCGGGCCGTACTTGGCCATTTCGTTCCTGACGTGCGGGGAGCAGCCTTGGAAAAATGGCCGGTGGAACCGGCGCTACCCCGGATGATTCACCACGAAAGACTCGGAAGTGAAGCAGAGACAAGAGTCCTGACCGCAAGGGCACGACGCGCACTGTCTTGAGAGGCTCTGACCGCAACTCTCTTCCCTTTCGTACTACTCACGTTTCGTTTCTTCGCGGGGCGCGAAGAATTGTGGTGACGCTTTTGTCGCGTGAGTCCTGTCCGATGAATTTCGGAGCGGGGTGGCGTCAGCCCCCTGGGTCTTCGGGCGTTAGCCCTTCTTCAGTGACCTGGAACTCCAAGAACCAGGGAGCTGACGCCACCCCGCTCCGATTCTGAAAAGAGGGCTGACGCCCAAGAGACACACTTGGGTTGCGGCGGAACGAAGTGAAGCCGCGCTGGGCCTTTCGAGTATTTCGTGGTTCCTCATGAATCTTCCGGGCTACGGCGACTTGGTCGCCATCGGCAGTTCGGGGCTGCCTCCCGCTGGGCGGCGTTTGAGCAAATCGCTCAGTTGGAATGAGAAGTATTTTTGTTCGGCAGCGGGGCGTTTGTCGGCGCTGGCGTTGGCAACCCAGAACTTTGTCGTGGCGGGTTCAAACAAGACGTTGTGCAGGTTGGAACTCATCGCGACCGGGCGGTCCATCAGTCGCAGAGCCTCTTCCGCCGTGAACTGGCCGTGCCCGGCGGCGGCTCGTTTCACGAGTTCTTCATAGCGCGAACCAGCCGACAGCAGCACGCAATCTTTGACCGGCGTCGGCAGCAGCGGATGTGCTTCGCCGGGAGGGACGACCGTGAAGACGTTCCACGACGCTTCCATGCCGACCGCCTCATTCGTCTCACCATCGGCCACGACGTAGTAGTACTGGCAGGTGCGCGGCCCGTCGCGAAAGACGGCGACGGCTTCTTCGAGCGACTTCGCGGTTTCCAGTGCCTCGCGCACGATCAAGGTCATCGGGCGACCGTTCCAGTGACCGAGGCCACCACCACCCATTTCACCGATCGAGACGTGTTCCGCATTCATTCCGGTCACCGAACCGAGGAAGCCCGCGTAACCGATGTTCACCCACGGCAAGCGGCCTGCGGGTTCATACACGACGACAACCGCGTGATCTTGCAGACCCCAATCGGTGGCGTAATCGAGGACTCGACCATGCAGCAGGTTGCCATTCTTGGTGGCCGACTTGGCGAGTGAGAAGCCGCTGCAATGAAACAGTTCGGGGATAAAGTTCGCGGCGCGCGCGTCAGACACCGAGATGCCCGCTCCGTCCGACAAGCCTTTGATTTCTTCAACGTAGCGCGGCGCGATGTGCGGCTCTTGAATCGCCACGATCATCTCAATGGCCGCGCGGGGCGTCACCTTGATCGGCCCCGCATCAACCAGCGTCGCCTCGCTGGCCTTATCGACGAGCAGTGTCTTGAGGTTTTGCTTGACGTGATCTTTGAGCAACGCCCCGTGTTGAAAGCCCATCTCGTAGGGCGTCCCCTTCAGGTGCAGCACATGGTAGCCATCGACCTTTTCGAGCCATCCCGCCCCGCACCTCGCAAGGGTTTGGGCCTGTACGGGAACGGCGGCGGCGAGTACTGCGACCAATGTCGCGACACTCAGCAGACAGCGACGCAGGGAGAATTCACACAGAAGTCGATGGCAGTACGGCATCAGAGAACTCCTCAAAGGGAAAAGAAGAAATCAGCGATTCAGATGCATCTCTTGGCTGAGGTTATACCTCTCGCGGCCACCCATGAGAGGTTCGAGGTTTCCTGCAGCGATGATACCTCACGCGGTCAGTAATGTTGCCTCTGAGCGGGGCGGCGTCAGGTATGGAAGACGTGTCCGACAAAAGTAGCAGGCACACTCCGTGTGCCGTCCGCGAGACCGTGATTCGCAGAGGAATTCGGTGAACGGCACAGGGAATGTGCCTACGACTTTGACTTCTGTCGGTCACGTCATGGAACGCGTTCGAGTTCGGCTTCGCCAGCACCAACGTAACCGACAACAGTCCGAACCAAATGGGCCGAGATCATTTCCACGTTCGGCGCAAAAACGCGATGAAGTTGCCGGACATGATTCCGTTGATGTCCGCGTCCGAGTAGCCCCGCTTTTTCAGCAGGCCCGGCAGTGTTTGCAGGTCGGCAATCGAGTCCATGTCCATCGGCGTCTGCTCAGTGCCGAAGCCGCCGTCGAGGTCAGTACCGATGCCGACGTGCTTTGCGTTGCCGGCCAATTGGCAGATGTGGTCGATGTGGTCACAGATGCGCTCGATCTTGAGTTGGAAGTCGGACGGCTTGCTGCGGAGGTGCATCCAGCCGGGGACCATCATGATTGCGTCGAACGCCATGCCAAGGACTCCGCCCCGTTCGATGACCGCCTTGATCTGGTCGTCCGCGAACTGGCGATTCCACGGCGCGAGTGTTCGGCAATTCTGATGACTCGCCCACAGCGGCCCGTCGTACACATCGAGCGCATCCCAGAAGCACTCGTCGCACAGATGCGTCACGTCGAGAATGATCCCGAGCCGCTGCATCTCCTTGAGCAAATCCTTTCCTTGCGGCGACAACGGTCCCTCGGCATCGGTCCCGTGCGCGTAGCGTCCCGGTCCATAGTGCGCTGGCCCGAGTGCTCGCAAACCGTCCTCATAGCTCCGCTCCAGATGCTTCAGCGTGAGGATTGAGTCGGCCCCTTCGAGGCTCAGGATGTAGCCGATTGGAAGTTGAGCGGGTTGCTTCCGCGACTCGATGACAGACGCGCTGCCGTCGTCAGACGGGGGCGACTTCAACCACAGGTCCAAGTGCTGGTCGAGCTGTGCCCGATTGCGAATCTGCACCATCTCACCCGCCTCTTCCATGATGCGGTACCACGCGAGCTGCCCCTGCGTTTGCGCCCGCGCCTGTTCGGGCGAATTCCAACCCGGCAGCCGATGGAAGTAGGGCGAGTACCGGCCGATCTGCGTTGCCACACACAGCCCAATCCGACCGCGACGCATTTCCGGGAAGCAGACCGTGTTGTTGCCTCGATCGACTTTGTCCTTCATGAACTGTTCCCAGCGACGAATCTTCTCCTGCGACCAGCGCAGGTCACGATTCCACTCCAAGGCGTTCATGCTGAGATCGAGATGCACATCGAAGATAAACACGGGATCGCTCATGAGGATCTTTCGCAGTGAGATGGGGCGGGACGTTCAACACGGCAGAGAAACAGCGGCGTCGTGTTTCTAACAGTTGATCGCACGTTCAAAAAGGCATTGCGAATCGTGGGCAATCACAACGTAGGGTAAGCGTCTCGCTTGCCCGTTTTCTCGTCGCAGGAGCGTTCTCGTCGCACGAGCGGGCAAGCGAGACGCTTACCCTACGCTTGTTCAACGGGCCGCTATCCAAACACGTAGACCTTGCGCGTCGTCCGTTGCAGCAGCGGGTGGCCGGTGTGAATTTGATAGTCGTCATAGCCGAAGGACTCGGCCAAACGGCGGATCAGACATTCGCGAACCGACGCCAGGGAGGTCGGCTTCATGCGTTGAGCCTCCAGCGTGGTGATGCGCAGGGGTGAAGCTGTCCAACGTACGAGGTCCAAGCACTCCTGTGTGATCGACACGTTGACGACCATTCCGCCGTGAGTCACCCACGAACGCACCCCCGCGCCGATGAACGCGAACTGCCCGCAACGACACTCGGCTCCCGGCGAGACTTCACTGCGAGTGGCCGCGACATCCAAGTCTTCCGCCGCACGCAGCAGCGTCTGTTCGAGACGGCTGCGGAAATCGAGCAGACCGAGTTTCAAACGGTCGAGCGGCAGGAGCGGATAGACCGCGACTTGCCCCGGTGCGTGAACGAAGGCTCCGCCGCCGCGATTGACCCACCTCACATCCATCCGCCGACTGACGAGTTCTTCCCGCTCCACCAACACGTCGGCGAAGCTCCCTTCGCGTCCAATCGAGATCGTCGGCGGATGCTCGCAGAGGAGGACGATCCCGTGCGTGTCCACGCGCGCCGCGAGTTGATCGCGTAGCCGAGCCTGCAACCCGAGAGCCGACGCGAAATCGACCGTTCCCAACAGGAACACTTCCAGCGTTGATGAGGAACTGCGAGCGAACTGCCAGTCTGCGATGGGCGAAGTCATGATGCGGTGAACGGCTTTCAGTGTGAGTCCGCTACGGCCCCGGAAATTCGTCAATGCCTCTGATCGAAGCCCGGCCCGCGAGCGAAAAGAGACCGCACACGCCCCTTCGCTCGCGTCAGGTTTCGATCGGAAAGGGATTGGATCGCAGTGGAACATACGCGTTGCCGGCTGTGATTTTATACTTCGCGCGGCCATGAATGAGTCCATTACCTCGTTTAACCGCGTGGGCAACGCCCCGCGCGTCGATGGCAAAACAGCGTTCCACATCGCTCGACGCGCGGGGCGTTGCCCACGCGGTTAAACGACTCAGTTTCGGCCGCGCGAAGTATAGCCCACCGTCTCATTCACCATCCCGACCAGCGGGATGGGGTCTGCTCACGCTCGGCCCATCACTCGGGCGGCTTCTCGTCCAAGATCGGCTTCGACAACGCCACTCGCTTCAGCAACTGTTCGATGGCAGTCTGATCGCGCAGAACCTCGGTGGCAATCGCGCGCAGCTGGCTTTCGGGTTTGGCATCTTTGCCGTCGAGCGGGTTGCCTCGCGCATCCAAGTCCGCCAACTGGCGAATGTAGATGTCCCGGCGGGAGACCAGTTCGCGCGTGAACTCGGCATCTTGACGAGCCTTCATCTCAGCAGCCCGTTTCACTTCGATGCCGATGAGTTCCGAATCGACTTCACCGTTCGAGCTGCCTCGCAAGTCGCCACCATACTTGCCGACCGACGGCAACTCGGGAGCCTTGTCCGGCAAGTTGAACGACAGCAGTTCAAGATAGCCCTTCAGATACCAACGAGTCGCCTCTTCCTTGCTCTTCGGTTCCAACCCCGCCGCATCGCCGAGGCACATGTACAGCCAGCCCCGTTGCACCGGATCGCGTTCGTACTTGAGGGCCTCCTGCGCATGACGGATCACGTCGGCCGCGTGCCCGCGAATGTCGCTCTGCCCGTACACATGTGCCGCCATCCAATGAATCCGCCCTTTGTCTGCGGGCGTCGTGTACTTCGCGAGCAACTCGTTCGCCCGCTGCTCGACCACTTCCCACGGCGTCTTGTCGGCGGCTCGCAGCGCGTCGAGTTCGCGCAATGATACATCGAGTGAGCGAGTCACCTCGAAGCTGCGATCGGGTGGTGACGGTAAGGACGAACGCGGGCTCCGCTTCAATTCACCGGAGAGAAAACTCTCAAGGTGCATGGGAAGCTCTTCCAGACTGTCGATCTTCCATTGGCCATTCTGTCGCTTGAAGGTGATCGGATTGCCGTGTTCAGCGGGGAAGTCTGCAAGGCCGACGAGGCTTCCATGAGCTTCGTTTTCATCCGTGGACAGCATCTTCAATGCGCCCCATTCAATATCCGTCGCCGCAAGGTTCCCGGCATCCTTGTGACGGATTTCTTCCACATTCTTGAAGAAGGCTTTGGATTGTTCGCCCAACACTTGGCGAATGAATGGTGTCGCCGCAGCCCGGAATTCGGCGGGCGTGGGTGGAGTCTGACGATACTTCTGCGCGAAGTCGTTGAGGCTGACCTTCAACTCATCGGGCCG
This sequence comes from Schlesneria sp., assembly GCA_043721755.1. GTDB lineage: Bacteria > Planctomycetota > Planctomycetia > Planctomycetales > Planctomycetaceae > Schlesneria. The sequence continues at coordinate 9,510 of JAYSQC010000293.1, forward strand.
CCGGTTCAAAACCGGGCAAGCCTTGCGCATCGCTTCCATGAACACAGCACCTTCATCGTCCCTGCACCCCAGCAACATCAGGAACGAGAACTCATCGCGTGCCTCTTCGGTGAAGGTGTCCGCGTACTTTTTCCATTGTCGAGTGATGAGGGCTTGATGCTGCCGCTGATACGCCGCCTCGGGGCTGTCGTTCAAAGGAATTGTTGCACTCGTCGCTGAGTCACCGCCGGTTGAAACGACCCCATCGGAACCAGCTTCGCGCCAGAAGCGTTTCAAGCCGGACGGGAGTTCGGGGGCTTCGCCGTGATCGAGCGTGACGATCTGCATGGCTGGTTCGCTTGCGTAGGCGGCGGCAGCAGGACGAACTTCCGGAGTTCGGTGCTTGAGCGTCCATGTGAACCACTTGCCCCGCCGTCCGATGCTGATGTGCATCGGCAAATAGGTTTGCTTCCAGCCGAGGAGCTGTTGGTAGCGGAGGTACGCGGGAGCCTCCATGTGGCCCATCATGCCACTTCCACCAAACGAGCCGGCCCCGACGGGACTGGACTCTGAAAACATCGCCATGCCTCCGCTTCCCCCTGCGCTGCCGAAGGGATTTCCCTCCCCGTCAGACGTGGAAACTTGTGGCAACCGCTGGGTGTGGTCCGTGTACAGCGGCAGGTTGAGGCGAAGCAACTTTTGGGCGGAGATCGGAAGCTGAGTATCAACCGCAGTCCACAGTTCGTTCTCCAGCCGGACAAGGTCTTCTCCAAACGGGCTGATCGTGACTGTTTGAAAGGCATTTTCCGTTTCAAACTCACAATGACCGGCTTCGGCCTTGAGATACTCCCGGTGAATGTCGGTGAGAATCTTCTCGACGAGGATTCGTTGTTCGGGTGTCAGCAAGCTACCGATGCTGCGCGGATGCAGCTTCACGCCGTCAGCCGTGAACTGCACGACGGCGTTCACTTCGAGAGGGTCGCGAGCCGCCAACTCCAGTTGTTGCTGTCGCGTCTGTTCCTGACGCTGCTGTTCAATTCGTCGCAGCTCCCAATCGATGGCGGGTGGAGAGACAAATGTCTGACTTTTATACGAGTTCCCGGAACTGATGTCAGAGATGTCGATGTAGGCTGGTTGCGGTTTGAAGAGTGAGTAGTACAGCCCGTTCGCGACGACGACGAATCCCGCCAAGCACACGAACGTCCCCAACACCGCAATCGACAACAACATTGCCAATCGGCGGAGCGTCCACGAATGCCGAGGCGACTCCTGCTTTGTTGGTATGCCGGCGACGGGTTGGCTGCGGATCGATTCCACGTCGAGTTTGACCTCGCTGGCCTGTTGGTAGCGGCGGTCGGGTTCCTTTTCGAGCGTGCGGAGGACGACCTCGTCGAGGCGCACGTCGAGCGAGTACTTCTGCGACGGCGGGGCGAAGCGGCCGAGAGGCAACTCGCCCGTGAGCAGTTCGTAGAAGACGACGCCCAACGAAAAGATGTCGGCGCGATGATCGACGCCCTTCGTCCCCTCCATCTGCTCGGGAGCCATGTAGACCGGCGTCCCCATGATCTGATGCGTGCCGGTCAGGGTCGGAAAGTTGGGTTGCTTGCCGAGCAGCTTCGCCAAACCGAAGTCGGCGATTTTCACGCGGCCGCGTTTGTCGATCAGAATATTTTCGGGCTTGATGTCGCGATGGACGATCCCTTCCTCGTGAGCGAACTGCAGGGCGTCGCACAACTGTGTGACGATGGCGAGCGCCTGGGGAGCATCGATCGTCGCGGCCAAAGGGGAATGGGGCGGAAACGCCATTCCGTGATCGTTCCCCGTGAGCGGCAAGGCGCTAGCCGCCGGTAATTGCACAGGACCGGCGGCTAGCGCCCTGCCGCTCACGGGATTGCCTGATGTCCCGGCGCGAATCGCCTGCCGCAACGTGACGCCATCGACGAACTCCATCAGCAGGAAGAAGACGCCGTCGCGCTGGCCGAACTCGTACACGGTGACGATGTGTTGATGACTGAGCTGCGCCAGCGCGCGGGCCTCGCGCTGAAACCGCTCGGCAAAGTTCGGGTCGCTCGCCACTTCACCCGGCAGAATCTTGAGGGCGGCCCAACGGTCGAGTTCCTTCTGGCGCACCTTGTAGACCGCCCCCATGCCACCCTGACCAAGCAACTCGGCAATCTCAAGCTGAGGAAATCGCGGAGCCAATTCCGCAGGAGTCGGCGGCGTCCAACTATGCCTGCGTCCGAGACCGCTCACGTGCGAGTCACCCGCGCTACTCTCCTCGCCCGCCGCGCCGGTCAGCGTACTCGGCGACATCCCCTGCTTTAGCAAACAGGCCGGACAAACCCCCGGCGGAAAGTTCGCGGGCATCTCACCGGAACACTGCGGACATCTCGTGGACTCAGTCATGATCCGGCACCTCGTTCGTCAGTGTTTCAGCCGCTTCATCATTTTGCCTGCACATCATTCTGTCGTTTCGATCACAGAATGATGTGCAGGCAAAATGAGGAAGACCAGATGCGATGCGGTTGTATGGCAGACACAGGCGAACCGCCCGTGCTGCGTACAAGAGAAGTTTCTTTCCGAGAACGTTACAAAAAATTTTTGGAACGGCGTGTACGATCTGCGGCCTGGCCGTGTCCCCCGCCCGATCGCCTGCTTCACCGTTGTTGGGAAACCCAGATGACACCACTCCCGTCAGCACCGTGCGGTCCCTCGCCCCGATTCGCGACGACGCGGTGGAGTCTCGTCCTCCGAGTCAAGGACAAGACGGCACCGCGGGCCCGTGCGGCGTTGGCCGACTTGTGCCAAGCCTACTGGTATCCGCTCTACGCTTTCGTGAGGAAGCGATCGCGCGACGGGCACGAAGCTCAGGACCGGACGCAGGGATTTTTTGCGCGCCTATTGGAGCAGGACTTCCTCGACGAGGTCGCTCCCGAGCGCGGCCGCTTTCGGGCGTTCCTGCTCGCGGCTATCAAGCACTTCATCGCGAACGAGATCGACCGTGAACGGGCCATCAAACGCGGCGGTCAGCACCGCATCGGTTCACTCGATGCCGCCGCCTTCGATTGGGAATCGGGCGAGTCGCGTTACCTGACCGATCCGTCACACGACCTCACCGCCGAACGTCTCTTTGAAAGGCAGTGGGCACTCGCGCTGCTCGAACGAGTTCTGAACCGGCTGCGCGACGAACACCAAGCGGCGGGAAAGCTCGGCCAGTTCGAGACACTCCAACCGTTCCTGTCACTCGCACGCGACACGGCCAACTACGCCGAGGCGGCGCGGCAATTGGACACGACCGAAGCGGCCGCGCGCGTCGCCGCGCATCGACTTCGCAAGCGTTACCGCCAACTCCTGCGCGATGAGATCGCTCACACCGTCGCCACGTCCGATGAGATCGACGACGAGATTCGGCATCTGTTCGAGGTGCTCGCGGCGAGGTAGCGAGACGAACCTCGCCTGCCTCGTTTCACCGCGTGGGCAACGCCTCGCGCGGCGATGGCCAAAACGGCGTCGTGTCACACTCGACTTTGTTTTGAAACCCCACCCCGCTTGTCGGGGTGGTCTTCAGGTCTTTGCACTACTTCAAAATCCGATAGTCATCGAGTAGTGCAAAAACCTGATTCCTCCGGGACAAGCCCGGTGGGGTGAGTTTCAAAACAAAGCCTAGTGCTTCGTCAACACTAAGTTTGGGGGTTGGTGGTCGGGTGGCCGGGGTTGGAGCGTCTTCGCGAAACCCCGGGGCTTCCTTCGCAAAGCCTCAG
>JAYSQC010000294.1:0-91420 GCA_043721755.1 Schlesneria sp.
GAGACATGATTACTCCTGAAGAAAGGTTCGATGAATCCAGTTCTCGCCAGTTGAGAACGGCAGTCCCGACTTGATGACGATGGCATCGCAGGCGAGACCATTCGCCTTGCCGCCCGTGCGAAGGCCGTTCATGAAGACGTTTTCCTGCACGATGTTTTCATAGTGTTCGGAGAACGAGCCGGTGAACCGGCTCTGCCCGAACAAGTCGTCACAGATATCGCCCGTTGGAGACGATGAACCACCGAACAACGTCTCGCGCCGCTTTCCGAGTTTTCTCGCCGCCCACTCGGCGGTTTCGGTATCGACAGCGTGCAAAATGGTGTGAGTGAAGTTGGCGAGCAGGGCGTGCGCCTGCTGCTTGCCCGTTTCGCCCTTGAGGGCGGCATAGAAGTCGGGTAGTCCATGCGCGATATAGACCATGCAACCGAGGTGCGACCGGCATTGGGCCAAATACTGAGCGTCGAACGAATTCACATGCTGCTGGGCTTCGTCTACCCAAATCACGTTGATGCAATCGCCCGGCTTGGCCTCACGCCGCAGCACGCGGCGTTGCGTGAGATATTTCCAACCCGCACAGATGAAGCTACCGATATCACCCCATTCCGTCGGCGACATGTTGACCAACACCCACGTCCCGTTGAACATATCGTCAGGTGTGATGTTCGTTGTTTCCGAAACCAACTCTCGAACAATCCCCGTATTGAAGACGTGAAGCAACCCCATCACGGAAGCAAGAATGCTGCTCCGCGTTTTGTCAGCCATCTTGGTATATTCATCGGCCCAGAAGTCCGTCGACATCCCGACATCATGCGACTCAACGGGCGACTTCGCAGCGTTGTAAGCCGCTTCCAAACACCGGCAATGAAAGCCTGCCCGCCACGCATCGCTCGAAAGTTGTTCCGGGGTCTGAGCGGCCCCGAGGATGAACTTCTGAAGGTCGGGAGCCGACACCTTGCCAGTCGCGTGCTTCACGATCTCAACTGAGTTATAAATCATTCGTTCAGTCTGCTGTGGCCAGAACGGGTCTTGGTCCGACCCGCCGCCGGAATCACTCGACCGCAGCGATTCCCCGATCGTGAGAATGCACTTCGTGATATTGCGAGTATGTCCCCCGTTCCTCATCTCATAGTCTAAAAAGCTGAACCTCAAAGGCTCAGATGGCGAGAAGACACGCAGGTCTTGGCTTCGCCCCGCAGCAGCGAAGATGCCCTGCCACATCGCTAAATCTTCCGGCTTGGCTGCAAGGATCAGCCCGCCACTCTTCGGAACTTTGCCGTCCGTGTAACGGACGATACTCGTGCCAATCAGCTTTCCAGATGAACTCGTCTTGCCGGAGCCAACGATGCCAGCAATGAAAATCCCACCGTTGAGCAATGACCTCACGGAGAACGGGTCGTGCGGAGTCCAATGGAACAGCGTCGCTTCCAGCGGATCACTCGGCCCTGCCGCGCGCCGTTGCTTGGACTGGTACGCGATCATCAACAGCAATAGAGCCGTAATCGCCAAGACGGCAGACACGACATATGGCAGCGGCACATCCACGGCAGGCCCTTCACGATCAAAACCGGTGAACCCGGTGCGAATGAACAAGGGCCAATCCCAGCCGCTCGATACCTGCGATCTCCGTCTTGGAGTGCAACGTGCTTCAATGGCATTTCATCAACGCGGATCGCATCGCTCTGCGTGGCTGCGACCGCGTTGCGACTCCCACCGATCGAGTTCGGCGCGACTGGCCGCGAGCCGCTTCCGAATCACAACTCCTTGGCGCACGACGAGGGCCAACATCGTCAGCACCACCGCCAAGACCCCGCACATGAAAAGCTCGGCCTCTTCTTCGATCCCCGACTGAACCACCAGCAACGTAAACGCATCGAGCGGCGTCCCATCGGGTCGAGCGAACCCACTCGCATCGACCAGCGTGCGCGGCATGAAGTAGCGACCGAGTTCCCAACGCGTTCCAAACAGGCTCGCGTGATAGACCACCAGCCCCAGCATGAACAACGGGACAACCAGCGAGAAAAAACGATCAGAGGCTTTCATGGCGAATGGTTCCCCCAACGAGATGGTGAATAAACACGGGTCCTCTCAGGTCGATAATCTCATGCCGTCAGGCGACCTCAAGCAGTTCGATTTTGATCTTTAAGGAGCGCAAGGAACGTCCCCAGCTCAATTCCTGTGGGTCTCGATTTTCTGGCTTTCAACAGCAGCTCTTCGAGGATTCCGATAAAGCCTTCCAGGCTCAGTGAACGACCGACAACCGTGACGGTCCGCCCTTCACTCAACAGAGCCGTGGCTCGACCGGTGGCCACACTCGGGGCTTCCATGCGGCCCTTGGCGGGACTCTTCGCCCGAGCCTTAATCGCCCCCGCCAGCCTATCCCGAGTCAGCCGCCCGGCGGCGAACTGGTTCGCCAATTCCTGCTGCTGGCCAGAATCCTCAACACGAGAAAGCTCGTAGGCCGCTGAAGCCGGTATCACTCCCGTAATTACCTGATCTTGAATCGACTCTGGCAGAGTTAGCAACGCCAGTGAGCGTGTGATAGTTCCGTTCGACACGCCCGACTTGGCGGCCACTTCGCTCGCAATCCAACCTGTTGCCGACATGAGCTTCGCGAACCCCTCGGCCTTCTCCATCGGCTGCAAATCATCGCGTTGGATATTTGCAATTAAGTTCTGAAGCAGAATGTCCCCTTCCTTCAGGGATCGCGATTCCACAACGCAATTCAAGCCGTTGAGTCCCGCCAGCTTCGCGGCCCGAAACCGTCGTTCGCCATCCACAATGAAATACTTTCCGTCCTGTAACCGAACTCGGATCGGGAGCAATTGCCCAGCACTTTTCAGGCTCATTGCCAGTCCTTGCAGCGACTCCTCATCGAACTTCGTGCGGACCTGCGGCTGCACGTGCAGTTGGTCCAGCGTCAGAAACTCCATGCGTTCAAACTGAGCGGCATCTACGGCTCGCTCCGAACGCGACACAGTCAGCGACATGACAGAAACTCCTCAAGAGATGAACGGGCGTGGTACGGCAACCCATCCGCAGCCGATGCCGTTGAGACACCGGCTGCGGATTTGATTGCGGGTCTCACAGACGCGGCTTGGAGAACCAACTCTGCCAGCGGTCACACACGAGCCGCCAGCCGGTTTGCAACGCGGTGGCACTGGCGGCGTTGGTCATCGTTGCGATGGCCACGGCCCCGAACAGGCCGAACAGCAGGAAGAGGAGCAGCTCCCAGGGGATGCGGTGCATCGTTGCGACAGCCAGATCCTTCGGCAGTTCGGCCAGCGGTTCCAAGACGTGTTCGGCCACCGCTGACGAGATCGCGACAGTCCCGTCGATGAACCCTTCCGGAGCCGCAACGAAGGCCGCGAGCGTGGCTCCAACGGCCAACGCCCCTTTGTTCTTGAAGACGAATTCACACGCTCGGTCACCGTGACGACAGATGACTTCCATGAGTTCCGGCTTCAGGACACCATCGCCTGCGAGCATTGCCAGACGGCGACCATTCTGCGGCGAGACTTTCGTCAACGCCTTGGCTCCGGATTCACCGAGAGTACCGATCAACTGTTCGCCGACGGCCCCATGTCGAACGAGGGCATCTGCCGCATCGTCCCCGAATCTTCCAACCAGTTGCAGTGCGGAGCCGCGCGTCGCGAACGGAATCGCTTCGTCGCCGTGTCTAGCCAACAGCTGCAGCAAGGTGTCCGCTTGCTGCTCACCCACTTCGCTGACCAACCGACCGGCTCGTGGTCCCACCTTGCGATAGGCCATTGCCACCAAGTCGTCGCCATGCCGAGCCGCCAGCGTCGTCATCCGTTTCGACAACTGTTCGATTCCCTCTTCGGCGACCTCTTTTCCAAACTTGCGAGTCGCAAACTCCAGAGCCTCTTGCACCACCTTGCTCCCCACGCTGGCCTGCACGGGAGACGTAAACGGCAACAACACCGACAACAAACAAACCACACGGAGAATCATGGGAACACCTCCAGCAGGAACAGGGGGAATCGTGCGGCCCGTCACGTTCAAGCACACGGACCGCACCGGAAGAACACGAGAACGCGGACAGAGAGATGCGTCCTCACGGACTCAGATTGGCGAGGACCGCCGTCTCCACCGACTGGCGAATCGCAGTGGCCCGTCGCATGGCCACGCTGTTGAGACTGCCTCGCAATCCGGGCGCATCCGTCGCACCGTCCACGATGAGGCTCTCCATCTGCGTCAGTTGAGCATTCAGCTTGTCGCTCAGTTCACCGATGGGGTTGAAGGTCTGCGAGTAGATCTCGGTCACGACCGCATCGACGATCAGCCCGACCACCACACCCGCTCCAAACGTTGCCCATCCAGAAGCGGCCCCTGTCCCCAAGATGCCTGCGGATGTCGCCAAGGACGCGGTCGCCACCGTCAACACTTCACCGACCACGAACGACACCAGTTCGCGACCGATCATCCCGCGAAAGTCCCCCTGGGCCATCGCCACGGCTTGCGCCAGGGCTTCATCCAACACGATGTGCAACTTCTCTTGATCGACACCCATCGCGAACGATGAACTCGGCAATGTCGCCAAGTCTTGCTCCAACCGTACGAGCATCAGCGCATCCACGTCATCCAGATGCTTGAGGTACGATGCGACCACTTGATTCAGAAGTTGATCGAGATCGTCCCACCGAAAAATCCGCTGGTCGAATCGCGACTGCAAATAGGCCGGATGCTCGTTGCTCCCCGTCAGATAGTCCTGTCCCAACGTCCACTTGGAATCCCACCCCAGCGAGTCCTCAGCAAACGCCCGACTCCCCATGCGAGCCGCCTCAAAAAACTCCCGCACCGGCCGCAAATGCGGCTCCGCCCCCGCCGCCCGTTGCTGCTCCGCCCACTGCAAATGCCGCTGCACAATCTCATGCGGCGACTGCACCTCCACCGGATAAGTCACCCCCGAGGAACCGCCCCCCAACAACATGGCCTTGATCACCAACGCCAATATCAACCCCACCACCACCCCCGCCGTCGTAATACCGTAACGGCAGTAAATGTTGTTCCCATACGGGATATACGTTGCCAGAGTCTTCAACATGTTCACCCTCCCGATCTGTACTTGACAACTCGTTTAATAGGGAGCCGATGACGATCACCCGGCTACCCAACTCATAACACTTTCGCCCGACTGCCCAATGACGAGGTGTTCACACGGCAACGTATGGCGGTGGCTCAAGAGCCACCGCCATACGCACTCGCCGCTGAGTGATCGTCAGCTTCCCGCCAGCACGAAGAAGAGGCTCACGAAGAACTGAACGACCACAATAGTCACAGGGTCAATCACACCGAGAATGCAGAGCATCGCACACCACCCTTTCAGAAGAACCAACTCTCACCAAACACAGCCGACCCAACATGAGCCGACAACACCAACCAAGACGATTCCATCGTTTCAACAGCCGCTGTGTTCCGCACAATCACACGGCTGAATGACGGTGATTTACCTGCTAGTCAGGGTTGTCCCGTAGAACAAGCAACTTGAATCATCCCACCCAATTCATGACGATGGCACTGGATTCGTTTCGCGTGAATCAGCAAGATTAAATAAAATTCCGTCACTCGAAGCACTCACGGTCGCGCGGGTCTGCGGAGGGGGAGAGCCACATACCGGCTCATCGATCCATACGAAGGGCAGAAAATGGCGACGTCATCGGACCCGAAAAACACTTTGACAACTCTCGCTGCTTCAGGCAGTTGTACTGGTGGGGAGTTGGGCAGGATGGTCGAGGGCGAAAGTCAAAAACAATGGAGCAAGCGCTACAGTTGGGCCAGTTGCCGCGAGCCGTTCAAGACGGAGTTCGACACGCTCGCGAGCCATTGGATTGAGGGGCAACTGACGAATGAAGGACTGGCTCTCGAACTCTGGCAGCTTCGAGACAAACTACAGTTCTCGGACGGCCCGTCGAAGACGCACTCTGGGGTGCCGCTTTCTGATGTTCAGTCGGACCTCGATACCATCGTGAACGCGATGCTAGGAGCGACTCTCTATCCATCCACAACGCGTGAAGAGCGACGTGAATTGCTGGACCACTCGCGCAGCGTCCGGAGTGGGAACGCTGCGAACAACCGTTGACTCTTGGCGTACATCAAATGAAGTCGCGATTCGCCGCCTCTCGCAGACGCTTTCTGGTCCGATGAACTCTGGTTCGAACACGTCCGGGTGTCATGCCCAACCTCCTGCCGATCTCATCCGATCCAAGATTCTCATTCGCCATCATCTCAAAGATGGACCACTCCACTTCCGAGCAAAGCGTCTTTGCGGTTTCCAGCCGATTTTGATCCTCGTCAGCGTGCGAATCATTGTCGTCAGCAACAGCTTCCAGACCCTCACACCCATGATCGTGGCGCTTGGACGCGCGAATCATTTCACGCATCACGTTCTGAAGAATGCCGAATAGAATCGGCCTTACCTGAGCGAATGGCTTGACCACACGCGGAGGATGATCGTCATCAAATCCCTGCTTGACCCAGCCGCTGAATAGTCGTTGAAACGACTCCTGCACAACGTCGTCCCCGAACCGCGACCACAACTCCGGTAGCAATCGCGATTCGACAAATTTGCTCAGTTCAACCGCCAGTTCTTGGTGCATCTGTTCACAAAGGGCCTGCATTGGTGTCATAGTTTCTCCAATCACAAACGTGCCGTGATCGCCGAAGTTTCCCTAGTCGTGACGCTGTCTCGGAACTGTTGAGTCTCACCGCCTGATGACGCAACGAAGTTCATCGACGGCGACCATTATTCCAAAGCCCACATCCCGCCGGACAAAACGGACAAACCTTGGTGGAGGCATTCGCAAATGCAAAAGCTCAAGCCGGATTGCGCTCACTCAGCGACAATCATTGGCGAGTTCATCCATCGTCACGGGATTGAGTATTCCCGTTTTGTCCGGCTGCGATCCCGAAGCCCGGTGTTTGAGAATCTCAATGAGCGGCGGCTTCGAGATTGGGCACCTGCTTTGGGAATGTCGCTCCCGCAGCGAAATCCGCAGCGTTCGACTCAAGCTTGGCTTGCAGAATTGGCGACGTGGATCACCAACGATGAGGCAACGTTGTTACGCGCTCTCGGCATCAAGCCCCGCTTGCGGAGTATCGACGAGTCAACCCGCGTCAATCTCAATCCACAACGGCCATCGTCCGCAGGGCAACTACTAACGGCAGGAGACATCGGAGCAACTGCTATGCAGCAGGCTGGTCAGGGATATTCGACTGCCGCCATTCAACTTATCAGCACAGCGTTTAGTCGATATCTGGCTCACGACATCGAGAGGGCGATGAGCCTGCTTCCCACGATGCTTTACCTGCTATACCGCTATTCTTCTCCTCATGAAATGACTCAAGCCGTCACTCGCATTTGTCGCCAACTGAAACCTGCCGACATCAAAACATCCGGTGACCCGATTCACCGAGACCTATCTCTCGCTCAAGTTGCCTGTGCGCTCAACGAGCGGGGGCAGGGAGTGGCCGCTGGGCAACTATTCTTCTGTCCGGAAGTTCGTCAATTGTCCGAGGTGCCGCTGATGGGACTGTGGCCAAGAACGCAATTGATCCGGAACATCGCCGCCCATTGGGCTTTGCACGGACACCGCGCATCCGAAGCGATGTCCCAGGTGCGGCAAGCAGCGGATTGCGATCCGCAAAATCTCTCGAACCTCAGGGCTGGAGCCACCATCTGCTGCCAAGCTTTTTTCACGACACAAAAGAATCACTTTGCGAAAGCTTGGGAGGCGATCGAGCCATACTACGAGAACTCGCGGCAACTCCTCATCACTGCTGCGGAAAGCCAAGATGTCGAGTTGGCTGACGTACTTCACCTTTTTTCCGGGCTGTATTACGGAGCCTTAGCCCGATCTTTGTCGGGAAAATGCTATCCGTCCCGCTCTGAAATGGAGGCCGATGTGTACGCGCTACGTTGGTGTCAGGCGGAATTTGGCCCGATTCAAATTGACGATGCTCTGGTCGGCATCTCACCCCGATCATTGCCTCTTGAATTGGAGAAACTGCGACAAACCTGTCTGCGCCCGCCGCTGTCCTTTGACCAAGCTGAAGCCTTTTTGGACTTGCAGAAAGTCTTGCTCAAGAAGTAGCTCTGTCAGTGTCGGGGCTAACACCTTCCATCGCTCCCTGGATAGACGCACTTGGGCGTCGGCGGGAAACCGCCGCTGTGACCTGTCCGGGGAGCTACTGTCTTCGATCGAGCCACTGGTAGACCGCACCATCGTTGCGCTTTCCGAAGGTGGCCACTGTGACCGTTTCTTCATCGGCACGATAAATCACCCGGTACTCGCCGACCGCGATCCGCGAGTAGGGGCTGTTTTGCAACGGCTTGGAATAGTGCGGGGCCGGGTCAACGAGCAGGTCGAGGATGGCCCCGACCACTTGGCGATACTGCTTGGCGGGCAGTTCATCCAATTCCTTGATGACCGCCTTTTGCAGTGCCAGCTTCCTCATTCGGACTGACGGAGCCGACTCGCCAGCAGACGGATCGCGTCATCATGCCCGACCCATTCGCCCGCCGCTTCGGCGGCTTCCGCGCGAGCGATCCAATACAGGTCTTCGAGTCGCTGCAAATGTTCATACTCGACCGGCGAGAGGACGACGGCCACCGCCTTACCAGACTTTTGAATTGAGATCGGTTCGTCTCGCGACAGAGCGAGATATTCACCGAACTGACTTTTGAAATCACTGGAACTGATATGTTGCATGGCTGAATTGTCCTTTTCAGCCAGAATGACACAAACGGACGATTCGCGCAAGCGGTATAAAGTGTGGCGTCACACAACATGACAACAAGACACTTTACAGAACATAGAAAACGTGACAGGTTGTGTGACGCATTCCGCCCGACAAGGCGTTCGGATGCCAAGTGTCACAAAACCGCTCGTTTAAGTGACACGCGAAAAGTAAACGCGACAAAGGAGTGGGGCGAGGATGTTGGTTGGGTATATGCGGGTCAGCAAAGCGGATGGAAGTCAGGTCACCGACCTGCAACGCGATGCACTGCGTGCGGCTGGCGTCGATTCACGACATCTCTATGAGGACGCTGCGTCCGGCAAACGCGACGACCGGCCCGGCCTCGCTGCTTGCCTGAAGGCGCTGCGGGAGGGAGATACCCTTGTCGTCTGGAAACTCGACCGATTGGGGCGTGATCTGCGGCACTTGGTCAACACGGTGCATGACCTGAAGTTGCGTGGAGTTGGCTTCAAGGTATTGACCGGACAGGGTGCCAATATCGACACCACGACACCCAGCGGCAGGATGGTCTTTGGCTTCTTCGCTTCCCTCGCAGAGTTCGAGCGGGAACTGATCGTCGAGCGAACGCGAGCTGGAATCGCCGCCGCCCGCGCCCGAGGTCGGTCTGGCGGCAGGCCCTACAAGATGACGGCCGCCAAGCTCCGGCTGGCGATGGCAGCGATGGGCAAGCCCGAGACGATGGTGAATCAACTGTGCGTGGAACTCGGGATCACGCGCCAGACAATGTACCGGCACGTTGCCCCCGATGGGTCACTCCGGCCTGACGGACAGAAACTCTTGGACAGCCGGATGCCCACCGCCACCAATGCCACATGAAGGGGGAACAACTATGGATAATCTGCTGACCATTTCGTTCGAGGCCCACCATGCCGAGAAGAATCACCACCGCCGCTACGAGGTCACGGTTGGCCGCGACTTGTTCGATGACTGGACGGTTGCCATCCGATACGGCCGTCTCGGGCAGGGCGGGCAGGAACGGCACTACGCCTCCCCGAAACCGGAAGAAATGCGGGCAGTCATCCGCGATCGGCTCCGCCGCCGTCTGTCGGCCCCAAAGCGGATCGAGTGCCATTACCGCCTTGCGGCATTCAGTTCCGCCCCCGGATTTGATGCGACTGGTTGGCTCCCCGGAGATGTCATGGCGAGATTCTTCGCCACCAACTGAGCCGAACGCTATCAGGCCATTGAGGGCAAGACGCCGGAGATCACTCGCGACCAAGCCCGCACACTGCTGGCATCCATCGACACGTCCCGGCCGGTCGGTCGTAGAAACAAAGCCATGATTGCAACGTTGATCTACACCGCCGCCCGTGCCGGAGCCGTCGCCAGCTTGCGTCTCACGGACTTCACCCATGACGGCACGCAGTACTCGCTGCGCTTCATGGAAAAGAGAGGCGTGCAGTATCTGGCAGGATGTGCCGATCCGCGAACAGCGCGAATTTACGATCACCGCCAGAGGTGGTTAACGCGAAATGCCGTCGAGCGGATAAGCATATAAGCCAAACATGGGAGTGCAAACGCTAGTTCAAGCGCCCCGATCCTCTTGGGCCATTTGCAATGCGATCAGATTCCCGCTCAGAGAAACTCGGTCGCTCAGGTAAGTCTGGCAATTGAGCGATAACCTGCTTGGCTATGGCGTCTGTCCTTCCTACATCCTCGGAAGTTACAACAAGCCCTTCAAGGCAATCACCATCGACTTCAATGTTTAGGATGCCCTTCTCGTCGATCCGAAAATCAATGGAATGCTCGAATTCTCGCCAACGGTAACCGTCCTTACTCGGTTTCTTGCCGTAACTGACGGTGGGGTAGCCTACTTCGTTGATGATGCCAACGAACAGACCACGCCGCCCAAGTTCCCGCATGACAGTCCCGACAATTGCCGGGACTACGCGTTCTTCAAGAACAACCGCCTTCTTTGTCTTTCCTTGACTCATCGTCCTCATCACATTTGTCTCCTTCCATGAAGACACACTTTTTCATTCAATGCAACACAATTGTCTCTTTCAAGCCTCGGTCATTCCCAGAGGGCCGAATGAAGAATTTGAACTCGTTTCATGAATTCCGGAAAACTTTCCCCCATTTTTGACCGTAACAACTTCGGGTAGAGTCGTTTTTTTTGATGGGATACTTCCATGTAGTTGTTCGGTAGCCAATTTCGCTGCTCTTCGTAAAGTCGAGCAATCCACCTTCGCAAGAAGAACGAATCCCTTGCGTAATGCTTCAATCGAGATCGCCAAAGCCATTTGAGATTCAGCCTGTCTGGAGATGGTCCAGCTTGGCAGATATCCCCGTAGTTGAGGTACTCAACTTGCTTCGTCACAGGATTCACGCGTGTGATCGCGGATTTCAGGTTGTCGATCTGACCGTCGGGGAGGATATCTCTAACTGCCAGTCCAAGTCCATCCTGCATTCGCAGGAGTGCAAGCCGTCGACTTGACAGCAGATCAATCGCACGTTGACCGACCAACTGGCTTCGACTTCCCTTCGCGACCGCAAGAAACCAATCTCCACGAGTCGAATAGCATCCTGGAACCGACAAGAGCGAATACTGATGATGATCCCCTGCTCGTGACATGATCGCACTGCTGGTTGAATACCATTCACGGCTGGCGACGAATTCCGTGTTACAGGTGCTCCGTACCACGTTGCTTTGTTTTGCCCTCAGATGTCCTGTCACTGAAAGTATCTGCTCGCAGGCACAAAACAGCGCCATAACATTTTTTTCGTTCTCCAAGAGACCGCGAATAGTGCGATCTTCCCGGCTCGTCCGATCTGCTATCGGTGCAAAAGTTTCTTCTGCCACATAACTCGCCCAAACCTCCAAGAACAGGCACGACAAGGACTCCGCAGTGTTCATGTCCACGTCGAAGGGAACCACATTCGCATCGGGGGCACAGCTCGCTACACGACGACAGGCATCAAAGAATGCTAACCATGAGACTTCGTCTAACTTCTTGTACGGAATCATTCCAATTTCATCGCCCGGGCGACAAAGTCTGTTCCATACCTCAGAAACGTCAACGTCGGAGTTTTTTGTCTGCTGACTGACACAGCGTTCCCAGAGATCCTTCCTAGCAAGGATCATCCCAAAATCCCAGAGGAACGGAATTCTATCGACCAAAGAGTCCTTGACCGGAGCACCAAACGATTGGTTGAAAAAAGTGTCACACCTTCGCAGCTCGCTCTTTTTTCGATACTTGTGTGTGATCTCCGGAGCAAATATTGTCCGCCCGTTCGTCCCCACATGAGGCTGAAAGACATCGTACACGTCTTCATTTACATTTCGATCAAACACTTCAGGGTTGTCTTCGCTCTTGCTTGCGACAATATCCTTATTCCAATAATCCGTCAGCGGTGCGAGCGAAAAGTTATTTGATCTCCAGAACTCGTCGATCTGGAAGACAACAGTGTGATCCAAACGCGCTTCATCGAGCCAGCTCGCAAATGCAAAAAAGTCGTCGTACGTTGAAAATGGCTCAAATTTGACAACATCATTTTCTGGCATTGCAGGGAATAGTTGCCCCAGCATTTGGCTCAAGGCTCGCGGAAATGACGGCTGCATCCCGCGTGGAGGATCTTGATGTCCTGCATGCATCCCACCATACAACCGAATCAGCAGCGGTACCCGTCGAGGGGCCGATGTATCCAATCCTGTATAAAGGGCAAAGTGTCGGTCAACTGCGAGCCGGCCGGCATCTTCTCGAAGTTCATGAACTTCGGGATACCGCTCCGCTCCTTTCGGGATGTTGGTAGTGATCGCAATACGCCGCTCCCCAAAGAACGGGACCGACCATGTGTAGACGTGTGGAACATCTAACTTTCGCAATTCATTCGGCGTTCCCGCCACTGCTTGGGAATTGGCTCGTACAGACTCAGTGGAGACAATCAGCGCAGTGACTCCTTCGCGCTGAAGAACAGCGAGTAGCGTTGGAAGGAACAGAGGGTCTTGTTGAATATTCGGGTGCGAAGTTAGAATAAGATTCCAATCGTCAATCACCACGCGAATTCGATAAGAGTCTGCAGCCCTCGACCGGATGTAATCAGAATCGTTCAGCGACATAACCTCCGTCGGGCCGAATGGATGCTTTCCTGCCTTCACGAGGAGTTCTTTCTGGGCGGCATGCACGTATGACATGACGATTTGGATAAACTGCGAGCTTGAAATATACCGAGTACTGAGGCGACGGCAGAGAAAACGCTCTTTGGGCTTGCCGTTAGCCGATGGATTGAGAAACACCAAGTCCTTCTGCAACTGGGCCGAATCGTATAATCCGTTAGTGAGAAGGATCGCAGCACCCCCGTCATCTTCCCCGAAAGAATGAGCAAGGAAGTTTAATGCCAAACGACTCTTCATGGTTCCCGCGTCGCCCAAAAGGAGTGTGAGCGAACCCATATGAATAAAATTACGTACGTTCCCGTTCTCGGTCGTTTTCGGAAATTGATCATTCAAGGCGGCTAGCCCGAAGGTTGGCCAGCCGATGGCCCGAGGCACCGGAATGTCGTTGCCGCGAAACAATGCGTCGATGTATTCCAGAGATGGAATCAAATGGAAATGTGCCAGATACTTTGGCTCGTTCTTTCGCTTGCCCCAAGCGATCACTCTATGGTCCCAGTGCCGCTGCTCTCCTGTTGTCGTTCCAGCTCCGCGACGGATGTAGTAATCATTCGTCCCTGACATGTGGCCGCAACCGCGACATTTCTCAATTTCCAACGTGCGGGTGGTCTCGTTTCCGTGCGACTCTTTCCGTAGACGCAAAACCACGTCGCTAACGAACTGCTCAGGGAGCCTACGGCCTTCTTGCGATTCTTCGATCACCAGAACTAGGTGTGCATTTGACTGAGCACATGTGCGTGTTAGCTGAGCGACTCGGGAGCGACGGGGGCGACGCTGGCCATGGGAATCTCGTGTGCCAACATATGTTTCTAAGCCCTCCACGGCGTCGATCACGAGCAGTGGTGGATGCTTTTCCTTCGTTTGCCAAGTGAGCAAACCCAAAAGGTGATTCAGAAAAGTCCAATCGTCCCCAGCAGATTCACGTTGAAGATCCAGAAACAGAAACGTCCCTCTATAATCGTCAGGCGACTGAACGACATCGCTTAGGCTAAGCGATTTAATATTACCTGGGGGCTCACCTTCGACAGGAGATACATGAATAAACTTTACGTTTTCCTCAATCGGAAGATCCCTCAAAGCGGTGGCTTCATCCCATGGCGTGAAGCCGCGATAGACTTGGTCAATCGTTCGCTCTCTGAGCCCCGGAAATCCGAGTCCGAAGCTGCTCCACGCAGATTGAGCTTGGACCAATGAAAGATCTGTTGAAGCGTAAAAGACGAGCGGCATCGTTCCGCCAGCCTTTCGGCAATCGTAGACGTACGTCGAAGCGTAATGCATCGCCAATAGCGACTTTCCCGATCCGTCGGGACCGATGATGCAAGATGTCACTGCTTCCGCTGGAGGTACATTGCTACGCTCCGGAACATAGAAAAGCGAATCAAGGGCGTAGATACCCGACCGCATAATCGGTGATGGGAAAGTCATTGGGTAAGGTTCCGGGTGTCAAATTCCAAAGCACATTGCCTGATTGATTCTCTCCAAGTATTTACCAATGAAATTGGATTATTTCTCGTCTTGGAAGCGAGTTTTTCAAAATAGGCGAGGCGCGAATCCAGGAACTGGCTATTAGGAACCACTGAAGACAATCCTGAAGTGACCAGTGCGTTTCTTGCCGATCCGATTCCGCGCCATAGGCTGGGCAAGACGATTTCCTTCGAATCCCCGGCGTGTTTGATTTCAGGCTTTTCAAGGTGGACAATTCCCCGCAGAAAGCCTGCCCATTGGCGGCGATCGGCAGGTGTCTTGGCATCGCAACCTGACAATATACGAGACATCGATTCCGCAACCGAAGCAGCATGTGTTGTTACAACGATGAGATGCCCCGATCCTGCAAAGTCCATTACCTGCCGCCATTCGTTTGGACGCCGAAGTTCGCCGATATAGACGCACTTCGGAGTTTGGCGGCGTGCGTCCATCAGGCAACCCTCAAGCGACTTGACATCATCAAGCTTTTGACGAGAGGTCAGCCAGAATCCGTAAGTCTTGGCAGACACTTGGATCAGTCAGGTCGAGCTTACTTCTGCCGACGTTGATACCCCATCCTTCAATCGGATCTTCATAGGTCACAAGGTGCGGAAAGCGCGCGCTGGCATTACCGGTAGTCGGTATCATTCTAGTCGCGTGATTCAAATGATGGCGTATCACTCGCAGGGCGAACGCTCTTCCGAAAACAGATTTTCCACAGCCCGTTGTCCCTGCAATCACCACCGCGCCCTGCGGTTCCTCTCGCTTTCCATCTTTCTCCGGAAAGAGCTGATCGAATAGAAAGTCGGCTTGGAATTCGGCTGGTATCAAGTATTTGGATTTCGTTTGCGGCCATGCGTTGACAACTACTTCAGTATTTGAATCCTCGCCCTTCTTTTTCGCCCGGTGCGTGACCCTGAACGTCCCTGAATAGCTAGCCTTGGCATTGCACTTTACGACATTTGCTCGTGCGCGCACATAAGTGCTTCGTGCTGATCGGAAATCACTTGGAGGGTAAAGTTCTACTTGGCCATCAAACGTCCACTTCTTCTCAACCTCTTCTTGGATGAAAAAGGGAAGTTTACCGGATTCGGGTTCTATACTGATGGCTGTGCATGGCCAATAACAGGTCAAGTCGTCAGTACGCTCAACGTGTTGCCATTGCTGACTTGTTAAGATAATCCGAGTATGTGCAGATCCTTCTGTCATTGATGTGTCCACTAATTCTTGGAATAATCAATCGCTCAGGGGTGTCGCGAATCTGGCAAGCATTGAGTCGGTAAGCAAACATACGAGGTATCTTCGCTTGCGGTTGTCCACATTCCATAAATCTCTACGGAATGCGTTTGCACTATCGCCAACTCATTGGTTGGGGGTAGGGCTTGCTACCAAGTCTTTTCGGCAAGTTGCCCACGATTCGAGGGATTGCGCATTTGCTTGCGTACAATTGAGTTGATTTCCTGAAAAGCTACAGTCGCAGCCTAGACTACGCAAGCCTCTCCGTTTTCCTAGCATGCGGATTGCGGCACATGAGTATTTGCGGCAGTCATTTTTGGGCTGGTGGTAGATTCTCTGGCATCTTCCCGGAAGCATCGACCGCGTGACTCCAAGCTCCGATTCGCTGCGGTTCTCTGGCGAAGAACGGTGAAGCGCCTCTTGTGGCCCACTGGTGTTGTGGACTTCGGCCTGAAAAGGACGCTTTTGGCTTTGTTGGTTCTTGAAATGTGTTTGGAGGGAAAGCCCCCGATCCGTCAAGGATCTGGCCGCGCGACTCTGCGGCGGCCTCCCCATCTTCCGCGCTCGAAGCTCGCTTGTGGAGACGGGTACCCTCCGCGGCGGTCATCCTTGACTGCCCTCCCCCCGGCCTTTGGCTCTTTGTTCCGTTCGCCAAAAGCATGAGCTGTTTGGCTCGCGAACAAATCCGTTTCCAGAACCGGAGGGACCAAACCATGACGACTGCCACCACACCCCGCGCGGACGTTTACACGCGCGTCACCGCACACATCATCGAAGAACTGGATCGGGGCGTTCGCCCGTGGCTCAAGTCTTGGAACTGCCCCGCACTTCATGGCTGATGCCGAACCGCCAATAGACTTGCTGGTGTGCATTGAACACTCCCGGTCGCACAGCGGGGATTCGGTTATCGACCTGAGTGAAATCTGATTGCCAATTGGGCGGTTTCGCGCTAATGACGAAGGATGCAGTTGATTGAGGAGATGAGGCGGTGGTTTGAGCGTGACGTTGATTTCTTGACGTGGCGGGAGGTGGAGACCGTTGTGGATCAGCCGTGTGTGGCGGAGGTTCGGTTTTCGACGGGGCGGTTCAGTTACACCGTCACGGCGGATGTGAATCATGGGGAGAGTTTTCTGGGCGGGACGTGCTTTGATGGTGTTGGGCGGCAGAGTCAGGACTTGGTGGAAGGGGATTGTTCCGAGAGGACATGGGGCAGGATTGTCGCTGAGATATTGGAGAATGAGCGTGGGGCGGGTCGGTCTGCCGCGATGAAGCCTCTGGCAGAGCGGGCCTCACCGACGCGAGGTCGTTCTGAATCAGCCCCGTTGAAAACAGAGCGGCCGAAACCTGCCTCGTCGAAATCGGAGCAGGCGCAGGCCGAGCGGCTGTTAGAAGAGAAGCCGCCTCGTGGGCGGTTGTTTTAGGGCGCGAACTCATAACTACAGAATCACTCAGGCCGGGGTTTGGGCGTTGTCGGAGCGGTTACGCTGGCTGAGGGTTCGTTCTTGAAAAGTGACGGGCTGCGGTGGCGACGCCACATCGTTATCGAGGAGACACGATTCGGCAGCAACGACGCTCGGTAACTGCTCTTCGCTTTGCCGATCATTCAGATGCGTGGCCGCTTTGCGGCGGATGCGGGTGGTGATGGGTTCTTCTGACCTGGAGAGTTTGAGAGCCGTGCGTGGGGGCGAGGACTCGATGGTTTGGGTGGACTTGAGTTGCCGGATGCTGGCGGTGAGTTCTGCGGAAGTGGGACCAGCGTTCTCGGGTGAACTTGTGTTGGCGGAGAGCAGCGATTTGAGTTGATCGCGGAGCGAGGTCAGTTCGGTGAGATAGGACTCGTGAGTAAATGATTTTCCGAGGCGGGATTGGTAGTCGTGCAGTTGGGTCTGGGCGAGGGAGAGATGTTGATCGAGGGTCTCGATGTCGGAGCGGTAGTTGTTGGTGATGCGGTCGAGGGCGTTGAGGATGGCTCGCGGGCCGTGGTGGTCTCGCGCGAGGGCTGAGTCGCGGAGGGCTTGGCCTTCGAGAGTGACCTCCGGCGGAAAGCTCGGGTGGAGGATCAGGCCGAAGCGGAGGCCGCGATGAACGCCCAATGGGATGCGGGTTGATTCGCGGACGTGTTCGGGGTTCGAGTCGAGCTTCTTGCCGAGGATTTTGATGGCGTCGTCGCGTGAGCAGGTTCGACCCGCGATGGTCAGCGGATCGTGAGTGTGTTCAGTCAACGTGGCTGCGTCGGCTTTGAGGTTGGTGATTCGCTCGGCCAGGCGGCTGATCGTGATGGGGAGGTCGCGGACGTTGCGGCGGGCGACGAATTGTTCATCCATATGATTCTTCTTGAGGAGTTGCAGCCGCTGCAATTCGGCGTCGGCTTCGGCGAGGGTCAGGACCGCCGGGTTGCCCGAGGCGATGGCTTTGACTTCCGCGTAGGAGAGTTCCTGTCCGCCGATGTCGTCCGCTCGACGAGAGGCGTTGTCGCCGCTCATGACTTGGGTGATGAACTTGGCCTTCGTCTCTAAAGCCTGCCACATATAGGCGTCGAACGATTTTTCAGTCACGTAGCGATAGATCGAAACCTCTTCGTTCTCATTCCCCTGCCGCAGGATGCGACCATCGCGCTGTTCGACTTCGGCGGGTTTCCACGGGGCGTCCAGGTGGTGCAGGGCGACGAGCCGCTTCTGCACGTTCGTTCCGGTCCCCATCTTTTGCGTGCTGCCGATCAGGACGCGAACGGTCCCGTTGCGGACCTTCTCGAACAGGGCTTGCTTCTTGGCGTCCGACTCGGCTTCGCCCATCGCGGCCATCTGGTCGCGCGGGATGCCGTGAGCGACGAGCTTCTCGATGATTTCTTGATAGGCCGAGTAGCCCCACTTCGTCGGGTTGATGCCGATGTCAGAGAAGATCATTTGCGTGCCGCGTGTCGGTGTGGTTTGTTTCCAAATCTCAGCGACGTTCTCGACGAGGCGATTGATCTTCGAGTCGGGGAAGTCGGCGGCGGTGGCCGAGAGCATGCGTGCGTCCGTCGCCAGCTTGCGGCCATCGGTCGTGATCGCGAGGGCGTTGTCGTCGCGCGGATCGACTCGCTCATTGCGGATGCGTTCGTAGCGTTCGACGAGTTCTTGTTGCAGATCATGCTGTTCATCGGACATCGGGCAGGCGACGACGAAGGCTTTGTCGCCGTGCAGACGAGGACGCGGCAGGTTGAGCATCTCGGCGGTTTGCACGTCGGAGAAGGCTCGGAACATCTGTTGAAGCTCGGGCAGGTTCGTGAAGCGGGCGAAGCGGCTGCGGGGACGGAGGCCCGCGCCATCGGGGGAGAGTTCCATCGTCTCGACAACTTCGCCGAACGTGGCCGCCCAGGCGTCGAAGTGTTCGATGCCGCGTGACCGCAGACCCGCAGGATCAAGGAACCGCTGCATGGTGTACATCTCGACCATCGTGTTCGAGATCGGTGTTCCCGTCGCAAACGTGACGCCGTGTCCCGCATGTTGCTCGTCGAGATATTGAGCCTTCATATAGACATCGAACGCTCGTTCGGAGCCGCCGGTCTGAATACCAGCGACGCGATCCATCTTGGTGGGCGTTTCGAGGTTTTTGAAATAGTGAGCCTCGTCCACGAAGATGTGATCGACGCCCAGTTCATCGAAGACGAGGCCGTCGTCCTTCTTGTCCTCGGCCAGCAGGTTCTTGAGTCGTTCAGCTCGTGCGGCCTTTTGCTTTTCGATGGTCTTGATGAGATTGCGGTTCTGGCCTCTGTCACGTGCGTGCTCGCGCAGCAACTCGTCGTACTCGCTGATCTGTTCGAGCAGGAACTGTTCTTGGTATTCGCGGGACATCCCGATTCGCTCGAATGACGAATGGGTGACGATGATCCCGTCCCACTCGCCGCTCGCAATCTTCGCGGTGAGGACTTTGCGGCGGTCTCGTGTCAGGTCTTCCTTCGCCGCGACCAAGAGTCGGGCGTTCGGATAAAGCTGCATGAACTCGCGTGAGAACTGTTCGAGCAGATGATTGGGGACGACGTACATCGGCTTCTGGATCAGGCCGGTCTGCTTCATCTTCATGCCGGTCGCGGCCATCGTGAAGGTCTTGCCTGCTCCGACCGTGTGAGCGAGCAGCGTGTTGCCAGAACTCATGCCCCGCCAGACGGCGTCGATCTGGTGCGGCCGCAGTTGCAGGGTTTGGTTCAGGCCGGGGAAGTCGAGGTGTGAGCCGTCGAATTGACGCGGGCGGAGATTGTTGTAGGTGTCGTTATAGATGCGGACGAGACGCTCGGTGCGATCGGGATCGGTGAAGACCCACGCCCGAAACTTTTCCTTGATGAGTTTTTGTTTCTCGCGCGCAGCCATCGTTTCGATTTGGTTGACCACTTTCACTTCGCGATCGCCTTCGTCAATCGTGTCGTAGATGGTCGGGGCTTTCATGTTGAGGGCGAGACCGAGTAACCACGTACCATTGGCACGCGGTGTCCCATAGTCGGAGGTCGCGGCGACGGAACGCTCGGCTCGATAGTCGGCTTCGAGATTCCAGACGGCCTCCTTCGCGAGGTGCCCCACAGGGACCGCCGATGACTCGACGTGAAACAAGTCGGCCGCAAAGGCTTGGATGTCACGGGCCGGAGCCCACGGAGCGCCGAGGTTCGCATCGATGTCACCGGGCAACACGTCTTCCGGCTGGACAGAGCGCAGGGCAGCGGCATTGCGGGCGTATTCGGGACCGCGCCCTTCGGCTGTGGCGAGCTTGGTCCGAACATTGCCGGAGAGATAAACGTCGGCGGTCTGCCATTCCTTCGATTCGGGATCGCGATAGATCAGGTCGCCGAGTTCCTCAATGATCTGTGACTCGGGCTTCTCGTAGAGCGACGCGATGTAGGACAGATCGACCACGCCCCGCTGATTGAGCGAGACAAGCAGTCCCTCTTCGGCGCTATTCACATGCGTGACGGGCGGCGTCTTGCCGACCACGTCCTTCAGCAGGATCGCGGCCTTGGTCGCCTTGCCCGAGGACTCGTCATAGTCTTCCAGCGACATGACGAGCATCGCGTCGGGGTCTTCGCGGAACTTGACGAGGTTCGGCATCCGACGAATCGTCGTCCCGTCGGTCGTCTTGCCAAACGTCGTCTTGTTGATCGGGCCGTAGGTCGCCACGAAGCGGTCGTAGGTCCGATTCAACTCGCGTCTCGCTTGATTGCGATGGGCCTCAGGCCAGCCGTCGTTCTGCGACTGCAACACGCGGCGAGCTTGGTCTCGGAGTTCGATGAGCGCGACCAGCCGCTTGCCGGTCATCGTCCCATCGGCCTTGAGCGTCGTCCCGCCATAGACAACCGGGATGCCTTGGCCACCCTCGACCTGATGCACCACACGCTTGGCATCGAGAAAGAAACTTCCTTCGCCGACGTGGCGCTCGGGAGGGGGTGGAACGAAGGCGGGTGGTGGGACTCCTTGCTCCAAAGGCTCATTCGATGGCGAAGTGACTTGGATCGGAGCGAACTCGGGCAGGCGCTGAATGGCTCGTGTGAGATCGTTCGCCAAGTCTGCCGAGCCGATGACAGAGAACCCTTCGCCGCCGTAGAGCGTGTCCTTGCGGGACCACGTACCGAGGACCATCTCGGGATGATTCACGAAGTAACTGTTGATCGGGATGTCGAGACCTTCGATCGACTGTGGCGAGGTCTTCAGCCAGTCAGCATCAACGTGCCGGTCCGGCTCGTTTGGTGCTCGCTTGCGCAGGAACACGATGTCGGTGACGACCGCTGTCCCTTCGCGCTTGAAGGCATCAGACGGGAGGCGAATCGCTCCTACGAAATCGGCTTGTTCGGCGAGCAGCTCACGTACGACGGCGTTTTGTTTGTCGAGCGTGAAGCGGCTCGTGACCAGTGCGAGGACGCCGCCCGGCTTCAGAGCGTCCATCGACTTGGCAAAGAAGTAATCGTGCAGCGCCAGCTTTTGGCCGCGATGATCGAGCTTGAGATCGGCGAACGGCACGTTGCCCACGACCGCATCAATGCGGTCCGTCGGCAGCTTGGTGTCGCGAAAGTTTTCGATCCGGATGTCGTGTTCGGGATATCTTGCTCTGGCGATGCGGCCCGAGATCGAATCCATCTCCACGCCGATGAACCGATGGCCGTGTTGCCCTTCGCTCATGAAGTTGCCGACGCCGCAGCCCGGTTCAAGAACCGTGGCTCCGTTCGGAATGCCGAGCCGTGTGATGGCCTCGTGAATCCCCGCGATCACCGTCGGAGACGTGTAGAAGGCATTGAACGTCGTCCGCTTGGCGCTGTCATATTCTTCCGGCGTGAGTAACTCATGGAGTTCATCGCCGAGCGACTGCCAACCCGCATCCTTGAACTGCCCGGTGACGGGATCGGGGAAGATCGAGAGAGCCACCGGACCGAATCCAGAGAATCGCGCGAGGGTCTCTTTCTCGGCGGCGATTGCGGGGCGACGTTCCCGCTCGATGTTCTTGAGCGTGCGGATCGCCGCGAGAATGTCGCGGGCTTTCGACTTCTCACCGCTCGCGATGCGCGGTGAGGTCGTCGCGGAACTCTGCGAAAAGGTGCCGGATTCAGAGTCTGCTCGGTGAGTGGGACTCGATGAATCTGGCGTCACGGCGGACGGCGGGTGATCTCGCGCGGCATCGGGAGACGAATCGCCCGTCTCACGAACCGGAGGGCGATCAAACAGCGAGCCTGAATAACGGTGAGGTGCTATCCGTTGAACGAAGGACTGCGGAGGAATGCCATCGCGTCGTCGAGGTTCAGTGGTTCGGGCGGCTCCGGCAGGGAATCGCTCTCCGTCAAAAAGATCTCCCACTCGTGCAGGGCCAGCTCGAACGCGGTCGTTTTGAATTGGTCCGGCTCGCTCCCCGGTATCGCTTCCGCCAGCACCGCCATCCACTCGTGATGCCGTGCTCGCAGTTGCCAGGCTTGCTCGGTCATCGTCTCCAAGAGCGTGTCGCTCCGGCGAAGCTGTTCGTGGAGCGGCTTGTTCTGTCGCAGAAGTTCGAGAACGATCGTCTTGTACTGCATGGGGGTGGCCTCCTTGTTGCGGGTTCGTGGCGTCGTGCTTGTGGTCCGCCGAGTCTGTGTCGAACGAGAAGAGTGACTTCTGATGCTTATCGGGCGGCGGCTTGCGAGGCATGGTCAGAAACCATTGGCGTCCCAAGCCGAATCAACCCGTGTGAACCATTGGTCTCCGTAAAAAGTGACTCTCATCCTTGTTAATGACGCTGTCATCAGTCGCTCGTTCGTTCGCTCCCTTGCTCTCTTTGAGACTACAGCAAAATCGTTACTTTTTGTTTAACGATGGCGGCGATCAGCCGACCGGAGCTTGAAGCCGAGCGGCCGACGAGCCACATCAACAAAGCAGAGAGCCAACAACCAAAAACCTCGGCTCAGGCTCAGCAAACGGGACGCCCCGCCCCTTGTCCCCTCCCCCTCACTCGGCCTTCTTCTGTGAAGGCCGAGGTGACGGTGAGGCGAACGGGACGGAAGACAAAGCCCTGTTCAAATGGGGTGAAGAATGAATTCACTCCGTCTTGATTGTCATCTTGTATTTGTCTGCCAATCCCAGCACAGCCTCGCGAGCCGGTTGGGTGTGTCCCGCTTCGACATCAGCCAGTCCCTCACGAATTGCTTCAACGGTTCTGCGACTGCGGTGTTCTTCCAACGATCGGCGAGAATTCTCGATGGCCTGCTCGAATGACACCGTTTTCGTTTCGCCCCGGTCATAGGAGGCGATGCGACGATCGATCTCGGCCGACCATGCGGCGGCGATCTCGGGTGTGGCAAACCCCTTTGGATCGAGGCTTGCTTCAAGCTCATCGATCAACCTCGCGCGGTCATCGGGTGACAGTTGCAGGGCTTCACTCAAAACAGCTTCGAGGTTCAGCATCGGGATAACTCCTCTTCTGTGCATAGAGCCAATGAATTTGAGTCTGCCAGACTCGCCGACATCCGTCGAGCGAATTGATTCGGAACCAAAGCCAGACCGCCTCACCATTCGATCTCTTCGACGAGTGTCCCTTGGCCTTGAGCTTCCATCGCCGTGGGTTCGTCGGCTTCTTGAATCCACGGGACGCGGTGGCGGGTGATGCCTTGGAAGAGGCGGACGTGGGGGCGGGTTTCGGAGTTGAGGTGGCGACCACGCAGTTTGACGGTTTGGCTGCCGATGTGGAGGGTGATGCCGGTGGACGGGTCGAACTCGGCCTTGTCGAGCCAGGCGTAACCGACGGCGAGGATGTTGCCGTCCTTCTTGCGAAGTTCGAGCATCACGGCTCGGTCGCGAACGCCGCGTAGCCAGCCGAACGAACCGAGGTCTTCGAGTGGTTCGAGGTCGGAGAGGAGCGAGTTCTCGTTCGCATCGCTCGGTGATCGTTGGATGTATTTGTTGAGCAGGCTATCGGTCATGGGGTACCTCGAATTGGCGGCGTTGGAGTTCTTTGGGGTAGAGCTCAAGGACCGTCGTGGCTTGACGCAGGACTGTGAGCCGGTCGTGACGGTTCCGTTCATGACGAGTCATCGCATGACGATCACGGTCGGCCACGAGTTCGGTCGCAGTGATGCGGTCGTCGGATCGGCGGATGGCATCGAGTAGCGCGGCTCGGTCATCGGTGTAGACGGTGGCTTCTTTCCGACCGCGTGAGCAACTGACGTAGAACTGTTCGCGGGACGAGGCTTTGAAGCTGTCGGAGGATTGGCCGATAAGGACGCGGTCCACGGTGCGGCCTTGGCTGGCGTGACTCGTCACGCAATAGCCGTGTGTGAAGTGGCCGAAGTCTTTCGAGACGGTCCAACCATTCTCCAGCACGATGTTGCCATCGCGGTCGAAGCGGTCGATTTGATAGAGCGCTCCGTTGTCGAGGCGATGCTGGCCATCGAGCGTCTTGCCGTTCTGAGTCACTCGCAGCTTGTCGCCGCGAGCGAAGGCGATCTCGGTGGGATGAAAGACTTGGAAGTTCTTGGCCTGATCGGCGGGCAGCGGTTGCTCGCCAACGACGACACGCTGTCCCTTCGTGAAGCCTTTGGCGTTCTGATGAAACACGATCACGTCGCCGGGGAAGTAGTTTTCCGGTTCGGCTCGTTCGGCTTGTGTGAGATGGACATTCTCCAACGCCGCGAACGTCCGTTCATCTTCGCCAAGCTTCTTTGCGGCCTTCAGTTCGCTCCGAATCTCCGCCGTGATCCGTTCCCCTTCGAGATGTGTCGGCGAGACGACGAGCGTATCGAGGCCCTTTGAAACGGCCTCGATGTAGTCGGTGGCCATCATGCGGTAACGCTCGCCCGTGGGTGTTTCTCGAATCCAACCGAGGTCGTTGAGTTGCTCGAAGCCTCGTTCAGTCTCTCCCGCCGCGAGCGACTTCACAGCCGCTTTGTATTGGCCCGACTGTCGCTGAATCTCGCGGATCTCGGCCGGGATCAAACCGGCTTCCTCTTCGAGCAGTCGCAGTGCGGCTCCGCGTTCGACCGAGCCATGTTGCTTGCGGTCACCCGACAGCACGATGCGATAGTTGTTTTGTTCCGCGAGTTTGAAGACCTGCGTCATCGCCTTCGAGCCGAGCAGTCCCGCCTCGTCGATCCAAACGACGTGACCCCTCGCCTGCTCTTGCAGCTTGGTATCCACGAGCAACCGCGCCACGGTGTCGGCTCGCTCGAAGCCCTCTTGTTGCAACACGCTCTTCGCCGCCGTCGAAGGAGCGAACGTGAAGACCAGCGGCCCGTTGGCCTCGATGGCTTCGACCGCCTCTTGCATCATGGTCGTCTTGCCCACGCCTGCCGCACCCCGCACGAGGATCACTCGGTCACGCGAGGCAAGGACATGTTCGACGGCTCGTCGCTGTCCGTCATTGAGCCACGTCCGCTTGAGTGTCCTGTCGCGAGACCCAAGTCTCCGTTGCGAGCCTCGTCCATTGCGAGCGAATGAAATCATCTGCTTCTCTTCGGCGATGATCGCGGGTGTCGTGACCATCCGGCGTCCCTGCCGTTCCGCCGTGATGAGGTCATGTCGTCCAAAGGCCGACTGCACGGTGGCGACAGTCGCACGACCCACTGACCGCTTGAGGGACTGGGCCAGCAACTCGCGTTCGGGGACGACCGACTTCCGCTCGAAGACGTGTTCGACCGAACGTTCTATCGCTTCGCGAGCGGCGTCCGCATCTTCGGGCACCGCGCGTCCGCCGATCTTGTCGGCCAATGTCAGCACCGTGCGATACTCATCGTCCGAGAGCCGCGATCGCCATTCATGACGCAGTTCGGGCAGCGACAGGTTTTTTTGTTTCCGCTCGCGAGTCTTGGCCCCGAGTTCCGACTTCCCCTTCGCGGTGAGTTCATCGCCTAACTTGCGAGCCTCATCTTCAATCTGAGCCGTCCGCCGCGAGAACTTGTCGATGGTCGCCTTGTCCAAACCGGCCAGTTCCCAGCCCCACTTCTTACGTTCGACATGCAGCCCGAGATCACCGAGGCGACTGGCCAACCGCGAATGAAACACCGCCTCGAAGTACGGTGCGTCCCGCTTGAGGTCCGCGAATTGTCCCGCCTTCCACGCCTGTTCGTTGTCATCCCACGTTGTGTTGAACACGAAGCAGTGGGCGTGCAAATGCGGATCAGGAATGCCATCAATCGGCCGCGCCGTGAAGTGAATGAACTCACCCCACACCATGTTGCCGGTCACGCGGTCTTCATTCAGGCCCCGCTTGCGAACGCGTGTCTTCATCTCCGCTTCCATGTCCTGCATGGTTGCGTCCACTGAATCACGAAAGGCATCGAGCAACCGCTCGTCCTTCGTCAGCCCGTACAACAACGAGACGCTCTTCGGAACGTGGAAGTTGAAGTCATAGCCGACGCGACGTTCTTCTTTACGACGCAGCGTGAGTGGCTCGTTTGACTGCGGATGCCGATTGTCACACAGAGCATCCCACGCTGCCGACTGAATCGTTCCGGACAGGCCGAGCCGTTCCGCTCCCTGCCCTCGCCAATGGCCTTCGAGTTCCTGCCCCTCGGTGTAGTAGTCGGCCGTGCTGTAGTAGCTCTTCGCCCCCGCCGCCGAAGTGTTCTGAATGATCCGCAACATGGTTAATTATAGACCGAGAGAGATTGCGAAAGAGTTAACGCAACGAAACCTTTATTCGGCGGCGACATGATTGCGGTACGTCGCGCGAAGGCAAGAGCGTTCTTGATCGCAATGCAGAATGCGGGCGAACTCATCGCACCGAGGTCATGCTCAGCTCTCGAACAAAGCCGATCTGATGACGAATCCTCAACCTCATTGGCGAGGACTCAAGCCTTCAGCAGGCCATTCACGATATCAGTCGGTGAATAGACGTTGATTCCGGTGAAGCGGGCAAAGTCTTTCACATTGAACGTAACGAGATTCGTCAGGCCATGACACAGCATGGTGGCGACAATGCGGGCATCGTGTGCGTTCTTTCCCATCACAGAGTTCGCCGTTACCAAGTCGCGCCACCGAACAAATACACCTCGCTCATCGAGGAGCAGCTTGAAGACGGTCGTCCATTCCGTGATTGCCGCATCCGTGCTGGCGACATCCAAGCCGAGGCCGTTGACGTTCAACGGACGAGTGGCCACCACCCAATACTCGTAGAGAACTTGTGGGACAATTACTGCCTCGTGACCATGAGCCGCCAGCCAATCGATCACCGCCACCGCCGTGTCGTGGTGCGCGTGGCCCACGTCTTCAAGCCGCAGCAACAGGTTGGTGTCGATGAGGACTTTCATTCACCGCGACCTTCGTAAATGGATTCGCGGCTGTCATCGAACTTGCCGTTGTGGATGCCGTGCTTCTTGATGATCCCACGCACACGAGCCATGTAGTCGGAGTGAGGCTCCGTCTTTTCAGGAACCGCAGGGTCTTCGCTGAGCTGCTCGGCAACGATGCTCGTGACGAACGTGGTGATGTCCTGCCCGGCGGCAGAGGCGCGGCGGCGGATTGCGACTTCGATTTCGTCGGGGAAGTTGATGCTGACACTCATGATCTTGGTCTCCTTTGACGTTTCACCGTGTGGCTTCAGTCTAGCACGGCTTGTGGGTTCGGTCATCTACTGTTTGACGGTGTGATCGTGCGACCTGTACAGCCAAGGGACACACATCTCGTGAGTGTGGTTCGTCAGACCGGTCATTACTTCCGACATCTGATCGTGGTTTCAAAACTTCCGGCGAGTCTCTTCCAACGGTTGGCAATGACGAGTGTCTCACCATGCCTGCGGTGTTGATCCAAAAGCAAAACATTCTCTCTGGTGGAGCGGCCACACACAGCGACCTGATCATGGGCGTGCTTAAAGCCGCAGCCGGTCCGGGCAAGCAGAAAATCGGTTCCCCCTGAAGGTCTCCCCCGATTTTCGGCTGGCCAGGAACGCTGCGCTCCGGCTTCGCGGCTTTTGGTTCGCAGCCATGAGGTCGCCGTGGTCGTGGCCTCTTCAACAACCAGAAAGGAACGTTTTTATGACTGAAGAAACAACACCCGCCAGCAATGGCAAAAAACCATCACACAACGCCTACCACGTGCGGGAGACCGGCATCGGGAAGAGCTTTTGGAACCGGGTCGGTGTCGCGTGGACCAACAAGAACGGTGGCTTCACCCTCCAGCTTGAATGCGTGCCACTCGACGGTCGCATCGTCTGCCAACCCGCCGACAAACCGGCTCCGACCGAATAACCCTCAACCGGGGCGGGCCTCACGCTCGCCCCGTTCACCCTCACGAGAAAGGACTCTCACCATGAAACTTCACATCGAACAAATTCAACATCACCGCAACGGCATCTCCGGCGCACCGTTCCACGTCCTGATCTTTCGCGATCCCGAAGTCGGGCGAATGCTCGGCATCGTCTTCGAGCAGAAGTACCACGTCGCGGCCTTCAACCTCGACAAGCTGTTCGTGGGCGACATCGCCTTCGGCAGCAATTCGTGGCGGGGCGATCAGTACGAGCCGCATCTCCGTCGAGCCATCGAACAGACGACGCAGGAGGTTCAGCCATGACCATCATCAACCCCTTCTACGCGGTTCGCCGCAACCAAGCTGCCAGCGTTCCGGTGACTCTTCACGAAGACTCGCAGCCACGCTACGCACGGCTCCCACTGGCTCCACGCAATGCAAGTCCCGTCCCACACCTGACGAGCCTGTATCACTTCCATCGGGCAGGCGACTACGGTGACCGGAGCTATCCGGGTAACTGCGGTGGCAACCTCATCAAGGACTTACTCACGTACTTCAAACCGGGTCTGGTCTATGACCCGATGAGTGGCTCAGGAACCTGCACGGACGTTTGTCGGGAGCTGAACATCCCGTGTCTGTCATTCGATATTCATCAGGGCTTCGATGCTTGCGACCCGCAAGGCTTCGGACCGGATAAGACGTTCGACTTCATCTGGGCACATCCCGCCTACTGGCGTCAGAAGCTTTATGCAGACGATCCGCGTGACCTGTCACGCTCACCAACGCTCGACCATTTCTTGAACCGTTACGGCCAGTTCATTCGCAACTGTGCCCACTCCCTGAAGGTTGGCGGGAAGCTGGCGATCCTGATGGGCGACTACTGTGACCGCGAGGCCGGGTTTGTCCCCCTCACCTACCACACAAAACGACTTGCCTTCGCCGCCGGGTTGCGGCAGTGCTGTACCGACATCATCCGGTTCAGCCACGGGGCGAGCAGCTCGAAGAAGACTTACCGCTCGTCATTCATTCCCGGACTGCACGATACCTGCATGGTCTTCGAGCGTCCCACTGCCACAAACCAACGATAGGAGACACAATATGAACTTGATCATTCAAACTGACTGTGACATTCACGCAACACTCGCCGAACGTCGGGAGATCGCCATCATCTGGTGCATCGACGATGTGAAGGAGGTTCGGCCTGACCTCAATGAAGACCAATGTTGGCAAGTCCTGCAACACGCCAAACGTCATCACGATGCCACTGTCGGCATTTCGTGGGAAGTCCTGGACATCGTGGCGGGAATCCTCTTTGGCGATGCGGCGAAAGAACCAGATCAGTGACGCGGCTCGACGACGACATTTTTGACAGCGTGTTTCACGGATGCGCATTCAGTGCCTACGTGGAATTGGCCGTGGCGAGCGGTGGCGTGCCGGAGGAAGCTGCCACGCGCCGCCGTGCCTTCCAGCTTTACGAGGAAGCACTCGCCGAGCGTCACGCCAGCCGGAACGTCACTGAGAAATCGTGACGGCATGACGGGCGCTGGGCAGCACCGCCTGTTGAGCGGCTCAAGGTGCCCTCGCACCGTGACTGGTCGATCGACTCAACGTGCCGGTACAGACGGCCCCGGAATCAGCTCATTGATGAGTTTCTCAATGGCCTCGATCTGCAATCGACCTTCAAAGTCGTTGCGACGAACCCAAGCGTTCTTCTGACCGCGATAGTCCGACTGGAACCGGAAGCCCGCGCCCTTGACCGCCGTCAACACGTCTTCGGGTGGCCGCTCGCTGAACTGCACGACCAGCCGATGAAAGTCCTCATCGGACATGCGGCAGTAACCGCGAGCCTCATCAACGACCCATGTCCGCAGTCGAGGCTCAGTCTTCGATGGTGGTGTCACGGCATCGTTCGCTGCTCCGCGATCAGCCTCTCCTGCTGCCGGTGTGTACGTCCCGATCGCCTCGAAAGGCGGTTGCTCAACCGGCTGCTGCTCGACCTCGGGTGCCGATGGCAGACATTCCATCAAGCTCACGTCCGTGTTCGTGATCGCCACCGATTCGCTCGGCGGTTCGGCCAATGTACTGGTCGCTTCGCCAAGTGGTTCAGCACTCGTCTCGGCGATAGTCGCCGCTCCCTTCTTCTTCCGTGGTCTGCGTGTGGTCGTCGTCATGTTCTCCTCCGTGAGTTGTTGATGAATCGTTGAAGTCCCCGACATCGGTCGGTCCCTTCAGTCTACGACAGACCGTTAAACAATCCGTTAACGCCCGTAAGGACACTCGCCGAACTAGCGGCCAGCACTCCACAACACGCTCGCCAACCGAAAATCACCCCCTCGGAACGCCCCCAAAAACGCCCGTTTTGGAACGCCGAAAAATCACCCCTCGTGAGCGGCTGGCAAGCAAAAATTCTGTCAGACATCTCCCCTAAGCACTGCTTAGGAAGATTTTCACGGTGAAAATCCGGAAATACGATTTTGCAGAAACACAGAAAACCGACTTCACGACGAGTCGCAAAACAGTGTTTGACCAATTCTGTAAACCGTGATAGTCGTGAAATCGCAATTCCGCAAAATCGTGTTTCAGGTAGGTCTTTATGTTCGTTGTCGGTTTTTTGAATCAGAAGGGGGGCGTCGGTAAAACCACACTCGCCGTCCACGTTGCTGACGCCTTGGCGCGTCGCAAGCAAAGAGTCTTGCTGGTC
This sequence comes from Schlesneria sp., assembly GCA_043721755.1. GTDB lineage: Bacteria > Planctomycetota > Planctomycetia > Planctomycetales > Planctomycetaceae > Schlesneria. The sequence goes on from JAYSQC010000294.1 coordinate 30,956, forward strand.
GATGCAGACCCGCAGGGATCGGCACTCGATTGGGCGGCGGCACGTCGGGGCGAGCCACTCTTCCCGGTGGCGGGGCTGCCGCGAGCGTCAATCCACAAGGAATTGCCGACGCTGGCCAAGGGCTATGATGTCGTCATCATCGACGGCCCGCCGCGCGTCTATGACGTGGCCCGTTCGGCCATCATGGCCAGCGACCTCGTACTGATTCCCGTGCAGCCATCACCCTACGACGTGTGGGCGGCGAAAGAGATCGTGGACATGTTGCATGAGGCCACCGTCTTTAAGCCCCAGCTCAAATCCGCCTTTGCGATCAATCGTAAAATCGTAAATACGGCGCTGGGGCGAGATGTCGTCGATGCTCTGACCGATTACCCGATCCCCGTATTCAAGACGGCGATTTGTCAGCGTGTCGCCCTCGCGGAATCGGCCGCTCAAGGACAGACCGTCTTCGAGACCGCCCCCGACAATCCGGCGGGGAAGGAGATTCTGGCACTGGTCGAGGAACTGATGGAGTTCGCGAAATGAAGAAGATTACTTTCGGGACCAAGCCCGCCGCGTCGCCGGGTCACGCTTCGCCGGATGCTTGGGTGACCGACCGTCAAGCCAGCAGCGAACCGATGAAGCGGCTCACGATCGACGTGCCGCTGTCACTTCATCAACGAGTCAAAAGCCAGTGTGCGATAAAGGGGGACAAGATGGCCGATGTCATGCGAGAACTGCTTGAACGACACTTCCATCCGGAGTAAGAGGGGAGGGGGCCTGAATAAATTGCCCGCCTCAACTGATACAGAAACACGATTACACGATTTGTCGTAAATGCGATGACCCAACGATTGCCACCCAAAGGAGACCAGCAACCGGACCTGTTCGCGGCAAACTTCGCGGACATCCCCATCCGTGACCAACGCGACACGATGGAGCGGCCGTTCTTCAGCCTTGCCAAGAAGCCACGCTTCACACCCATCGAGTATCACGTCGGCGATACTTGGGTGGAGGTCAGTGCCAACTCCAAGTTCGGATTGGCCACCATTTGGGATGCCGATATTTTGATTTGGGCCTCGACTCAAGTGACCGAAGCTTTGGATCGCGGCATGGCCCCGAACCGTGTGATTCACTTTCATCCGCATCACTTGCTCAAGTCGATCCGTCGCGCCACCGGCGGGGAACACTACCGGCGGCTGCGAGCCGCCCTGGACCGCCTGACACACACCGCCGTCCGCACGAACATCAGGGCCGATGGCCGCAAGAAGGCCGCGTCGTTTCACTGGCTCGAAAGTTGGACCGAGGTAATCGACGAAGCCACCGGTGAAACGTCCGGCATGACGCTCACACTCCCCGACTGGTTGTTCCAGGGTGTCGTCATGAAGGGGGGTGTCCTCACCATCCACGAGGATTATTTTCTGCTGACTGGTGGCGTCGAACGCTGGCTCTATCGAGTCGCCCGCAAGCACGCGGGACATCAGGAAATCGGCTGGCAGTTCACCATGCGTCAGCTCTATGAGAAGTCGGGAGCCAGCTCGCGGTTCTCCGACTTCGCCATCGACGTGCGCCGCGTCGTCGAGGAGGACTCGCTCCCCGAATACGCCCTGACGATCCGCAAGAACACCGAAGGAGACGAGATCGTCCACTTCATCCGCCGCAGCCAACTGAGCGTCACCGATCCGCGTTTCGAGACCCCGCGCCATCGCCGCCGCCGACTCGCCGGTGGCCTGACATCAAAGTCCATCAAATTCAACGACTCAGCGGCCTAACCACACGGCCTATCAAGCGCATCGAGGCCACTGAAAACCCTCAAAACACGGCCGATTGAGCGCACCAACTCTCTCGAAGCCGCTCGCTTCATTTGGCTGAGTCAGACTGGCCGCTGATTCAGCCGCTGGTCATGGCGATCAAGCCCGCCGAGGCATGACACGAGCAACAACACGGCCCATTAAGCGCACGCTTCGAGGCCGCACACGTTGAGTCTTGACCACTCTAGCGCGACCGCACCCCTGTGAATTACCACGGTCGATTAAGCGCAAATTACACGGCCCATCAGGCGCACGACGCACGGTCGATTGAGCGCAGAGACACGGCCGATTAGGCGCACGAACGACCATATTCCCGTGGAGTTTCAACAGCTTCCCGCGAGCCTAACTGTTTAACCTCAAGAGCTATTTAACCTGCTTAACGACGGGGGCTGTGGATAACTCACAAGGTGACATCGCTCGTCATTCCGTCCCATTGTCCACCGATGCACCGCCGCGCAAGTTTCGTGATGATGACCCCAAGAACCTGTTTCCGCAGAAGTTACCGAACCGAACTCGGAGAATAAGCCCCTGATTCATCAACCGAATCCTCACACATCGCCATTCCGAACCCAGCCGAACCAATCCAAGACGGCATTCAGAATGAGACCTCACCCGTGGCCTCGACTTGCCTCATAATCGCATTCAGAGCGACATAGGAAGCACGAATCCGAGGTGTCGGCGACAGACCTAGCTGACGCCATAAAACTCTCTTCTGCTCGCACTCTTGCACGGGGCATCCGTCGAGGTCTGCTCGTAGCGATTGCGCCATCCGGCAACGAACGTCTTGGTTTGTTTGGGGCCAGAGGCGCTTGACCATGAATCATCCGTGTGGTTAGTTTCGCGACACCCATCGCGACACCCATCGCGGCAACGGCCACCGTCGAGGCGAGCTTCTCATCAAACACACGGCGAGAAAATCATCATGAGTCACATTAAGTTGTTAAAGAGTTGGTTTCAGCGTGAACGTGGTCTCGAAACCCGGCCGCGTCGGACGGCATTGCCACCAGTGCAAGCGATGGAAGTCCGCGTGCTGATGAGTGCAACGGCAATTGTTCCCGTCGCTGCGGCAACAGAGGATTCTGCCCCTGCGGCGGAGAATGTGTCGAGCGCAAGTCCCACTGATCTGGTTGAGACACAGTCGCCACTTGCGCGGGCCGTGCTGACGGGAGTTGGCGGTGCGTCTTCGGTGTTTCAAGCGGCGGGAGCCTCGACCGATTCGGTGACGATTACCGTTCGCCGACTGCGCGGGAAGCCACACCACACTTACGAGATGGGGTTAATCCTCGTCGATGACGCCACGGGCAAGATTGGCAACCTGAATCCGGGGGATGCGGGATATGCCAAGGCGGCGCTGGAGAGTGCCAGCCGTCGAGTCCTGCTCTCCACAGCGGACGGAAATCGCACACGGCATACGGTGGATATCCCCGGCGGGTCGTTTTACATGCTGTATGTCATTCAGGATGGCACGGCGGCGAATGTGATTGCACAGAACCCCAACAACGAATCGGGCAAGAGTCCGGTGGCACTCTTTTCAATCGCGGCGGCCAATCCCGACGACGCGTCCCATTTGGGAAGAAGGCGAAATCACCGTCGGTTTGGTTGGGAGACCGCATTGGGGGGAGGGCGATCCCGTTTCAATGATCTCGTCGTCCGCTTGAAGATGAGCCGTCCTCACGCTCCGCCCGACACTACCGCTCCGCTGGCTTCTCTGAGCGTGACGGGTTCCATCCCCACACGGAACACGTTCGATGTTCGCTTTACCGAGCCGATGAAAAGCCCCTTCCAGCAGAAGGCCAATTACACACTGACACTGACCAGCGGCCCCTCGGCCGGACAGGTCGTCCCGATCAATACGGTCACGCGCCTCGATGACTCGACCGTGCGAGTGAACCTCAGTGCAAACCTCGCGGCGGGCAGTTATCGTTTCGATATTGCAGCAAGTCTGGCTGACCTCGCAGGTAATCCGCTGGCTGCCCCCAGATCGTTTACGTTCACCATCGTGTGATCCCGGTCAACTCCTCTACGGGCCTCCTTGATGTTGCATTCCCCCGGTAGCGCCACGACTTCCTATGATCGCACCCCTTACAAGAGTCATCCTTTTGGGCAGACCCATCCCGACCGACTGGCGGTGATTGCTACGCTGTTGGGAATGCAGCCGCCGCCGATCGAGACGGCGCGCGTGTTGGAACTCGGTTGTGCTAGCGGGGGCAATTTGTTGCCGATGGCGGAGCAGTTCCCGCAGGCACAGTTTCTCGGCGTCGATGCTTCGTCGCGACAGATCGAGGACGGAAACCAGCTCCTGCGTGAGGCAGGGCTGACAAATGTCGAACTGCGGTTTCAAGACATCTTGGAGTTCCCACTCGACGAACCGCAGTTCGATTACATCCTTTGTCACGGTGTTTACTCGTGGGTGCCGGACGCGGTGCAGCAAAAGATTCTGACGATCTGTTCGCGGAACCTCGCTCCGAATGGCGTGGCGTATATCAGTTACAACACGTACCCCGGCTGGCGGATGCGGGGGATGATCCGCGACATCATGCGGTATCGTGCCCAGTTCTTTGAGGCTCCCGAAGAGAAGCTCAATCAGGCGCGGGGGCTGTTGACGTTCCTCAGTAACTCGGTGAAGTCTGAGAACAACCCGTATGGAATGATGCTCCGCAGCGAGCTCGAATCGATCGTGCATTCCGATGACTCGTACCTGTTGCACGAACACTTGGAGGACATCAACGAGCCGGTCTACTTTCACACTTTTGCCGAGCGTGCGAGCAGCGCCGGGTTGCAGTATTTGGGCGAGGCCGACTTCGGGGTGATGTCGGTCGAGAATTTCCCCGAACACATTCAGGGGATGTTACAGAGCGTGTCGCGGGATACGGTCGAGTTGGAGCAGTACATGGATTTTCTGCGGAACCGTGCGTTCCGGCAGACGCTGCTCTGTCACAAAGACATTCGGGTCGAGCGCACGCCTGTCCCACGGTCACTGCTCAGAACGCGGGTCGCTTCGTCGGGGCAGGCGGAGGGAACATCACTCGAACTGCACTCACCTGACCAAACTGTCTTCCGTCGCCGGAACGCCACGCTGCGAACCACCGACCCGGTTGTGAGAGCAGCGATGCTCCATCTGCGTCAGGTCTGGCCTGCATCCGTCCCATTCAACGAGCTGTCGTCCATCGGCCGCTCGATGGCGTCCGGTCATCCCGTCGCGGTGGAGACTGACCTCATGAGCACCCCCAGCGAGCAACTGGCGTCGATGCTGCTCCGGTGTTTCGCGACCTCGATGGTCGATCTGCACACAGCCAACCGTCCGTTTATCAGCTCAGTGACTGAGCGACCGGTTGCATCCATCCTCGCGCGGGCCCAGTCGCAGCACACGTCTCAAGTAACGAACCTGTTGCATGAACGCATCCCGCTCGACGACTTCCAGTGCCAGGTTCTGCGAGCCTGCGATGGCACACGCAATCGGGACGAACTCATCCAAACCGTCTGCGACAACGCCACACGCGGAGACCTCGTGATCTTCAACGCGGGTAAGCGCCTCGTGGAAGGAGATGACCTTCACAAAGGCGTCGCCGACTTGGTCCCGTCGATCCTGCAAAGCCTCGCACGACAGGCACTACTCGTCGGTTGAGCGTTTCAAGGGACTATTCGGCGTTGGGCCTTCGCCCCGGCCTTGCGGGGAGAGGGTGAGGGGTCTTCTGTTCGCGACCTCAGTCTCACCGCACTGAAGTCCGGCTTTCAGAAATGCCGGACTTCGAGACCGCGCGACCATCCCGTCACTGCGCGGGACCGGGATGCCCTAGCCGCCGCTCTTTGCCGAAGTAGAGCGTGAACGTATCGAAGCGTTCCACGTCTCGGCCTGCTTCTTCCCAGCCGTAGGGATAATTGCCGAAGTGCCACAGTCGGTGCGTCGTATCAGCGTGAATCTTGAAGCCACAGTCACGCGCCCGCTGGGCGAACGAATAGTCCTCGGCCAGATACCACGTCCCTTCGTCGATGGGATTCAGCATCGGATGAAAGAACGGGATCATCGGCGTGCCGAACCGTTCGTTGCAGACCGGCAGTTGGTGGTGCCGCATCACTGTCAGATAGACTTCGCGGCGGACGTGCAGGAATCCCGCTCCGGCATACATGACTTCGTACAGCCCGCCCCCTTGGCCGAACGTCATCGAGGTCGTTCCCGGCATGACGTGCGTCGCCATGGCGCGGCGTCCTTTTTGGGCGCACATCCCCGTCACCATCGGGAGGTTGTGCGCACGAATGCGGTCGATCGCATCGGGGTGGAAACCCACATCGGCATCAATCCAAAATGTCTCCTCGAATCCGTCGAGCAGCGAATCGGTCGCCATCTGATTCCGTCCCTGATCGATGGCCGCGTAACCACCGACGCGACGCACCGGATAGCCACGCCGCTCCAGCTCCTTCAGCGAGTCATCACACGAAGGGACAATCTGAGTATGAAACGGGACGAGGACCACGCACTTGCGCGGGTCCATCGGGTTCGCCGACGCCCGAGGAGCCAGCGGCCGGTCTCGTTTCAAATCCGGATCTGGTTCGGCAATCGCCTTCCAGCGGCCGGGGCACATTACCTGATGCTCTTCGGGAACCCCCACGAACGACAACAGTTCGCGCAGCCCCTGCTCCGTATCGAACGCCAGTTCCGGATCGAACACGCGCACCCGATCCGGGTGCCGATGGGCCAGTCGCTCGGCTGTGTCGTAGTAGTCTTCCCAATACCGGCGAATCCCCTCGTCGCGATCCGTAGTTGGGTACTGCGGATAGATGCGAGTCCAGAGTGGATCATGATGCCATCGCGTTCCCGGTTCGCGCGTCCAATGGTTGATGGCCAGCGAATGGTTCCTGTCCAGAAACCGATTGAAACTCCCAATCACTTCGTCACACGGCCGCTTCAGGCATACCAGCCGGACGTTCGATTCTGTCGCCAGAATCTCGTCAACATACGGCAGGTAGAACGACGCCGAGTCCCCCACAATGGGCGTTTCACTACCGCCTCGCATCCGCTGAAACCGCTGCGGAATTACGGGACGATTGGGCTTGAGCCACGGCAGCAACGCCCCATCCTGATACGTCACGGCACATCCCGGCTGACGATTCAAAACATCCGCCAATCCCAACAGCCCGCACTGTCCCGTCCCTAACCCCAACACGATCCGCGAGTTCATTTCGATGACTTTCTGATGTGATGCGTCCGTTTGCCGTTGAGTCAGGAGCGTTCCTTTCTCAGTTGATCTCAACTGCATGAAACATCGCAGCACTGTGCCCTGTAGATTCACTGAATGGAAGCACGAAAAGGCGGCAGGAAAGTCATTCCACAACAACGGTGGAAAAACGAAATCACTTGAGGGGTTGGTGAACGCCTCCGAGGATCGAACAATCTCTTGGGAGTGGCGTTGCAAAACGAAGCGGCGCGAATTAGGTTTCCGCCCATCCCATCAACGTTGGTCTGTGGCGTTCGACTTCGGAACGCGCACCACCATCCCGTGCAATACGCACCTCAACTCAGTTTCAGTCTTCGAGATTCGGCTTTCGTTGCGCCCTCACGACGGATTACTCGACCATGCTGCTGTTCAATTGGCTGGCCTCTGTCCGCAATCGCCTGCGAGTGTCTCGTTACTTTGGTTCTCGTCGTGAGCGGACTCGCCCACGAGGCCGTCGCGACGTTCATTCTCGTGTCCCGGCAATGATCGAAGTGCTGGAACAGCGTTGCGTTCTCAGCGCGGTCGGTGCCATCGACGATGTGTTCACGGTTTCTGTCAGTGGCAGCAGCCAACCAACCCAATTGAACGTTCTGGCGAACGACTTCAGCAGCGCTGGTGGGTTGCAATTGTCGGCCGTTGGCAGCGCCGCTCACGGGACGATCAGCATCGACCAGAGCGATCCAACCCAATTGCCGAGTCTGATCTACACGGCCGACGTGGGCTTCATTGGGGTGGAGACGTTCGACTACACGGTCATGGATGCCGATGGTGATTCGGCGTTTGCCACCGTGACGGTGACCGTCGGTGGTTCCAATCCGTATTCCAATTCTGGCTCGACAACCGGTGTGCTGACAACGGCCACTACGGTGATTGACTCCTACGTGTCGCAGATTGCAGGAGCGGTCAGTGGCGGTGTCAGTGGAGGATCATACTCGCCCTACGATCCATCGTGGGGAACCGGCAGCACGACATCATCCCCACTCAGTAGCTCAGGGACGGGTTCCTCTTCCGGAGGCACTGCCGGGAATCCCGAGAACATTGCCGGGACGGCATTCGGTTCTGGATCAACAAGTGACTCAGGAATGGCGTCGTCTGGACTTCCTTCAAACTCAGGTGGACCAACGGGTGGCTCGACGTATGCCACAGGCTTTGAAGGCGGCTTCCAATCGCCGAGTGACCCCACAGGAACCAACCCTACCGATCCCTCCGGCTATAGTGGAGGTACGTGGCCAACGGGAGGTTCGGGTGGGACTTCAGGAGAAGGAACATCTTCTTCAGGAGGCACGTCAGGGTCTGGTGGTAATCTTCCGGGTGACCCCGGTTCGAGTGGTAGTGCCGACGATGGGCGGTTTCATCTTGAAGGTGGATATTCGATCGATGCACACACCACGTTTATTTCCACTTCGGGGAATGTCAGTTCGTCCACAAGCTCCACCGATCTGATCAATGAGACCAATACGGGCGGCGAGAATGTGATTTTCGTGAGCGTCGGGGCTTCGACAACCACACTTGCCGTCTCGTCCACCGAATATGCGGGAGCGTGGACTTACTCCGAAACATATCTCTTCGATGCGATGATCACCGTGACCGGCTCGGACGGATCCGTCACGACGGATCATGAGTGGCTGGGATACAGCTTTGTGGCTTCGGGAGACGCAACGTATTCGACATTCTCACTGCTGATCGACACGGGCAGTGACCTCGCGGGAACGTATACCGAAGTGTGGTCGGAGACCTCGACCAGCGGCAGCAACAGCGGCGGTTCCCTCGACTGGACGTGGATGATGTTCTCACAAGACATCATTGGAATCAGCAACACGTCCGATTTGACAACCGCAACTGCGACAGGGGTGACGACACTGGACATTCAATCCAGCGGTTCGTTTTCCGGACAGGGAACCTACTTTTACGACACCGAAGGTGGCCAAGTCACAGGGGCAATCACCGCGACGGGTCAAAGCTCAGACTCGCTGATATCGAGCGCAATGGAATCCCAAAGCGTCAGTGGAACGTGGAGTTGGGCCACCGGCACGGCCACACATGCGGGTGCCTCCAAAACGAGCTACAGCTATGCCGGAATGGGTGGCTATTTGATCGATGACAACGGCGTGAACCTCGTCGGAACCATCAGTGAAAGTGGGGCCGATCGCAGCGAAGATTCCGATACCGAGCAAGGAGCCATTTCGACGGATGGCAAATGGACCTGGAACTCGGGAACGGCCAAGTTCGATGGAGCATCAACTTCGCAATTCTCCGCCGCAGGAACAGGGACCTACACCTCGACGACCCAGACCAGTACGGCCAACGGCACTCTCTCGGAAATGAGTGGCTTCAGTTCCTCTGCGGCGTATTCCGGTGCCGCGACACTTGGGACAGGTGAAAAGTGGAACTGGTCCAGCGGTGGGGCCAAATTGTCGATGGGGACCACTTCCTCATTCTCACAAGCCGGGTCCAGCACCTTCACGGATAATACGAGTACCTCGACATTTGGCGGCACAACGGCAGATTCCAGTGGTGAGACCTCATCGGATCAGGTCAGCATGACTGCGGTCTTGGACCTTGAGGGAACGTGGGATTTCAATTGGGGGTTGGCGAAGTCTCAAGGATCATCTTGGTCCGCGACCAGCTATAGCGGCAAAGGCAGTTACTCGACCCAACTTGGCACGCCGGGGCAAACTGGAGGAGTTTCCGGAGGAGTCAGTGGTGGAACGGAAGCCAACGGAAGTACCTCAGAGTCCTCCGGTTATTCTGCACAACAGTCGATTGGCCAAGAGGGTAAATGGGTCTGGGATTCAGGGACGGCCGGGAATTCGTCCAGTGTTACCACTCATTCCGGCTCATCCGGTTCCGGCACATACTCTTATTCGTTACCCGGCGGTTCTGGAGTGATATCCGGGACGATCACCTCAGGCGGAAGCAGCGACTCAAATCTGAGTGTTTCGCAAACAGCCGCTCTGGACTCATCAGGCAATTGGAGTTTGGACAAGGGCACACTCACCGTGAGTGGCGGAGCATCGGAAAGCTCTTCCTATGCCGGGAGTGGGGCATACAGTCGCGTGTCGGCCGATGGCTCGATGAATGGGACTCAAACCGAGTCAGGGGGCTCCGCGAACAGCAGCAGCTACACCACGACCGCAAATGTGAATACCGATCACAAATGGGAGTGGACCGCTGGCTCTTCCGCTGTGACGAATGGAGGCTCGGTATCATCGGCCTTTTCGGGGTCGGGAACATTCAGCACACCCACATTCGGGGGCAAGACTACGGAGTCTGGTTCGTTTTCGGATTCCACCTCCGAGAATTCCAACAAACTTCTTCGGTCAGATGGCAAGTGGATTCTCGATTCGGGCACCAAGTCTCAATCGACGAGCAGTGCTTTCGGAGCGTCCTATTCAGGGGCGGGCGGGGTTACGAGTACCGATCCCAGCGGCTCAATCTCGATCTCTTTCGCGGCCTACGGCGGAGACTCGGAAACGGAGAGTTCGTCGGAGTCACAGATCGTTGGCTCCAACGGAGAATGGCAATCGGGTGGAGGCACGAGGTCGCGCTCCGCAGGGACTGGTAGCGGCTCTTCGTACTCGGGCAAAGGATCCTATTCGCCCGGCGGTACCGGTGGAACTTCGATGTCCTTCAATATCGAGTTGAGTGGCGGCAGCACTCTCAACGAGACTTTCTCGGAGGGCGAATCCAATACCGGCACGGGGGGCTGGCAACTCGTGTCTGGTAGCAAGGGGACATCGAACACGAATGATTCCAACGTCGCCTATTCCGGTGCGGGTTCCTTCCCGATGGGGGCTGCTGGAGCAGGTTCGATCGTCTTCGATGGCACCGATAACCAAAGCAACTCCTTCAGCGAATCCCAACTCGTCGGGACGGGCGGGACTTGGAATCTGATGGGCGGAGGGAAATCCAACTCAACGTCTTCTGGCCACAATTTCGTGCTCTCGGGGACAGACACGACTTCCGGTGGAGGAATCTCGGTCACGACCAGCTTCGCCGCTCATGACATTTCCTCCAATTCCGAAAGCACCTCGGCCAAGGTTTCGAGTTCCCTCGGGATCGGCCCGAACACTTGGGGCGACGAAACCGGCTCCAAATCTCAGTCGGATGATTCCGGATTCACATTTTCGGCTAAGGGGGGCGGAACGCAGTCGCTCGCGATCGCTGGCGGCACCATCAATGCCGGAATCCTCATCGACATGAGTAGCACGCAAAGCTCGGTTCACTCGGAGAGCCACGATTTGACGGGCGCAGGCTGGCAACCCATCTCAGGGTCGAGGTCCGAATCGTCGAGTGAATCGTCGAAGATGCAAATGAACGGAACCGGGACGTATACAAGGGGGACCGTCAACGGAACGCTCAATCTGATGAAGATGGATACGTCGTCCAACTCGTCGTTCTCGACGGTTGAGTCACTCGGTTCGACGGGAGCGTGGACATTTACTTCCGGCAATCGCAGTGCGGCATCAGACAATGATTTTCAGTTCACGTATGCTGGAAGTGGAACCTACACGTATCCCGTCGCCGGTGGTCAGGTGGATGGTGGTCTCACGGAATTTGGAAACGCCGACAATACCGACAACCACTCCCAATCCGAGTCGATCAATGCGGCGGGAGATTGGCAATTTGACGTGGGGAGCAAATCTCACTCGGCGGGAAATTCGTCCACGTTCAGTTCATCGGGGACGGGCACTTATTCATACGCGGTCACTGGAGGCAGCGTCTCCGGAACAATCAATGAAGCGAATTGGTCGACTTCATCGAATAATGAAACGGAGTTTAATACTCGCGGTTCGATCGGAGGTTGGAGTTCGCTCGGGACAAAAACGAGCGGGACGGCGGGAGGTTCCACACGAGACTTTGTCGGTTCGGGCAGTTACTCCATCAACATCCCCGATCCCACTGACGCGAAAAAGAGTGCGGGAAGTGTGTCAGGGAAAATTGATGAGGGCGGCAGTACGAACTCCAACTCCTCCGAAAGCTTGGGATGGTCGCTCAGTGCCGGTAATGGCTGGCAGCAAGTTTCGGGTTCACGTTCCCATTCCAATGGAAATAGTTCCAACAGCAAGTCTTCCGGATCGGGAAGCTACTCGTACACCGATTTGGAGAATGCCAACGGCATCTATCGCAGCGTCTCGCACAGTGGCAAAATCGAGGAAGACGCGTCCAGCGACTCCGGCAGCTCCGCTTCCGACGCCCTGATGTTTTCGACCGCTGGTGTCTGGGTGCGAACGTCCGGGGGGACATCCAGTTGGAATAGTTCACATCAATCATCAAATTCCTCGGGAACGGGCAAATACACGTTCAATGTCGGTGGAACATCGGCCAGCCCGGACTACAGGAAACTGAGCGGAGATGTCACCGAGAGCCGTTCGAGCCTCGACGATCAGAGTTATTCGTTAAGCACGACGTTCACGCCGTTCGGCACCTTTGTGACAACCGGCTCGAAGTCGTCCACCGGAAACTGGAGTGACGACAGCTCCCTCACTGGTAAGGGATCGTACAGCCGCTCCGTCACAGGCGGCTCCGTCACAGGCACGATCACCAGCCACAACCTCTCACGGGGACAGAGTTCAAATTCCACGGCCGCTTGGGGCGTCGATGCCTTCGGCGGGTGGGTGTTGCTGAGTGGCGTTGCGAGCCAGGCGTCTGACAGCACGTCCAACGAGGCTTGGAACGGAACCGGAACGTACTCCACATCCAACTCGGTGACAGACCCCGCCACGGGTAAAACCCTGTCGTCGCAGTCGATGAGTGGAACCGTGACCGACACAGGTTGTGAAGTATATGACTCCGGTGGCAGCAGTTCCGCCTCTAAAGTGAACTCCAGCGGTGAATGGGAACAGACGTTCGGCTATGCGTCGTCCAGCAAGCGTTCCAAGAACAACTCAACGATGACAGGCAGCGGAACGTATTCCAACAACGCGTGGGGGGACACGACTCGCAGTGTCTCCGGCACGTTGTCGGAGAACTACAACTCGTCCGTCGAGTCTGAAAACAGTGAATCGTGGGTCTTTATGAAGGCGGCGTTTGCCAGTGACATGGTTCAGGTGTCCGGTACTCGGAAGCTGATTACCAGCAGCGGCGGGAGCTTCACCAGTGACGGGAGCGGGACGTACAGCCACGGTCAGGTGCAAAATGGCAAGGTGACTCGCGACTTCAGTACTCGTTCGGGATCGCATGGGGAGAGCAAGGTCGAGAGCTTTAGCGGGGGCGGCTGGACGCTCACGTGGTCGGGGAGCGATTCCAGCAGCCAGTCGTCGGACAACTCGTACTCGGGGAGCGGGAGTTCAGCCTTCGACCCGCCCGTGATCACCGAGCCGTTCCGCACGTCGGAGTACCATTCCTCGGGCAGCTATGAGGAAGATTTCCAATTTCAGAATGGCAATAGCAATTCGTCAAACTGGACGGCCGATGCGACCGGCGGCAAAACGACCACGATCACTTCATCCGCCTCCTCTCTGGAGCATCGCCACACGGCCTCTTCGGGAGGGACTAGCGCCATCCAAGTCACTTGGTACGACATTCCACCGAATCCGTACACTGCGGGTGGCAAGCAGTCCAACACCCAGGAAAACAAGTCGAACAGCAGCAACAGCGTGACGTGGCATGTGACTTCCAACAGTTTCTCCAATGTCACCATTGATCCCAGCGGAGGAGTCACGGGGGGCGGTCTGCGGACCGGTTCGGGCGCTGTCGATGTGGCAGTGAGTCACGGCAATTGGAGCCGGGGCAAGAATGCCGGCCCGATGGACAAGAGTTCGCATACCGCCACGTACGACATGACGAACAACTCGCACGACGGCTATGCGTCCGTCACCGCCTCCATCGGCACGTCGATGCCCGCAACGGTAAACATGGTGGACGGAAACAGAACGTCGTCCATGCATTCCACCCGGGTGGAATTCGACATGATGGGGAACCTCATCGTACCGACTTTCCCAACCCCTCCCGCCAGCACATGGAGCCAGTCCTATCTGACGGTCACATTCACAGAAGGGTTCTATACAAATCCGTACTTCGCCCAATCACCGCCCGCTCCCACGTCGCTGCCACCTGCCACGCCCCCTTCCGGAACCGGAGGACAAGGCGGCGGCGGAGCGATGAATTCAGCGCAAGTCCTGCGTATGAGAGCACTCGCGGTCTACAACTTCGGTGCTTCGTTGTTCACCGCTGACGGCCGATCCGCAGTTGTGAATGGTGTCAGCAACGCCGCTAGCAACGCCAGGAATGACCCCCTCGGAACGTTAGGCTCCGCCGTCAGAAGTGCCCTTGATCCCGAAGGCTTGCGAAACGCCTACAACGGTCGGTTGGATGACGGAACACTTCTGACATGGGATGCCAGAATCACAGAAGGAATGCTCGGAGCGTTTGATGCATTAACGACGGCTACAGGCATTGGAGGTGCAATCAAAGGTGCCGCCAAAGGCTTGGGCAAGGTCACGTTGAAGGGGCTACGATCCAGCGTCGATGATGTTGCGAAGGCGACATGTCGAGTTGCGGAAAATGGCGGATGCTTCACCGAGGAGACGGAAGTGATTGTCGGCCCCGGTAACATGACGCTGATTGCCGCTCACACGGGCGAGGACCGTTCTTCGTTATTGGCGATCCTCGCAGCGGCTGGCGTGCTGGTCATCGGAAGGGTTGCGGCCAGGCGTTTGAAGGGCAGCGACGAGGAAGAGGAGGGACTGATGGACGAACCCAACGGTCGGCGTTCGTTGAGCAATCTTCGCCTACAGGGACTCGATGGCGAACCCTCGTCGAGCGACACCGAACTGGCCCCCCGTTGGCAACTCCAACGAAGCGGCACCATCACGCTCGCCACAACAGAGCCCCAGCCCGCGATTGAACCTCTATGGTCAATCACGTTGCCTAGAGCGATAAAAGAGGACGCTGCACAAACGCGGACCATGACCATCGAGCATCCTCCGACGATGTCCACAATCGAACCGGTTTCAAGGGAGCGAAGGCAACACGCCACGGGCCGAAACCGCTCCCGAAATTGGTTGGCATCGACTGTTGGTCTGCTCTCGTTGCTGATTGCGGGGATGTGTTTGTGGTGTGCGTTGCCGGGATCAGGACGGGCCGAGGCCGTCACCTCTCCGTCTGAAGTTCAACAGTACGAGACCAAACGCATTTCGCAGATTGAACCGTTGGATTGGGTGTTGGCCGGGAACCCAGAAAGGGAGCGGGATATTCAGTTTGGTGAGGTCATTCATCCACACCAGTGGCGGTTGCTGAAGCTGGTCGCTCCGAAGAAATCGGGTGGTACGGCTGAAGTCCGGATGGCTCGGCCGTTGACGTGGCTGTACTCGCAGTGGCAGTTGAGTCTGGCTGCGCCTGAAGATCCGGATGAAACGGCATCGAATTTTGACTTCGCAATACACGAAGGCGACGACGATTCCCTCCTAGCGTTTGATGAAGCCCGGTTGGTGGCATTCGACCCGCAGCAGTTGGTGGGCTGCACGATCTACATCTCGGTCCCCGAGTGCGGGATCGACGGCCACGCTCAGGTCTTGACGGTCGAGGACTGTCCGAACCTCAAGCCGCGACCGGGACCGGGGTATCAACTCGTCACGGCCACGTTCAAACATCGCGGGGCGAGGGTCGTCGATGTCCATGTCGCGGGACTGTCGGCCCCAATCGGCTCAACACCCAATCACCCGTTCTGGTCCGAGGACAAACAGCAATTCGTCCGAGCCGACACCCTACAACCGGGCGAACACCTGCGCCAAGCCGACGGCTCACTGACCACCGTCACCGCCGTCATTCCCCGCCCCGGCACCCATAACGTCTACAACCTCGAAGTCCATCTCGACCATGTCTACCACGTCGCCAGCAACGGCGTCTTGGTGCATAATGGGTCGCTTCTTGACTGCCCTTTAACGCAGTGGGTTGATCCAAGAACGATTAATTTTTCGCAACGCAATGTTTCGGCAAACGTGATCGATTACACGTTAGACATGGAAAAGCGAGGAAAACACTTCTTTGACAGACCTCTTAATGTCATAGAAACAAACGCTGGACAATTTGTTTCTCTTGACAATAAGCGACTAATGGCTGCTCGAATGACTGGCACTCAAGTGCCCATTCGGATTGTCAAAGCTAATGAATTTATGAACGGTACTTCTAGGAAGACGTGGGGGCAAGACCTGAACAATAAGCTGAGTGGCCAGAGTCGCCCTCGTGGATTACCACCAGTTCCAGCTCTGCCGACTCATGGAGGAAGCGGCCTTCCTGGAATTGAATTCGACTGAGTAAACAAAGGGGGTCGAAGTGATTTCGCAAGGCCTTTGGAAAAACGGTGACTGCCTCCAGATCGACTCGGTGCAATTCGGTGATGATTGCGTCGCGATTCTAAAGGTAACTTACCCTCCACAGTCGTACCTAGACGACCAGAGCATTGTACCGCATGTCTCGATTGAAAAGAGAGAGCCGATATTGGGCGTGATTAGTAACGAGCCTAATCTGCCAAAAGTCGGACTATGCCCGTCACATTCCGTTGATTTCACATGGAATTCTGAAATTCTTCGATGCCAAGTCGGGGAGGGTAGTGGCTGGGACGGATTCGGATACGTAGCTGTTTCTCGGGTCGCAGATGACTATTTATACTGGGTGGCATTTTTTGAAAGATCAAATGGTTTCGACCAGGTGTACATTAAAGACAACTCTGTGATTGCGACTCCGTACCTCGGCTGGGAATATGTATTCGACCTTGCCGCACCGGAGCGAATAAAGATCAGAACGAGCAAATCAAAGGAGACAGATCAAACGGGTCAGGGGTCGTAAATCTGGAATGTCACATCGCAGCAAACTGGGGAGCGGAAAAGGGGACAGGTCCATATTAGGCATTGCGGCTTATATGGACCTGTCCCCTTTTGGCTCCCGCTAAATTGCACTCAGAACTGCCTGTTGTATCGACTGGCTGGGCACAGGCAAACGCATTCTTCAAGGCTGAGCGTAGGCAAGTTAACATCGGTCTTGGTAATGGAAATGCTCTGAGTATTTTTAACAATAACATTGCAGGTTTTAATCAGGTGCCGCGATGACAGACGAAGAAAAAGAGCTTGCGCTTTCACTTTCTGCCGACGAAATAACCGAGGCCGACTTTTTGCGGATTCTACAAATCGGTCGTGCGGATGTACGCCAGCTAACCTTGCGATTTCTTGAGGAGTCGCTGGCAACATTGGATCCTGAAGGTGTCGAGTGCGCATTGAACGTTGGTTTTGTGTTCGGCTTCGACACTGAGCATCTCGATGTATTGAGTGCGCTGTCAGATTCTGAGTGGCATTTCCGTCACGAAGATGTTGTCGAGGCGTTAAGTGATTTACAGTCGCCCCGTACAGTAGATACGTTGTTCAGAGCTGCATTACACCCACATGGCTATCTTGATTATGACGAAAGTCGTTCGTTATCAATAAAAGCAATTTGGGCAATCAGCTGTGTTGCAACCCCTTCTGCAATTGAGGCGCTTCACAAACTGGCTGCTTCCGATATTGTGCGTGTAGCTGAAGAAGCAAAGCGACATTTGGAGCAGGCCAAAGGAGACGGGACTCTTTGAATCGCTTAAAAGGGCAACACTACAGGAGCCGAAGCCGCTCCCGAAGTTGGTTGGCATCGACTGTTGGTTTGCTCTCGTTGCTGATTGCGGGGGCGTGCTTATGGTGTGCTTTGCCGGGATCAGGGCGGGTGGATGCCGTCACCACGCCGTCTGAAGTTCGGCAATACGAGACCAAACGCATCTCACGGATCGTCCCGTTCGACTGGGTGCTGGCGGGAAACCCGGAAGGGGAGCGTGATCTTCAGTTTGGCGAGGTCATCCATCCTAAGCAGTGGCGACTGCTGAAACTCGTCGCACCGAAAAAGGGTGGCGGCGAGGCCGATGTGGACATGGCTCGGCCGCTGACGTGGCTCTATTCGCAGAAGCAGGCCGGTGTGACTGTGCCTGATGAGGCCATCGCGGAAGATGAGGACGACGACGACTCACTCATCGCGGTCGATGAAGCACAGCTCGCGGCATTCGATCCACGGCAACTCGTCGGCCGCACGATTTACATCTCAGTCCCCGAATGCGGGATCGACGGTCACGCGAAGGTGCTGGCGGTTGAGGACTGCCCGAACCTCAAACCGCGACCTGGACTGGAGTATCAACTCGTCACGGCGACGTTCAAACATCGCGGGGCGAAAGTCGTCGATGTCCATGTCGCGGGGCTGTCAGCTCCGATCGGCTCGACACCCAATCATCCGTTCTGGTCCGAGGACAAACAGCAATTCGTCCGCGCCGACACCCTGCAACCGGGCGAACACCTGCGCCAAGCCGACGGCTCACTGACCACCGTCACCGCCGTCATTCCCCGCCCCGGTACCCACAACGTCTACAACCTCGAAGTCCACCTCGATCACGTCTACCACGTCGCCAACAACGGCGTGTTGGTCCATAATGGGTCCGCGTGGTGGTGTTACCAAAATCGCGTCGCAGAGACTTTTGGTTTTACGACCGGTCGAGCTTCAACAGAATTCGTCGGTCAGCTGAAGCCCAAAAGATTCGCCGATGGAGTTTCATCTGACATCACTCACGCGATGGAGGCCAAACACATCCATAATTGGAGCCGATCGCCATACAATCCAGCGAACATTCACACCACTGTTGGTGCGCAAAGGCAATTTGGAATGGTTTCTCAAATGAAAGATCTATCGAACGGATTTCCCAAAGTAACCTATTACACAAATCATTCAGGGATGGCTAATCACCTTCGTGATTTGGCGAGTCGCGCAAATCTCAGAAATGTTTCAGTTGAATTCCACCCCTAATCCGCGAAGTTCGGCAGGTAACAATGGCATGGCTTTACCAAAAGTAAAAACAAGGAAGCCTCTTCTCGGTTGTTGGCTTTCGGAACTGATTCAAGCTTCCCGTTTTGTCACACTTAATGAAAATGAAACCGCAAGCGACCTTTTGGGAGATTATGTTGAATATGTGAAAGACCTTTGTACGGCTGGTGATTATCGTTTTCATCCAATGGTTCAGTGGAACTCCGAGTGTGTTACCACTACTGGAACGAGATACGCTGTTTTGCTGTACCGCGCTGGCACACCATCGCACATTTATGGGTTCTTGGAGGATTTGTGTAAACGCGACGGAAGGCAGATAGCTGCCTTCCGCGACAACCTGTTTGCGGACGGAACCGGTTTTACTTGCCCGCCATCGGAATGTGTCGTAATCCAGCGTGCATGGAGGCGGAAATAGGCTGAGCATATCGCAAGTGGGAATACGGGAATCACTCGCAGCAGTAGTTAGCCGCACGATCTACATCTCTGCCTCTGAGTGCGGGGTCAACGGTTGCGAGAAGGTCTTGGCGGCCGGTTTCCTTCTCTTCTCGTTTTCCTACGATTCGGCGAGTTCGAGGTAGGGGTCGAGGCCGAGGGAGTGGCACATTTTGGTGCGGGACTTTTCTTGTTGGAGTTGTTGTTTGCGGTGCTTGAGGTCGCGGGCTTCGACTGTGCGTTGCGTGCGGTGGAAGGTGCGGAGCCAACGGCGGGGGAGTTCGCCTTGGGAGTTGGGGCGGGCTTGAGCTTGGAGGCGTTTGAGGTGGGCCGGTTTGAGACAGCGGAACAACTCGTCTTCGAGAGAGAGCCAGAACTGGAATGAGCCGGGGTCGCCTTGCCGGGCGGCGCGGCCGACCAATTGGCGGTCGATACGGCGGCTGGAGTGCATTTCGGTGGCGATGACGTGCAGTCCGCCATTGGCTCTCACGTCTGCGTGCAGGTGAATGTCGGTGCCTCGTCCGGCCATGTTCGTCGCGATGGTGACTCGTCCCGGCTGACCGGCTCCCGCCACGATCGCGGCTTCCTGTTCGTGGAACAGGGCGTTGAGAATGTGGCAGTCGATGCCGAGTTCCTTCAGGCTCTGACCCAACGATTCTGAAGCATGAACGGAAGGGGTGCCGATCAGGATGGCTCGACCTGCGTGATGCAGGCGTTCGATCTCGGGGATCAGCGCGGTGCGTTTGGCGGCCTGCGTGGCAAAGACGCGGGGCGAGAGACCGCGTCGGATGCAGGGGCGATGCGTCGGGATGACCGTCGTTTCCGAGTGGTAGGTTTTTTGGAACTCGCGCCGCGCTGGTAGGCCCGTGCCGGTCATCCCGGCCAGATGCTCGTACCGGCGAAAGAACGTCTGCACGGTGACGCGAGCCGCTTCGCCCGTTTCATCGGTGATCGGCACGCTCTCCTTCGACTCGACCGCCTGATGGAGTCCCGCCTGCCATTTGCGTCCGTCGAGCGTGCGTCCGGTCCCTTCATCGACGATGGCGATCTCATCGTCGGCGTTGACGACGTAGTCGCGGCCGCGTTGGAACGCGATCTGTGCCCGCAGCGCCTGCTCGACGTAGGTGTAAAGCTTCTCCGTTTCAAAGCCACTGAGTAACGACGGCTTGCGGGCGAGGACGATTTTATGAGTTCCTCGATTGGTCAATTCGATGCTCCGCTGCGCGGGATCGAACTGATAATCGTGACCCGGTTTTAACTGCCGCGAGACCTCTCCACCCCACTTCAAGAGCGCCGTCGTCGCGTCCGAATTCTTGAGATTGAGGCCGATAATGAGCGGTGTTCCGGCGTCGTCGATCAACACGCTGTCGGCTTCGTCGATGAGGGCAAAGTAGTGGCCGCGCTGGACCGGTCCCTGCGGATCGGGAACGTCGTGTGTGAGGAGTGACGGCCGGGGCGGTTCATCCAGTTTCGAGCCGACTTTCAAACGGTCACGCAGGAAATCGAAGCCGATCTCACGGCTGGTGGCGTACGTGATGTCCCGCCAATACGCGTGCCGCCGTCCTTCCGGTTCGCTCTCAGACAACACACAGCCGACCGTCAGCCCGAGCCGCTCGTAGACTGGCCCCATCTGAGCGCAGTCGCGTTCGGCGAGATAGTCGTTGACGGTGACGACATGGCAGCCGCGTCCCGGCAATGCGCGGAGGAATGTGGGAAGGGTGGCGGTCAGTGTCTTGCCCTCACCTGTCTGCATTTCGGCCAGCCCCCCTTCAAACAGGGCGATGCCGCCCATGATCTGCACGGGGTAGTGTTGCTGGCCGAGCACTCGTCGCGAGGACTCACGCACCAG
Organism: Schlesneria sp.; assembly: GCA_043721755.1. Lineage (GTDB taxonomy): Bacteria > Planctomycetota > Planctomycetia > Planctomycetales > Planctomycetaceae > Schlesneria. The sequence goes on from JAYSQC010000294.1 coordinate 52,069, forward strand.
CGCATACGCTTCGGGGAGGAGTGACTTCAACGAAGTTCCCGACTTCGCTAGCCAGCGGACTTCGTTCGACCGGCTCCGCAATTCCTCGTCGCTGAAATTGGCCAGCGATTCGGACAGCGTGATGACTTGCGAAGCCAGCCCCCGCCAGCGCGAAACTCGCGCCGCCATCGGCCGTCCGCCAGTCTTGATCCAGTGCCAGAGGGGATTGAGGAGGGACATGGGGGAGGGGCTTGGGGAGTCGGGAATGGGGGGACCAAGGAGCCACGGCTGAAGTCCGGCTTTCGGAAAAGGCGGACTTCTCCACCACCGCACGCTCCTTACCACCATAGATATTTTTGGGCGAATTCGATCACGTCGCCGAAGAGGACATCGCCGAGACAGGAGGTGCCGCAGCCGATGCGGGCGCGGACTTCGGCTCCGATAGCGCGGACAGGGAGCCGAGTCTTATCGAGCGTGGCCCGGGCTTCGATGACGCTGCCTTGTGCTTCGGCGGTGACGGTGCGCGTGGCCAGCGAGTTCAAGTTGGCGAAGTAACTTGCCTCGGATTGTGTGAGCAGTCGGTACTCGATCGGGAGCTGTTGGAAGGGCGGGTTGAGGGTGGAAGGTCGAGGGTTGAGGGTTGAAGCAGAAGCAGAAGAATGTTCTTGCGTGGAGGCTGGCGCTGGTCGCTCGACTTTTGTCTCTTGGCTCACAGCAGCCAGTCGCTGCTGTTCGACCAAGATTCGTCCGAGTCGATGCTCGGCCACTTCCAGTTCGAGTTGCCAGTCACCGGTTTCATCCATCACTTGCAGCAACAAGTCACCCCGTTTGACGGGTCGGTTGAGCAACAGTTGCTGGGCTTGAAACGTCGTCACCACACCGGCCAGCGGTGCCCGCACCGTCAACCGGGCGAGACGATCCTTGAGCACGGTCGCTTGTTGGGCTGCTCCTTCCACTTCGACCTTGGTTTCCACCGCCTTGGCTTGCAGCTTGAGTTCTTCATCGCGGTTCCCTTGCCGCGCGACATCATCCCGTTGCGCGATCAGGGTCGAGACCAGCTTGCGCTTTTCATGTAGTTGGTTTTCGACTGTCACCAATTCGGCGGACAACTCGTCGCTGCGAAGCTGCAAGAGGACTTGGCCCGCTTCGACCCGTTCGCCCCCCTGCACGAGCAGCTCGACCACTTGACCATCCCACGGCGCGAAGACCTCGCGCTGGATGACGGGCATCAGGCGACCGGTGGCATCGACGCGATAAGGCCAGGGCACGAGGACCAAGGCCGCACTGACGACGATCAGCAGCGCGAGACCCGCCGCCGCGAGAGCCAAGCGCCGGCCACGCAGCCACTCCACGAACCGGCCAATGGCTCGCCACAGCGGGAGCAGAAAGATCGCGCTGTGCGTCTTGGCATTGAAGACCGCCGCCGCGATGTGATCGACGGCCGGATCGAGTGTACTCAGCAGTTGAGGCGACGGTGTGCTGCTCTGCATCTGCTCGATGACCAGTGCTCCCAGCGAGCGGCGCGGTTCGCGCACCGGCTTCGCATGGGCCGAAGTCTCTTCGGGCTTGATGAGTCGTTCTGGTTCGAGCAGCGGCACCAGGATGAGAAATCGCGCCCCACTTTCTTGGATGAACTCGGCCAGCGGCTGTTCGAGTTGCGGAGGCAGGTTGTCGAACGCACCGTCGTAGCGCAGCGGCTCACCCGCCGCGATGACCTGTCCGGCCAGAGTTCTCATCGTGCGGATCAGGTTGCCACGCGGATGAACCGACTCTTGACCGCTCACCGCCGTCACCACGCTCTTCCGTCCGCGACGCAGCACCAAACTGACCCGATCCACGCCGAACAACAGCCGTCCGTCGTTGACCGCCACGCCCGCCACTTCGTTCACATCCAGCGACCGTTGCAGTTGGTGGATGAAACTCAACAAGGCCCGCGCATCGACCGGTCGCGAAACGGGCTGTTGAGGCTCTGCTCCGCTCAGAGAGACCAGCGGTGGGTGAGGTGCCTGTGCCTGCGGAGCAAGCGTTCCTGCTCGTAACCTCTGGCCCAACTCGACTCCTCGTTGCGCCAGATATTGCAACTGGCCGTCACGCTGCTGGGATGGCAACTCCGATTGCTGAGCGATCAGCATCACGCCCTGTTTGTCGCCGGCCCGAAAGGGGCTGAACAACAGCGTCACTTGGCGCTCCCGAGGAACATCGACCAGAGTCGAAGTCGCGATGGCCAAAGGGCGTCCAGCCTTGAGAGCCTCCGACATTCCGGTGGCCAACAGCGTTCGCACCGATTCAAACTCGGCAAGGCCGAGGCGATCCAAGTTGTCACCGGAGATAGGAACCAATTGGTTCGACTCAGCCAGCCAAATGCCGCCGCCGAGAGCTTGAAGCTCAAGAACGACGAGCTTTAGGAACTCGGTCCCAGTTCGGAGTTGAACTTCGTCGGGCATGGTGTGACTTGAAAGAGAACGGGAAAAATGTGAGTGGTCTCGGTTGTTGGCTGACCGTTGGCTTCCGCCGCAGATCACATTCGGAAGTGGAACGTCCGACGGATGTATCTCCACGCCCAACCGAAGACGGAGCGTTTCGCGGCAATGAAACGGGCGTTGCCGCGCAGGTTGGGCTTGAGCAGATCGGGCGCTGCGCTGAGGTGAACCGTCGCCTGATAAGCGGCGTCTTCGAGTTGCTCCCTCCCTTCTTGATCCGTCACGGTGGCGAGCGATCCGCCATGTTTGACCGACAGCGATTCGGGGGCAAAGTCGGATTGCGCCGTCGCAATCTGTGAGATCGTTCCGCGAAAGACGCGATCGGGCAGATGATCGAACTTCAAACCGACCGGCATTCCCAGCGTCACATCGTGGCGGTCGGCCTGATCGAGATAGAGGAGCGCTTGCATCGTGCTGGCCGGGGCAATGCTGAGTAAATGCGTCCGTTCGTCGAAGATGCCACCGGCGTTCTTCGCATCCAGCGGCGTGCCGGTCCAACCGACGAGCCGCGTGCGGAGTTGTTCCAGCTTCGGTGCCGGAATTCTCGGCGGCGCGACGATGGTCCCCGCGCAGGGAGCGACAATTTGCAGATGCTTCCGTTGCGCTGCCACCTCGGCCAATTGCTCGTTGACGGAACTCAGGCTCTGCTCGGCCATCGCACGACTGCCGGGATCATCCGTCACTTTGGCGAGATGGAGCGCCTTGCGTTGGACCTCATGTGCCACGAGCAGTTGCCGAGAGCGGTCCTCCAGTTTGGGATCAAACAGTTCAGCGAGGAGTTCTCCCGCCGAAACCAGATCACCGGGCTTTACGTGAAGTGCCACCAATTCACCGGGCACCTTGGTCAGCACATGCCGCACGCCGTGCGGTTCGATTACGAACGCTGCCGAACCGAACCACGGAACCGGAACCGTTCCCAATGCCGCAATCACGGCCAGCAAGACCGTCGCAGTGAGCGCCACACGCCACTTCTTGATCGGATGTTGCCGCGGTACCGCGAACAGTTGATATGACTTCATTCCCAATCTCCACACCACACCACACACCGACACGGCCGCCAGAGTTTGACCGACGCTCTGCAACCCATATGGCTTGAGGACCGTATAGAGGAACGTCAGGATGCCGAACAGCACGACCCAACCGTAGATCGTGGAAGCCAAGGCGAACAGTGCGAACCAGTGGAGACCGGTCTGCGGCATGAACGGATCGGGCCGAGGTTCCACGCCGAGACAGACTCGCGCCACCGTCTCTTGAAACAGTTTGTCCGCCTTCTGCCGCAGGTTAGGGATTTCGAGGAAGTCGCCCAGCATGTAGTAGCCATCGAGTCGCATGAGCGGATTCGCGTTGAAGATCACGGTCGTGGCGGCGGTCACAAAAAACAGGTTCAAGCAGAGGTAATGCAGCAGTCCCGGTGACGTGAGCCACCAGACGAAGATGGCCGCCGCTGAGAGGACGATTTCAATGATCATTCCCGCCGCGCCGATCAGAATGCGTTTCCATTTGTTCTTGAGCATCCAAGAGTCCGACACGTCGCAATACAGACACGGACTGCCGACGAGCAGCATCACGCCCATCTCATGACACTCGCTGCCGAACATCTTGCATGACAGCCCGTGACCGAACTCGTGAATGATCTTCGCCCCGGCCAGCGTCAGCCACAGAAAGATCAGGTTGGGCCAGCCGAAGAACTGGTTGAACGCGGGCAGCCGACTCTGAAACGTCTGAAACTGCGTCGCCAACAACGCCCACGAGGCCAGCACGAAGAGACTCGCCAAGAACGCCGTCACGGGATGAAACAGCCATCGCGTCCACGGCAGCATTCGCGCCAGCAACGCATCCGGATCCCAGCCCGGCAGTCGCAACGACAGGATGTTGGTTAATACGCTCCAAATTTGTTGTCGCCGTTTCTTCCGACGCTGTTCGATCCGCGCCATCGCCTGCCCCGGACGAACACCATACGCGAGACCTTTCTGATGCAGGTCGGCCACCAACTGCTGCACATCGGTCAGAGTGGGGCTGAGTGCGGGGAACTCGCGGATCAATTCGTCGCGGATCGACTCCAGATGCCGCTGCCCGTCGAGCATCTGCCACACGCGATACTGATCGCACCGCAGCATGTGGTACGTGAGGCCCACCGCATCCTTGACCATGAAGTGCGCGACTCCGCGAAACTCCATCCGCTTAACAATCAGATCGCCCCGCCCGCGCAGCGGCACCGGGCGCTGCGACGAAGGTGTCTGTTCGGAAGGGAGTGCGAGAGACATGGAATTGGCTTTGGACGTGGAGTATCGACGGTAGGCAAGTGGCCGAAGTCCGGCTTAGCTTTGTCAGCCGGACTTCCTTCGAGGTGCGGACTTCCGCCGATATGGTCTTTTCCCTCTGGCCAAAAGCCAACAGCTATTCCGCAAGTTCAATCACCATCTCGGCCATCAATCCGCCACGCAGGATGTTGTCGCGATTCTCGACTTCCGCCCAGACACGTGTCTCGCGGGTCACGGGATCGACGGTGACATCGACGAACGTCACTCGCCCCACGAACTCTTCGGCGGCGGCGGGAGGACTGAAGTCAGGATCGTTCAGCTTCACACGCACCTTGAGCTTCGGCTTGATCGCTCGCACATCGGACAGAGCCACACGCCCCTCGATCCGCACGCGGTCGATATTGACCAGCTCCAAAATCGGGTCACCCTGTCGAACGGCTTCGCCGGGATGCTTATAGACCCGTGTCACGACGCCCGAGAACGGAGCGATCACCGAATGCGTGGCCAGTTCGGCACGAGCTTGGTCCGCCGTCAGCTTGTTCAACGCGAGTTCGTTCTCGGCCTGCTCGATCGCCAATACTGTCTTATCGGCCGCGAGCCTTAGCTTTTCGATCTCGAGCTGCGCGACCGCCACCACGGTTTGTTTTCCCTCCCCCTTCGACTTCGCCGCCGCTTTCTCATTGGCTTCGACGTTCTTCTGATATTCGACCTCGGCCAAGTCGCGGGCTTTCTGGTTGAACCGGACATCGACATCGTTCGACGCCTTCTTCTCGGCCACCGCCAAATTGGCGCGAGCCACTTCATCGGCGATCAGCACCACTTGCTGCCTAGCCTCGACCGCGTCTCCTTCGTGAAATTCGACCGACCTCAACACCCCCGACCGATCGCAGGCTAGAGTCACCTGTCGAATCAACACGATCCGACATTCGGGCACTCGAACATTCTTCGATGCCGTCGGCGTGGACGGTTTTTCAGCGGCTGAGGCCACCGAAGTCATGACGACGAACGTGAGTGGCAACAGTAGGGACGGCTTCCGAATGGGCATGGATGGAGACTTCAAGGGATTGAGATGCGGAAGGGCAATGTGGCGGTCCGTGCGAACCGGATTTCAGAGAGGTCATCGGTGCTCGCGAGACTACTGTCGCCCGTCACGGGAGTCGAGCCTCGTTCTGGGCGGCACTGATGCGGTTCGCGATGACAATCCGTCCGCGATCAAGGTAAGCGCCACGCGGAAGGATGTGTCGTGGCGGTGTCTCGCGATCACAGGCTGTCCGATCAATTCATGTCCCGGCAACGCGCTGCGCGGCAGTTCCCGCCGAAGCTCACCACCTTAACCCACAGCCATAATGATCAGTCGCCCGAAGACTGTTGTTTTATCGGCTGAGTCCCGTGAGCCGGATGGACCCTGTTGTGGTGCGCTGATACATCACGCGCCATCGAAATCGTGCCTCATTCGCTGCGGTTCAGCAGCCGTTGTTTCATTCCGCTTCCACTCCCATTTCGTTCCAAGATCAGCGACCGACATCGTGCGTGCCGCCGCAAACAGAGTGCGCTGGGCGAGGGGTCACATCGACTTCTGGGGAGTGGTCCGCGCGGTATGCTTGGGCGCTTGCCTATCGTTGGCCTGTGGGCTGTTTTGCGGGTGTGCCGCCTGGAAATCGCGTGAGCCTCGGACAGAGAATCCCGTCGCAAACCATTACCTGCGCATCGCCGAGCAGATCGAATATCCCGATGCGGAATCGGGACGTGTGACGGCTCAACCCAGCCTCGGTCAAACACGACCGCTCGTGGAACCGAGGCCCGAGGAACGGTGGCCCATTTCGCTGATGGAAGTGATTCAACTCGGACTCCAGAACAGCGATCTCATCCGACAGAACGCGCAGTTCCTCTCGCCGGGGAATCCGTTGCTGGCCAATGCCGACGCCGTCCCCTCGATCTACGACATCGAGATTCAGAACAATGGCGTGCTGTTCGGTACGCGCGGGATTCACGCGGCGCTGTCCGATTTCGATCCGCGCCTCATCACCAACATGAAGTGGGGACGGGATGAAAACGCGCAAAACAACGGGTTGCTTTCGGGAGGCATTCCGGCCGGTGGCATCCTGAATGAAGACAACGCCCTGTTTCAGTCGCGGCTCGAACAGCAACTACTCACCGGCGGAACGTTCGCGGTCAGTCACGACTGGAACTATGCGCTCAACAATCAGCCGAACCGTTTGTTTCCGTCAGCCTACACCGGAACACTGGGCGCTGAATTGCGCCAACCTCTCTGGTCCGGGGCCGGTCAGGAATTCAACGCGATCGCCGGTCCGTCTTCGCAACGGGCGCGCGGCTTCAGTTACGTAAATCAAGGGATCGTCATCGCGCAGATCAACGGTCGCCTGTCACAGATCGACTTTGAAGAGAATCTCCAAAACTTCGTGCGTGAAATCGGCGACCTGTATTGGGATCTCCATCAGGCATGGCAGGAGTACATCGCCGAGTCAGCCACTGCCGAAGCCTCTCAGAAACTGTGGGATGAGGTGCAAGCCAAGTTTCATGCCGAACTGATCGGTGGGGCTGAAGAAGCCCAGGCGGAGGACACTTTTCATGAAGCGGTCGCACGCAGAGACTTGGCGCTCGCGACGTTCTTTCAGACCGAATCCAGACTGCGGCGACTCCTTGGCCTGCCCATCGATGACGACAAACTCCTCTTTCCGAGCGATGTCCCGATCAAACAGGAAGTGACTCAAGATCGGGCAACATGCCTCTTCGAGGCTTATCTCAACCGACTCGAACTGCGCCGACAGAAGACAAACATTCAGAGCCTCGAACTGCAACTGGCCGCCGCCCGCAACTTGGCCCACCCGCGACTCGATGTCGTGGCTGGATACCGGCTGAATGGATTCGGTGATGAACTGATCGGGGATCACACCGCTGATGGCGTGTCGAAACAAGGGTTTCAGAGTGCGTACGGAGCACTGATGCGAGCCAATCAAACGAGTTGGGATTTGGGGGTGGAATACTCGATCCCGCTCTGGATGCGCTCCGAACGGGCACAGGTCCGGCAACTGGAACTGCGACTCCTCAAAGCACGCACCGTACTGGCGGCACAAGAAGACGAAATCGCCCACGAATTGCACGCGGTCTTTCAGACGATGCAACGCTGGCTGCGATCCGCGCAAACCAACAAACGCCGCTACCTCGCCGCCAACCGCCGCGTCGAAGCCGCCTCGTCCGAATACCACGACGCCGGACGAACGGGCATCGACCCGCTGCTGCGCGCCGAAATCAGCCTGACTCAAGCCCAAGTCGCCTACCACCGCAGCGTCGCCGAATACAACAAGTCCCTCCGCGAACTCCTCTACCGCACCGGCCGCCTCCTCCACGAAGAAGGCATCACCCTCCTCGACCCCACCGGCCAGCCAACCCCAGCACAACAGCCGCCTGAATTCCCCTCAACCGCCCCCATGCTCCGCAACGAATCCACCCGCGACGAATAGAATCTCCAATGACCGCTCTTTTCACCGGGAAAGTTCCGTCGTAAGACCGCGCTCCCGTCTCCAACCTGGACCAACAAAATTTTGATTGGTGTCCTGTCGTCCCAGCTTGACGAGAAGAGCAGCCCTTCGACGAGTACGTCGAAAGGCATACTTATTTGTTAGGCAAGGGAGGCACCGTGAGTGCGTAGTTCAATCAGCCGGATTCGTTGTTTGTTGGAGTAGTTTGCTGTAGTCCACATACCAGCCAGCGTTTGAAAACGTTCAAAGACTTTTGAAGCCAACTCCGCTCGTTCAACAGTTTCCTCGTCCACCTGTTCCGCCATCCATTCTCCCGTCAAATTCCAGAGCTTGACCTCGCATCCACGCTTCAATTCGTCCGAGCGATCAATCAATTCAAGAGCATCGAGTGCCGCTAGCCGTGGTACAGAATCCGGTACGGAATCCGTGGTAAAGCGGCCTAAAGCTGCGTAAAATCAGGAAAGTACCCCCACCGAATCGGGTGCCGGAATGCTCATTTTCAAGCAGAAAAACAAGGTTTTTTCAACGTTTTCTCGCAATGCCTGATGCGGCCTCCGAAGCCGAAGGTTGGGCAACGCCTGATTCAGGCCCCGTTGACGATCTCTTCGATCACTCTCAGCGTATCGAGAATTGATGACAATTCCGGAGCCTGACCGAAAATCATTTCATTTTGCATGAAGGCGTAATCCCGCTCCAACTCTGGCAAGCGTGAGAGGGGCGGGACCAGCCGGAGGGTTCCGGGGATCGCTTGGTCGTATCGTGCCCATGCCGCCGCGAAAAAGACGCTCTTGTGCCGAACGACACTCCGCAGTAGTTCCAGACCGGCGAGACCTCATGAGCCTTCGTGGGTACGTTTGCCCTGATGAGTTGCCCAACGCGAGATCAGTTCGCCTCGCGTTGACACTGACAGCGTCTTGTAGATCGCCTTCGCATGGTCATGCACGGTAGCGATGGTGATGCCCAGACGCGCTGCGACTTCCTTTTCAATGAGCCCTTGCACAAATAGGTCGAACACTCTGCGCTGGCCAGGTGTAAGGGGCGGAGCCTTCGATTCAATGTCGCCACTTGCTGCGACTGGAAAGCTGGCCGAGCGAGTTGAGTCATCGGTACTCACGGTCTCTCTGACGGCTTCCACAATACCGGTGCAGACCTTGAGCAGATACGGTCTGATGAGCACTTCAGTTCCACCACCGAATGCCTCGTCGCAATGAAGCAGACGCCCATTGAGGCGCGTACCGTTCCGACTCCCAAGGTCGCGAATTCGACAGCCATTCTCTGTCTTCAACAGGAGTGCGTGCTTCCGTGACACAAGGAGATCCGGGAGCCTGATCCCGCAGTCGTCATCACGGCCGATGACCGTCTCCGCAGCATCCAATTCCTGAATGCGATCGAACATCGATTCGTGACGAATCACGACATACAACTGGCCCATGCTGCATGCGGCTTTCTTGTCAAGGCTGCGGACACCCCCTGAACAGGGGAGTGGCGGAACGTTGCAATGCGAGACACAAATTGGAAGATAGTTCCACAGTTTGAGAAGTTCAATTGCTCGTCACGTTATCAAGTCAACTTACCTCCCAAACCTATGGAAACAGCTTATCCGCCAGCACTTCAGACGGTGAGCGAAAAGGAGATCGTTTCTCTACTTGGGAAGCCGCGCAATCGCAGCGCAATACGCTGGAGAAGTTCGCCCGGCTGAGTTTCGCATGATGGCTTGAGATAGGTTTTTCTTGCGTGAAAGAGTTGCCTCCGGGAGATTTCAACGATGGCGTCTCAACGTCCTAGGCTAGTCATTCTCCGCACAGCCCTACAGCGACCATCCTGATTTGATCGATCCATCGCAATCAAACGGCATTCCCACGACATGGGACGATCCCCGGTACGATTACCTCGGCGACACCTATTCGAGCCATGTCAATCAGGTCTTTTTGGCGAGTACATGGCTGGGTGGGCGACCGCATCGACGACTGGCGCTACGCCAATGGAACGGCTCCCGACGTATTTCAAGGAACTTGGGAAAGGCGTAGTCCCGCCCGCGCCGACCAATATCGCGCCAGCGGGAATCGCTGCCGCTCATGACCATGATGATCACGACCACGATCACAATTTGGCGAACATGGAAGCTGCCGTCCGAATTCTGGGCAAGTGCCCCGGACGGTATTCGTTTTGGATGGTTGATTGAAACTTCCTTGAAGGAAAAAGCAAATGGCCAAGAAAGCGGCGAAAATGGCGAAACGGGACGACAACGGCATGGCGGCCTTCTGCATGCACAGCAATGACTCTCATTCAAAGCGGGCAATGTCAGCATTGACTAAGGAAAGGAGCGCAAGCCCGAGATTTTCCTTTGGTGCCGGTGTCACCGCTGTCTCACTCGATCCCGAAACGATTGCGTCTGCATATTTGCAACAAGCGCTGGGAAGTGAGGCAGTGCCGTCATTCGTAGCCCCCGTCGTGGAAAAGGTAGAAAGCGAGTTCAAGAGCATCGGCGCTGAGGCGATTCCACTGACGGGTACCACGGCGGTCAAGTTCCGCCAATTTCTGAACAAAATTCCAGTATATGGCTCGATAGTGACCGTCGAACTTGATGAGAATCACGAGTTGTTGGGAATCAACTCCTCGATTGGGTCGCCAGACCATGTCAACGCCATCGCCAAGATTTCTGCCAACGATGCCATCAAGAACGCCTTCGCCCACAAATCTGATGTCAAACCGGATTTCACCAGCGTTGTTCCGCGATTGAATTACTTTTACGACGTTGCCAAATCGAAATGGCACCTTGCTTTCATCCTGGAAGACGTTCCTGTCCGTCGAGACAAAGCCAAAGGAACGATCCCTGTTTCTATGGACTATGTCGTTGACGCGCAAACGGGAAAAGTGATCGCCACTCTGAACCGGACACCAACCGTTGCTGCGAGTGCTTCCGGCGACGACTGCTTCGGAGTCAATCGAACCTTCCAAGTGGACAAGAACGGCAGCGTTTTGACGCTATTTGACCCTGGACTTAATGTGCAGACCTTCGATTTCAAGAATAAGGATCCAGAAATTCGATTCGGTCAATTGCCCGGTTCTCCCATTACAAATCCTCCGCAATTCACGGAATCGGCCGTCAGTACTCACGCTAATTCATCAGAAGTCTCACGTTTCATGCGTACCACTCTCATGCGCAACAACATTGACAGTGTCGGTGGGCGCATGGCCTCGACGATCAACTGCATTGTTGTCAGCGAAAGCGTTGGGGGACTCGGAAAGGAATGGATCAACGCCTATTGGGACGGAACCCAAATGGTATACGGACTTCGATTGAACGGGACAAAGGTGATTTCGATGTCGGCTGCCCTAGACGTCGTGGCTCATGAACAGATGCACGGAGTGACGGACAAGACCTCGCGGTTGGAATACCGGATTCAATCCGGGGCGCTGAATGAGTCGTACTCCGATATTTTCGGCGTGATAATCAACAATTTTGTGAAACCGGACCAAAGTACATGGAATTGGGAGATCGGTTCGGGATTGCTTCCAAGCGGGAGGCCGTTCCGCAACTTTGCAAATCCACCCGCCGAAGGTCAGCCGGATCACATGCGGGATTTCGTCGTCCTACCAGACACTCCGCGAGGCGATCACGGAGGGGTGCATACGAACAGTGGAATCCACAACAAGGCCGCGCACAGCGTGCTGACCGCAGCAAAGACGGGAGGGTTTCTGTTTTCACCAAAGGAAGTGGCGATCATCTTCTACCTGGCACTCACTCAACACCTCTCCCGAACGTCCCAATTTGCGGATAGCCGCCGTTCCGTCATTCAGTCTGCCCGAACGGTCTTTCGCAACCTGTCTCAGGCACAGTTGTCGATGCGCATCACGGCGATTGAGGACGCATTTACAAATGTAGGCATTGTTTGAGGCTAATCATGATTCAGTCGAGATATGACAGTCATGGAATCAAGTATCCGATCTCGCTTTTCCCATGTCCCGTCGATGGAAAGCGGTATCCCGCAGTGATGTTGATTCACGGAAATGCCGGATTGGTTCCGCCATATGGGGATCAGATTCGAGGCTTCGCCGAGGATCTATCGAAGCTTGGGTACTTCGCCGCCGTTCCCCAGTATTATCAGGATGATGCGGCACATCTGGGCGACACAACTCCTCATGTGCGGGCGATATCGGATGCGATTGCGGATGTCTCGAAACGCCCCGAAGTCGATCCGGCCAGAATCGGGCTGATTGGATTCTCGCTGGGTGCGACAACTTGCATGACGCTGATCAGTTCCCAACCGAAGGGTACGATCTCAGTCTTCGCGGATTTCTTTGGATTTCTGACTCAAGAAATCAAACACGAAGTTGGCCGCTTTCCGCCCACCATCATTTTTCACAATCAGGATGATATTCCCGTTCCCGTTCAGAACTCGATTGATTTCGACGCATGGCTGACTTCAGCAGCGGTCACGCATCAATTCGTCAAGCCGTACAAAGAGGACTGGCAGGAAATCGATCATTCTTTCAAACCAGAAGGCGATGCGGACAAGGACTCTCGCAAACGGGCCACGGAATGGTTCGTCAAGTATCTACAACCAGTCGGAATATAGTTACGCATTCGTAAGCTTTCTTTGATTGGAGCAGAGTTACGAGAGGGAGTTCGGCGCCCGTTGCGAAGCCCTGATGATACGGGTAGACTTATATTAACTTCTCGCCCTTGATGTTTTCATCCTCTTTTGACGAGTCAAACATGTTTTCGAGATCTCTCTTCGCCGTGGTCTTGGTGGGAGCGTTTGCAGGTAGCGAAGCGATCGTCGCGGCCGCTGACAATCTTAGCATCGGTGCCTGGAATATCGAATGGCTGGGCAAGCCCGAAAATCGGACGGGAGACGGGCGCAATGTCGCTCAGAAGCGTGAACACCTCGCCAAATACATCGCGGACAGCGGCGTTGCGGTTCTTTCGCTTGAGGAAATCTGCGACGACGACGGCGACGCGGACACGATGCGCAACACAACGCTCAACGAAACGTTCGCCAAGCTCAATGAAGGCGGCGCCGCCGAGTGGGTCTATGAGCTGTTTCCTAAAAAGGACGCGGACGACTTAGACCAACACGTCGGCCTCGCGTGGAACGCCAAGGTTGTCACCAAAAAGGGCGATGCCTTCAAGCCGCCGGTCGATGACTTTCACGCGGACTACAGTCTGCTCGAGCGCGGCGTGCGTGCGGCGAAGTTCAGTGTCGCCGACGGCAAGACCGACTTCGTGCTGCTCCCGCTGCATCTCAAATCGAATCGCGGCGGGGCGATCCCAACATCGCGGCAGCGAGCCGTCGAAGCTCGGCGGATTATGGACGTGCTCGCGCTGGTTGAAGCGCATTTCGACGATCTGGACGTGGTCCTGCTCGGAGATTTCAATGCGTTGTCGGCATCCGAAGCGGCGGTCGCGCGGCTCATCGAGGGTGGATTTCGCGACCTCAACGCTGACGATACGGCGACCTATATCTCGGGGGCGCCATTCGATCGTATTTTCGTCAAGTCGGACGAACCGGAATTCACCGCGTCCAATCTGACGGTCTTTCGCGACCCGCAGCACACCAACGCGGAGCACAAGAAGCTGCTGTCTGACCATTTCATGGTCGTGTGCGACTTTGCCATCGGAGACGATGACGACACCGACGACATCGAGCCGCCGTCCCTCTCCCCGCCCACACGCGCTCGGCGGATTCCTGCGGCGGCTGAGTTGGCCGCGACGACTCTCGTGGCGGACGGCGACCAGGCGGCCCCCGACGACGAATTCCCGAGCCTCGCGACGAAGTATGAAGGCCCCAATCCCGATACAGACTTCCAACTGAGTCAAGACTACCCGCAGACCTATGTTGTCGAGCGTTTTTCCTGGGAGGATATCGACTTTCGGACGCACCCCAAGGCGTACATGACGACGGTACTCAAATACTGTTTTGAAGGCAACGAAGACCCCAAAGTGGATTTCGTCGTGCAGAAAAATCCGATCCGCAAGTGGTATCACGCGCCGTGGCTACACGACGACGGCGACGCGAACGGAGCCGGGCGTGAATACCTCCACGGCATGACCCGCGAACGTCGCTCGCGTCCTTTCGAGTTGCATCCGTTACAGAAGGACTTCGGCCAGAATTGGGCGGTCGGATTTTATAACGACCGCGGCGGCTACACGCTGGGCAACGTCTGGAAGACGCCCGACGGCAAGCCCAATCCCTATGCGAGCACGTTTCCGGACCACACAGTGTCTTTCAAATTGCTCTACACCGATGCGCCCGTCGAACAGGTTCCATTCCTCAAGGGTTCCAAGGCCTGGAACGCGCATATCTACGAGAATACCGACTACAAACTCCCCCGCGTCGTCCGTCCGATGCGTCTGTTGCAGGTCGACGTCGCAGTGAAAGATCCCCGCGCGGGGACGACCGGTTGGATCTTCGGGACCTTCATTTTCGACGGCTCGCGCGAGCAAAAGAAATTGATCGACAACTTAGTCTGCGTGGGGGCGTCGTGGGACGACGACGAGCACCTGGCGACTCCGCGCGAGGCCGACGCGATGGAGAATCCGTACCTCCGCGGCTCGGTGATCAATAACGAATTGCTGGAGCCGGCGAAAGGTGACGCCGCTCGGATGTATCACCTCGGACTCGGCGGACGTATGAACGGGCCCGTCGATAACAAGATTTCGTCGTGTATCTCTTGCCACGGTCGCGCCGCCCTGGCTGTCCCCGTGACCAAGGATTTGTCGCCGGTAGGGGAAGCGCAAACTCGCGGGCGCTTAATGCCGTTCTTCAACGCGCTCGCGGCCAAGCCAAGCGATTTCTCGCCGGTGGAATTCGAGCGATTCTTCCGCCAGATTCGCGGCGCCAGCCATTTGGAAACGGACCTAGGCGTCACTTACGTCACGACCGATTATTCGCAGCAGGTCGCCGTCGGCATCCGCAACTACTGGCAGTCTCGAATCAACGCCGGGATTACGCGCAGCTTCCGCGCAAGAAATCCCGCCGACAATCTGCTGCGGGGCGGTCGCGGCGAAGAGTAGCCGCCGAATATCGTTTTCCACCTTATTTCACTTAATAGCCGAAAGTGATTCCATGGCCAGACTGCCGTATCTCATTCCCTACGACCCGACGTTTTTGGGCGCTGGATTTTCCGTGCCTCTGCCCGTTCCCGACGGCAGCGAGGCTGGGCGCGCGCTCCTAACAGAGTTGCTGGGCGAGGGCACCGTCTACGACTACATCCATTATAGCTTGGTTGTGCATGCGGCGCGGCGCCAAACGCTCTTCACCGCCTGCAACTTGGACGGCGATTTGCAAAAGCAAGCCACACGCGGCAGTTGGAGCATCGATAATCGACTCGCTGATTATCAGATCGGCAACGAGGCATATCGCGATACACCCGGCAATCCCAATGCGTGGGACCGCGGACACTTGGTGCGGCGGCAAGACGTCTGTTGGGGCACCACGCGCGAGCGCGCGAAAGAGGCCAGCGATTCGACCTTCTTCTACACCAACTCGTCGTTGCAGCACCACAATTTCAACGGAGACGAATGGAATCAACTGGAAGACTGGGTTTTGGAGCGCGTCACGGAGGCGGCGCCGCGGCTATGCGTGCTGACGGGGCAGTTCCTCACCCCCGCCGATCCGTTGACCGTGGTGAATCCTGGCGTCTCGGTCCGGATTCCCACGGCATTCTGGAAAGTGATCGTCCTCCGTGATCCGACGGCCAACGGCGACGACCTGACCGCCGCTGCTTTCATCATGCCGCAGTCTGAGGAATTCATGCGCACGTTGGCTGGGCAGGACGCGCCTGTGTGGCCGAAGGAGAAACTGAAAACGTTCCAGGTCGAGATCGCCGATCTGGAGCAATTGAGCCGGCTCGATTTCGGCGACTTGCGGAATGTCGATGACTTCCCTTGGTCGGCCGTGCGGTTTCGGGCGGAGAAGATGTGGGAGGCGTGGCGGCCGATCGAAGAACCGGAGGATATCACGTTGGGCGGAACGCGACGCCGACGCGTCGGCGGAGGCCGGGCGCTACGCGTGCTCTCGAATCGCGCGCCGGCAGTTCCCTTCACGATCGTTGGCGAACCGGTCGGCGATGTTGTGCGTGGACTCGCCCAGTCGCCCGCAGCCGTGTCGCATGACTGCGGTTGCGGAGATGCGGAACCGGTCGCCCGGCGGGTGGCTAAGTTGGAGCACAAGCTCGAACAATTGGCCGACGTGATTCAGCAGTACGCGCGACAAAAAATCGACGAAGCAGACGAAATTGCCGACAAGGTGAAAACCACGGCACTCCGGCCACCGGTCGCCTTTTCGTCGGATGCCGGCCCGACCCTCGATCTACCCGACGGCACGACCGTGACCGGCGCTGCGGAGATCTCGATCCGCGCGCTCGACATCCTCGCCGAGCAGTCTCGCCGCGATCACGGAAGAGCGGAAGAGCTGTACCTTAATGCGGCTCGTATCGTCGGCGGCACGCGGTCGGTCACCGGCGAGTTTCCCTCGTGCGTGCTGATCGGCGACGACTCGCGATTCTACTGCACAGGCGTCCTGATCGCCGAGCGGCTCGTGCTGACAGCAGCGCATTGCGGTCGCGATACGACGCGCATGCTGGCCGGCGTTGTTGATCAAGGACTGGCGGCGGTCAGTTCCGCGCAGCAGCGCAGCGTGGTGCGGTCCCTGCGGCATGCGGACTATCGGGAATCCCGGTTGCCGTGGAACGACCTGATGTTGTTGATCCTCGATCAGCCGATCGTGCCTTCCGATCTCGTCCAAGTCGTACCGTTGATGGATCGCAGTGAGCTGCAAGACTTCAATCAGGAAGTCGCCATCGTCGGTTTCGGAAATAACGACGCCGATTCCACCCGCGGCTTCGGCCGGCAGCGGAAGGCTTTGGTGCGCGTGGCGGATACGTTTAATGCGGGCTCGACAACGCCCGCCCAACTCCGTGAGATTCAGCGCACGAAGGGATTCAGCGCGCCGAACGAATTTTTCGCCGGAGCGGACAACTCGGGCATCGACACGTGCGAAGGGGATAGCGGCGGCCCCGTGTACGTCCGCGTCGGCAACGCATGGAAGTTGCTCGGGATCACGTCGCGCCCGGCCGAAGGCTTCGACGTGCTCTGCGGCGACGGCGGGTTGTATGTGAGCGTCCCGTACTACACCGATTGGATTCAAGAAATGCGAACTCGTTACCAAGTCTAGACTCGCGTTGCCGCAGGCTTCATTCAAAGGATTGCACCATGCAAAAGAACTTCATGCTCGAGCGTGACACCCTCATGGCTCTCGGCGTGCTCGCGCGGGCGTACGTCGATTTCGACCCGCCAATTTCGACCGCGGCCAAGGCGCCGCACCCCCGCGGTTTCAACGTGCATTGTCTGGTGCTAGACAATCGCGACGGCGAAGTGCTGGCAATGGCTCGAAATCAAATTCATGCCGAGGAGGATCCGCTCCAGCACGCCGAACAGGTCTGCATTCGATTGGCCATGAATCGGCTGAAGGCAAAACGTCCGCGGGCTGCGGGAAGGACTGTCGTCGACTACTACAAAGGCGACCTGTTCATGGAACCGGGGGTCGCCGAGGAGGATTTCGCTTTCAAAGGCTGCACGCTCTACAACACGTTCGATCCGTGCGGCTTCTGCGCCACAACCTCGTTGGTCTGCTACATGAAGCGCGTCGCGTATCTCTTCGAGGACAAGAAGTTCAACGGCGTCTATGACTTGATGAAGGAGAAGTATTTCACCAAGCGGGATTCCATTAAAGAGCCGACTCGCACGGACGAGCAGTCCGCCGGTTTCATCGCCCCGGCGAGCCGGTTGTTGCTCGGCGTGCGGAAGAAAGTGCATGACTTGGAGGAAGCCGGCACTGACCTTGTCCTAACTCTGGACCACTGCCGCGAGGAGTTGGCGGAGGCCGCAACACAGTTGGCTGAACTGAAGGCTGATCACCTGTCAACGACCGGCCCGGAAGGCGATCGCAACCTGCGAACGCTAGAGGGGCTGCAGCGGATTGTGCTCGGGATCTAGCGCCGAAGATTTCCCGTGAGGTTAAGAAAACCTGTGTAGTAAAAAAACTCAGCCGTGTGCGGTGTACCTTGAAAATCGGGTTTGAATAATTTTCTGCGCCGAATTGTCGGCCCATGGGGCTGCAATCGTGTCGAGGAAATGCGTGCGAACGGTTATTTTTGTTGATTGGCACATGCTGATCTTCACTCATTCGACTGAAGACGAATGAAGTATGACGGTGGCGTCGCCGTCGCGGAGTGGCGCTCAAGCGGCTCGGCGATGGTATTTCGACTGCTCTGCGCTCTGGTTTTGGCAACTACGAAACACCGATCAGATGCCGACCGGT
Source organism: Schlesneria sp. (assembly GCA_043721755.1). Lineage (GTDB taxonomy): Bacteria > Planctomycetota > Planctomycetia > Planctomycetales > Planctomycetaceae > Schlesneria. Next base: position 70,617 of record JAYSQC010000294.1, read on the forward strand.
GTCACGTGATACTGATCAAGTCCGGTTTTCGGTGTCATCAGTATCATTTTCAGGGTCAGATCAGGGTCGCCGTCCGCCGATCTGTGTCATCTTCCGCAGGTCACTTTGTCTGGGCGGATGTTTTGAGATTGCCAACTCTGACTAGACTGCTCGCTTGACCGAATCAGGCACCGGAAGCGTGTTCTTCGCGTCGCGACTGTCTTGAAAACCTCTCGAACCTGCCAGCCCCGGAAGTCACACCGCGTGTCCCCCACAGACCTCAAAACGCTGTTGGAAACCAGAGGAGCAATCCCAGATGCCGTCGTGGTGATGGGCAAGGAATATCGCTTTGAGGGAGACCAAGCGATCGACTCAGGATTGCACTCCGTTGTCTGGAAGGCAAAAGGTCCATATGGGCAGGATCGAGCGATCAAGATTCGCTCTCATCGTAGTAAGGGGAATCTGCTTGAGACGGTCAAAGCTAGTGAACTCGAAGCATGTAGCCAGTTTGCGAGGTTTGTCGACGCAGACACGATCGACTTAGATCTCGGTCTGAACGGCGTCGTGAAGGTAGACGTGTTCGTTGAGGAATGGATTCCTGGAATCACTCTGGAACAATTCGTGCGTGAGTCGCCTTCTGCGGTAACCCCAACGCTGATCCTCGGCTTCGTTTACGACATCTGTACGGCGCTCAACGCCTTGCGAGAAAAAGGGCTGTTCCACGGCGACCTGCATGACCGCAACATCTTGATTGCCTCTCCTCCACTCGGTTCGTTGGACCAGCAAAACTCAATACGCATCGTGGATGTGGGGCGGTTGTCAAAAGTCACGGAAGACGATCATCTAAGGGATCAATTCTACTTTGTCTCCCACCTCGTGAAACTGTGGAATGCGCTGCAGTCACGACAACGCGTGTCGCGGCGTGATCGCCGCTTTCTCCAATACACTGTCCCTTTGCTTCGCATGATGGTCGAAGACGATTCTGGTGTTGCCTTGCGAGACCCGAAAGCAATCGTCGACCGATTTGTTGACGCATTCTCTCGAGCTGATCTTCCCGTTCGACGAGAGCGATCAAAGCTACCATCACCATTTGACTTCATCTCGGCGGATCAGATTTCCGATGCGCGCCTGCTTGTTGACTTGTTCGCAAAATCATGTCCCTGGCTTGAAAAGGTGTCCGGGCCAGACCCCTGTCTTGTGACCGGTCCACGAGGATGTGGGAAATCCACTCTGTTTCGATGGCTCGCACTCCGAACTCACCTTGAGGCGCATCCCGAACTTCCTTCGTCGCAAATCGAGGGATTGACGGTCCTTGGTTTCTACGTCTCGTGTAGCGCAGATCTGCAGAACCGTCTGAGTTGGGCGAAATCCGATGAGATCGCACAATCTGCACAATCCTTTCTGGTGCATTACTTCAATATGATCTGCCTCCGCGAGGTCGCGGTCACGCTTTCACTGATTGCGAAGCGAACAGATCGTGATTCTTTCTGGGGGCTTAGTTCGCACGTTGAAACCCGTCTGCTCGAATTCGTGACAGCAATGCTTCGAGTTGACAGGCCGCTGCGCTTGGCTGGGAGTAGAAGGATCGACCAACTAGCCGAAATAGTCGACCGAGAGATATTTCAGCTCCACCTTTGCCGTGACACATGGCAAGGTGGCACGTTTGCTACCGGAACGGCATTCTTGGGAGACCTTACGACTCTACTGAAGGACACCATTCCTGCGTTTGCTTCCCGTCAAATCGCTTTTCTGGTTGATGATTTCTCCGTTCATCGCATACACGCCCCCGTTCAAACGATCCTGAACCAAATTATTTGGGAGCGGCGACCAACGCATGTTTTCAAGCTCTCGTCCGAGAAGCACGGTGCCGTTCTCAACGATGCGTTGCTCGCATCGGCGGAGCTGTCGCGTGAAAGGCTGGAGATCGACTGCGGTAAGGAGTTTCTGGCACTGGATGACCATCAACAGCAAAAGCGGGCACTCGAATTTTCTCGGGAGCTACTCGACAATCGACTTGCAGCCGCAGGCTATGAAGGTCATTCGAACAACATCATTGGTGAATCGAATTGGGGGGAAGCGGGAAATCTACAGAAGGCACTCCAGGACACGGCGAGTCCCAAGAATAACCAGTACCACGGCATGCAGTGCATTGCCCAACTGTGTTCAGGAGATGTGTCTAGCCTCTTGATGGTGTACCGAGCGATATTTGAGGCCGGACATGTGACTCGGACAACGGAAAAAATCGTTCCCGCAACCTTGCAGCATCAAGCAATCGTCAAGGTGTCGCGGAGCCTACTGGATGTAGTGAGGACGTACTATCCGCACGGACCAAAGCTCTTCGAGATCCTAAACGCATTTGGAACTCTTGTCCGCCAGATCCTTGTCGAGGGTAGGTTGCAGTCGAACGAATCGCCAACGATGGCTCCCCGCATTGAAATCGACCAAGGTGGGCAACATATCGTGGACGAGCTTGAACAATATCAAAGTGACGTGGCATGGGAACTCGTCCGCCGCGCCCTGTTCATTGAGATGGAATCAGGCCTGTCTCGTCACGGTCGCGTGACGACCCTTCGCTGGCATGTCCGGCGAGTGTTTCTCCCCGCATTTAATGCCGCGTTGTCCAAGAACGATGCCATTAAACGTAAGGTGGACTGGCTGCGATGGTTTCTCGATTCACCGAAAGAGGCCACCGACCAGGAATGGAAAGGATGGCCAAAGCGCAACGCCCCTAAACCAGAGACGCGTTACAGAAACCTTCCGGGATTGGAGGAATAGTTGATGCCCCTGATATCCCAAGTCAGCATTGACGATGTAATCGCGAACTCTCCAACCGTGGAGTCCTTGAACGTCGAGTGGCTCCGATTGAATCCCCCAAGCATCTATGTTTGTGCCCAGGGGTTTGAAGATCGCTGCACGGCCATTGCGGCATCAATCTCTGCAGCAGAAATTCGCCTCCAACGAGTCATCGTCGTCAGCCTGCGGTCAAACAGCGAGAAGGATCAGGAGAATGGACATCGAGTCGTTGAAATGCTCAGAACGCATTCGGTACACGATCCAGTCTTGATTGATGGAGATGAGTCGGGCTTTCACCTCAGAATGGCCAGCGCTTTGGGTGGCGAATCAAACTCGCTCACAGAGGACGACCACGTCCTGCTCGACATCAGTGTCGCCGCAAATCGCGTATGTCTCCGTGCTATTGAATGTCTTCTGCGGCACAACTGTCAGTTGACTGTCGGCTATGCGGAAGCTGCTGTGTATCACCCGGGACAAGCAGCATTCCAAGATGATGAAGCGGCGTGGATGTCGGAGGACAGCTTGGGAACCGAGAAGGGAGTCGAGAACATCAGTCCATGCGATGAGTTTCTAGGTGAACACCTTGAAGCCGCATCAAACGTCGTTGTGCTTCTCCCGAGTTTTCGGCATGAACGAAGCGCGGCTGTCATCAGCCACGTCGATCCCGCCCTGTTGATCAATCCGACAGACGACGTGATCTGGGTATTGGGGCGTCCCCATCTGAATCAAGACCTTTGGAGGCGCGACGCCATGCGAAAGATCAACAAGATCACGGACGAAGCGAAGGTGTTTGAAGCCAGCACCTTCGACTACCGTGAAGCATGGCGCATCCTCGAGCAGGTCTACAGCGAATGTTGGGAAGGCTCAAACATTACGCTGTCTCCGCTTGGTTCGAAAATGCAGGCGCTGGCAGTGACGTTGTTTTGCATTCGTCACCCGGATGTTCGCGTACTTCTTTCAACGCCTCAGCAGTACAACACGCAGCAATGGTCCGAGGGAGTGCGTGACTTATGGCGAGTCTCCTTTGGCTCCGCGCGTGAGTTTGTGGACGATATTCTTCGAGCGGGTACATTGCAGCTTGAGGGCATCGATCTCTGATCAGTCGCTATGGCTGCCATCGGGCCACAGGGCGTAGTGGGATCTGGCGAAATCCGCAAATGACGGATCGCGTTCGGCGCGGTTCAGCAGCCATCGTTCCCGAAACCAAGCAAAGATATCATCTGCTTGCCGGTCGTAGAATTGAAGACTTGGACTGTCACCGCGAAGGAATTCAGCAGAATTTGAAGCCGTCGGGACCACGTAAACCTCGCGTTGAACGCCGTGGTAGAGCAGATCCTGATGAAGCCCGGCGGCATGAATGCACTTCTTGACCACTTCACGTCTGTTTCGGAATCCCGTGCCCCAGAGTTCGCTCTTGGCTGTCGGAATAAGCCGTTGAGTTGCGAACGCACGCATCTCGTCGTAGAGACCATTCAGGAACTGAAACTCTCCTGATCCGCGAGTGAATCCAACTGGAATGAACATTGACTCGGATCGAAATTTCAATCGGTTGTAAAGAGACGAACGTCCAAGAGCGGACGTAGTCGTGATAAGAGCAACTTCGCCGGACCGCTCAGCTTGGCTGATCAAGGATTCTCTGCCGCCATACTTTTGCTGAAAGCGAGATGTGACCTCGCGACTAGCTGCCAGCATCGCAACGAGCTTCCCACACAGGAGGTGAGTGTAGGGCGGCACTGCCCCAAGAACGAATGCGTCGAGTACATGATTGAGTCCAACCCTTCGTTGCTGGGAAGTCCAGCCGATCCAATTGTCTCGCGGCGCAAGCGCAAAGACGGGATCACCGAGACCGATTACACCCATCAGTTTGTTATTCGCGGCATCCATGACAACGTAACGGAGTCGTCGACCGTAACCTGACGAAACTGGGATGGACCAGTGCAAGCAGGCATATCGAAAGAGGAGTTCTTCAGTCGATCCCGGCAGGACTTCAATCAGTGCTGGCGATATCGACTGCGGCAAAACCTCATCGCCATTGGCAATCCATTCCAACAAATCGGATTCCTTTCGGCCAAGGGTGCCACGCGCAATGTCACGTTTGTGGGCAACCGCCTCTGTATGAAGTTGTCGCAACCGATCCTTGTCCGTCGCATCCGGAAACACGAGTCGGCCACCGCTGAAGCGGAATCCCTGCCTTCGGAGTGACTTTAGAATCCGAGCACGAATGATCCTTCGTTTGTCACCAGAAATCGCAGCAATCAACTCATCCCTGTTTCCAGATGCCGGAAGGTCGAGCCGCAGTGCCAGTTGTTGAAGTTCCTTGCCCGGCAAAGTGTCGAGAATTGAAGGGAGGGTGCATTTGCGTGCCGATGCGACAGACGTGAGTAGGTCGTGCTTTTTCTTCCCCTTCAAATCAATGGCGCAGTGCTTTGCGATCTTGGCCAACTGGCGAACCGACAACGCGGAGAGAACGGCAATTCGAGATCGCACAGCGAATTCACCTTGGTTTTTCAGTGGTTACATTTGGATCGAATGCATCATGCTTGGGACAACATTATTGCGTAGGTTCGGATTGGGCAGCTTCCTGCGAGCGTGGCGACCTGATTTTACCCAACCGGCATGCGACTTGCGAACCGCTCCGTGCGCAAACACCAGTGAGTCTTGCAAAATCAACTGGCTTCAGAGACATCACCGTGTCATGGCACCTGTGAAATATAGCGTGCCAGCATTTTTCCGCGACTTTGGGGCAAGTTCTTGACATTACTCAAAACTCGGCACAAAGATGACATTCACCCAAGCCGCTACTGGGCAGTGGAACCCAGCCTGTCGGCTCTGTCATGCCAGACATTGAAGCCAACTCGATAGGCATCTCTGGGGTACTGAACAAGGCCATTTGGTCTCTGGCCAAACCAATCGAAACCCGTACTCGAGCCGCGCCGAGTCCGCTTCAGATACGATTCTTGGAGCTTCAGTTTGCTAGCCCATCCCAACGCATCGAGTGCCTCTCCGTGATCGGGGGAACCTCGACGGATTGCGGATCACCTTTCGCAGTGGGCTGAACTGTGTGATCGGTGAGCGGGGGCCAGCAAGACGATGGCGGTGGAGTTCGTCGGCTATGCGCTCTATGCACTGCCGCACCGGGAGCGTGCGGCCTCCAAAGCCGAAGCTCTCTCTGCGGCTCGTCGTGTTGTCTGGTGACACCGGCGAAACATCTCCTTGATTCAACGTCATATGTGATGTATGATTGGGCAAGGAGATTTGTTATGACGCGCCGCCAACCCCTCTTTGAGAAGCTTGAAAGTCGCCGCCGCGAACTCGGACTCAGCCAGTCCGCGTTAGCCGAACTTAGCGGTGTTTCTCTGCCAACAGTTCAGCGGATTCTCACTGGTCACAGCCCAGCCGCAAGCTTCGAGAATACGGTTGCCATCGCACAGGCAGTAGGAATGCAGTTGGATGCCGTCCCGATCTTCCCAGTCCAAGAGATTCTTGAGCAGCAGGCCCGCAAGAAGGCTGAGCGGCTAGTTGGAATGGTTCAAGGAACGTCGGCCTTGGAGGCACAGGCGGTTTCCGCCCGGCATCTCGGGCAAATGATCAAGAAGACTGTGCAAGAGCTTCTGGCGGGTTCACGCCGCAGACTTTGGGCGCAATGACTGTGGCGTGGAATGCCATCCCCGGCGGGACGCCGATCGACATCTCGGGCCTCAAGGTTTCCGGAATTCGCAACCGGCAGGAGCTTTCGGTCGCGGAAGCCGAAAATGTCCGTAAGGCCATCGTCAAATACCTTGGCGGTCCGCTGACACGTCGGACTGCCAAGTTTGACCTTACTTGGATGCTAAAACTCCACCGCGAAATGTTCCGCGACGTGTGGAAGTGGGCCGGTGAGGTTCGGACGACCGACCTCAATCTCGGTCCGCCGTGGTATCAGGTATCCACTCAGCTTCATGATCTGTGTGCCGATCTGGCCTATTGGGAAACGCACTGGCCGGACGTGGTGGAGCAGGCGGCTCACCTACATCATCGCGCAGTGCAGATTCATCCGTTTCTGAATGGCAATGGTCGATGGTCACGATTGCTCGCCAACATCTGGCTCAAGCTTCACAAATTGCCGGTGACTGAATGGCCAGAAGACGCGATCGGGGAGACCAGTGTGATTCGCGATGACTATCTCGCAGCCGTCCGCGCTGCCGATTCAGGAGACTATGCTCCGTTGATCGAACTGCACCGCCGATTTGCGGCAAAGCCATAGCAGTCCGTCAGCGAGACCGTGCTGGGGATGGCGATGGTGATCAATTCATTGATGGCCCGGCCGAGGGCCTTACCGAATAGCAGTATTCGCCGACGCTCTTCCGGCTTCGTGTGGACCCCTCCACCCAATCGGCTACGTAGGCGATCAGGGGCAGCAGGGGGTGGAAAAGTTTGGCCATCGGTGTATTGTGTGTTCTCGCATTCTGGAAGGGATTTCACATTCGTTGTATCCCGCTTTGTGTAGGAGAAAAGGCCCGAGACCGATGATCGATACAGGCCATCTGTGACAGGTTCTGTGACGGCATTCCAGACCGCGCAGAGCATCCGGTTCGGAGACCGACGGCCGATTCCTGTCACAGTTGTTGTCACAGAAGCCTTGATAAAAGATGGAAAACATCTAAAAATCTGCAATGTGTGGAAACGCCGAGAGCGTTGCCCGTGACAGAGATTCCCCTTGTTTTCAGGCGGTTTTCGCGAAAACCGCTCGATTCAATTGGCGGCCTACGGAACCGAAGGGCCGCTTCCATTGATGCATCTGAGACGAATGAACCGAGTAGCGGCTCGATAACTGAGTCACAGTCTCTTGTTCACGAACTGCTGCGGTCGCGACCTTCGCCTTGAAACTCACACTGTGAGACTTCCGCTTCCCTGGCATTCTTCCCCTCCAAAAACGAACCCCGGAAATACTACCTTGTTTCCTGGTCCGGTTTGTGGGGTCCATAGTAGGTGGTCGGCCTCGCGATTGGTGTTCAGGGCGTAACGGATGCTCTGAACTGGAGGATGGAGTGTACATGACCATGCCACACCACGTCACACGATTGGTTGTGGTGGAGTCTCTTTGGTTTCGAGCCACTTCCCATACACGATGAGAATGCTGCCCCAGAAGAACACAATCGCCGTGATCCACGTTGCCCATTTCGTCAACATCTCCATTGGATCTTCTCGTTCAGAGTCCGCAACCGTCCAGTTTTGGATTCGCTCAACAGTACCCATATGCGGTTTGTTGATGGTTTTCTCTGGAAACTGGCGAATGTAGCTGTCCGAAACAATTGAGAACAATGCATCCAATTTGTGATTGAGTTTGTACTGACGTATGTCCGCTTCAACCTCCGCCAAACTCCGCTCCACAAATATCTGCCATCCAGCAGACACGAGAATGAGCACCATGCCGATCAATTCACAACGCTTTGCATTGAGCGCCATCACTTCACTTCCCATTGAGTTGGAACAACAGACAACAGAGTGACCGTCGATCAACGGAACGGGCGGTCCAACGGATCAGAGAATCGTACACACGCCTAGCTAAAGCCGCCGGTTCAACCGGTCTTCAACAATTTGCTGGATGACTCTCGAATCGAAGACCTGTCCGCCAAACAGCCGGAATAGTTGCTTGACGATCGATTCGACATGCAACCCGATTGCCGAAATTGCGATCGACACTGGGATAGTTGCATGGGTAACAAAATCATTCTGCGTTGCGAGACCATGAGACCAGAAGAATCGCTCTTGGCTTCCGAGACGACGACCGGCCAATCCTTTCCAGCGAAGGGCAAAAGTGACGTGATTATCACTTTCTTCACCGCAAAAAGCCTTTGCGAACAACAGGACAACGGCGATTACTTCTGCAATTCGAGCGGTCTCGTACACGAACTCCAAGTACTGCAGTTGCGGCTTCTGCGAGAAATCGCCCGGTAGCGGTTCGAGGTAGTAGAACTTCCCTGAACTCTCAATCCGGCTGAAATCCAGAATGTGGAAAACACCATCGTCGTAGGTCAGAACATCCATCCCACTCGGGTCGTATCGAACATCGTCAATCCTTGCCGACATATTCAGGAATGCGACGAACGGTGCCCATCCTGACATGCGTTGGAAATGGCCAAACTGCTGCATGAATTCATCATCGAGGGTTGGCTGCTCGAACTTGCCACTGATCGCAGCAGAGACTTCGCGAGTTCCGATCTTCGGTAGCGGCTTCGCACGTGCTTTGACCTGACCGAGGTATTTGGAAAACCCGATCTCCAAGAACTCTTCCGCGAGTTCCTGGGCGTCTGGCCCCTTAGCAACCTTCAAAATCTCGAATAGGACTGAGGCGGTCGATTCGATGTCCAAGCCGGAGAGCTGCCGCCGCATGAATGCCCCGATATCCGCCTCTCGATTGTTGAAGCAGGTCTCCATGATTCGGGGCCAGTCCGAAAGTTTAGCGATGGAAGTGCTTGGCCGACCATTTGACTTCAGTGTTCTGACATAGACAGCGCTTTCCTGGACTAGAGTTCCGGCCTCATGCTCGGCCGTCGCTTGTCTGGGAAGGTTGCTCCGGCAGATGATCGGGGTGCGAATACCGGCTGGCACTTCGATGACAACTCGTTCCATTCCATTGAAGTCGACGAAATGAACTGTGATTTCGAATGCGTCAGATGCGTACTTGGTCACGATTTCCTGAACCACATCATGTTGGAATGCGGTTCGAACATCGGAAATGTGAGTACGATTATCCGTGGACCCATCGTCGTTCATGCCAATGACAAGGCATCCTCCATCAGCATTTCGCAGTGCCATGCACCCTTTTGCGATGATGGATTTTCCGAACTCTTCTGACGGCGGAAACCAAGGCTTGAATTCTGTATTCAGGCTCTCTCGTCCCGCTTGCAGAAGTTGCGTCAGATCGTCTTCGCTAAGGGCCATTTCAGAATCCTCTGCCGAACGATCCAATTCAGTATTCAGTGTTCAGGGCGTGTCAAACGCATCACAGCTTGACGAAGCTACCCTCGATATCCCGACGCTCGAACGGCTCGCGCGGCGTGCAGAAACAGCAATTCCCGGTCATAGGCCCGCTGGAAACCATCCAGGCGGAATCGGATGTACGACTCGGCCTTTCCCTCGGCCTGGAGCTTGTTGGCCAGATCGTTGCCACGCACTTCAAAGTCGTGCATGGCTTCCTCCAGTCCGCCGATCAGTTCGTCATACGCTCTTTCCCAATCAAGTCCTTTGGCGACCATGTCGCAAAGAACCGTCCGCACGTTGTCTTCTGGATTTCGCATGTCTTCTCCAAGGGTTCACGTAATTGTCATAGTCTCTGATGTCGTTTCGACACTGACCGTGATTCGTGTGCTATCAGGCGAGCCCAGTGGAAGGGTTTTTCTCACTGGAACTCCGAAATCGTAATCGAGACCGGCAAACGATGGGTAAGGTGGTATCGTCACCTTCTCGCCGACGAGGTGATCGTCCTTTGGGGTACAAGGCAACATGATTTGAAAACTCTGATTCATTGTGGTCACGACGTAGATCATTGACGGTAGAAGAGCAGTATCGTCCTTTCGCCGTAGGAGCAGCGACCATCCAAAACCGGGCTGCATGGGTCCTGGAAGGAACGTGTTGTAGCAAGACAACCAAGCGAAGTGCTGGGCATCCACGGTGTGGTCGGGATTCATGACCCAGTTGATTGTGTGGCTGTAATTCGGCAAGTCTGCCTCTGGCATCACGGTCAACGCCATCTTTGCGAAACATTTGAAAACGGCCATCGGGACGAACGGTTGAGTCTCGGCGGTGACGACCATCTGATTCGACTCAGGTCGCAGCTCGACGATGTTGTCCGTTAGATAGTTCTGCATTTCGATCATGCCGTTCACGATGTCGATCCGTGACTTGCCGGCTCGGGTCTTGTAGGAACTGATACCGCCCTTAGATCGGATCAGGGTCAACGAGCTGGTCGCAGATAGCAACTTTCCGAGATCGTTCTCGACGTTGCGAGCGAAGAGGCCGTTGCATGTATCGCATTCGTAAAACGAAATGATTGCCTTATTGCCGATAAGCTCCGGTAGGGCATGCGCAACGCTACGAAAGTTGACCGCCGGGGCCGATCGCCCACAAAACCGACAGTGCTTCAAAGCCCTGTCGCCAAGGTGGATTTTCTCTTCAGCAACCAAAGGGTAAAAATTCACGACATCATAATTCTTCGCAAAGAAGAGTTGTTGTTCGGCCACGAGCCAATCCATTAGATCGAAACCATCCTTGCTCCCACGCTCCGTGAACAGCCTGAAGGCAAGAGTTTCAATTTCGTGACGTGTACCATGCCGAATGGGCATAACCGCAATCTCGCCTAAAACGACTCAAAAGAACACAATCTCGCCCGCCTGCCGGCTACTTCGTGGTGATGAAATGGCTCCGACGAACTTCCTACCATCATTTAGACATCTGCCAAAGGGAAGCCCGCTTTCCGAAGTGCATCCATGATAGGAGGCAGAAAACGAGAAATAGTCTGTGTCTTCACATCTCCCCAAGGCATCTTCTTCTTCTTAGGGAATGTCATGTACAGCAGCCTCCGTGAGCGAGTAACAGCCACGAATGCGTTCCGGCGCTCTTCTTCGAGGGCGCTTCCCTTCGCCCGATAGTCGGGAAATGTTCCTTCATTCATGCCGACGACGAAGACGACGTCGAATTCCATTCCTTTCGCAGAATGAACGGTCAGCAAGGCGACTCCATCCATCTTTGGCTGTTGGGTGGTGCCAAGTGCTACCTGACTGAGGAAAGTCCCGACGCTGTGTGCCCCACCGTGTTCGGAACGAACGAAATAGTCCCAATGTCGTCGCCATTCGCTAACATCGCGGACTACGCGACTCCTCGATTCGTCGTCCAGCGTTGCCGAATGTGCCTCAAGGCATTCCAAAGCGGGAATGAGCTTGAAATCCAAAGGAGACCACTGCAAGCATTGAACCGCCGTACAGAGTATGGCAGCGTTGGATTCGGACGCCTTCGATGCAATCTTGTGGACTACATCCGTGCCGGTCATTTCCCGTAGATTCATCCCATCGTAGATGTCTTCCGCGACATTTCCCGCATTGCATGCCTTCGCCAGCATGGCAACGTGCAAACGGTCCAAGGGATTGGCCAAAATGCGGAGCGCCAATTCGAATTGAGTTACGAGTTCAGACCCACTCTCGACGTTTGAAGCGGAGATTTTCTTGTTGTACAGGATGTCTTTCGCTTCCAGTGCCTCAATGACCGCAGTGAACACGAACTTGTTGCGACCGAGGACGGCACACCTTTCCAGAACGATCGGCCCTTCCACATCCGGGTGACCATTTACAACGAGTTCTGAAATCTTTTCCGCGACATACGAGGCTTCGTCGTCCTCATCGTTGCACTGATATATCCCCACCTCTCCATCGACTGGAAATACTTCCTCCGCTTCGTAGTCAGGACTGAGAGCCTGTGCGGCCGTGATGACTGATCTTGATGAGCGAAAGTTTTCACGGAGTTCGATCAGATTCGCCTTGAAGTCTCTCTGGAACAGGTCCAAGTACTTCGGGTCCGCACCGTTCCATGTGAAGATTGCTTGCTTCGGATCACCAACCAACATGACGTTGAAGTATTCTTTGCCGCAAAGCGAGCAGAGAACCCGGTATTGTGCTTCGTTCAAATCCTGTGATTCATCGACGCAGATGTACCGGAACTGCCGCCGATAGAATGATGCCACTGCCGGACGTTCTTCAAATAGCCGGTACGAAAGCAGCAGTAGATCGTCGAAGTCCACAGCGTGGCAAGCCCTGATTGCCGCATTGTAAAGCTCGTAAATGTGACGGAAGTCGACATCGTCGATAATGTCTGAAACCATCAACGCATTCTTCGCATCGCTGATGCTCGTCATCCACGCATCGAGAAGCTTCCCTTGGTCCTTCGGTTCACCAGCAGCACGCAAGAGCCGACGTGCATCAGGATCGTTTTGCACGGCTTCACGCAGGATCTGCTTCCGATCCGCGTAATTCTCGAAGATATGCGGCAAGCCCTCGACGCCAACTGATTTGCCTCGATTCGCCAGTACCTCTACGCAAAAACTGTGCATGGTCCCAATGAAGGCACGCTCAGCGATTTGGGGAACACTTGAAAGACGTTCCACCATTTCGTTTGCGGCCTTATTGGTGAAGGTCAGGGCTAGCACGCGAAAGTGCTCTTCCTGGCGAGCAAGTAACCGGCGGATACGCTCTGTCAAAACCCGTGTTTTCCCTGAACCAGGTCCAGCGACAACTAGCAATGCACCGTCATCGTGATTGACGACTTGTCGTTGTGGCTTCGTCAGATTAATCGGCATGGCTCACCTCCGTGGTCGGTATTGGAAGGACGACTGGAAGCGGCCGAATCGCGTCCAACATGGTTTGAATAAATGGCGGGACGCGCTTCTTTTCGTCGGTGTGCAATGAAAGCGCAGGTGCGACTCTGCCCCCATAGGCTGTCTTCTCCTTTCGCAGTTCAACCGCAATTGCAACCGGCGGTTTCTTCATCAGGTCCTTCCTCAATGCCTCCTGCGACCGTGGATCGAGCGATTCCTTATCTGTTTCAAAGGCCACAATCATCTCGCACAGCAAGGGAAGGTACTCTGGTTGCGCCAGATATCCTTCGTAATCAAGCCCTCCGGGAATCGTGAACACGTTGACACTCGGAGGCAAGCCCGCCTTTTTGAGACAGTCATTTACGGATTTGATGTCGCCGGGTGCGCCGTCTGAGAAGATGCACCAAGGGATACTGAAGCGGTGTGCTAATCGGAGAAAAGGCGTATAGCGGTCCTTCCCCCCGACTCCAATGAATGAAACTCCGAGTTCGTTCGGATGGTAGCCCCAGTGTCGATGAGCGAAATGGGTGAGAGACTGTTCTTCGGTCTCTCCTTCAAAAAGAACGATGTGACGGCTGAAGAGCAAATCGCCCCGAGTATTCATGACTTCGCGATTGATTCGTCGCAGGTCTTCAGGCGTGAGCTTGTCCGCAACCGAATCGAATCGCTGAATCTGGGTCTCACTTCCAGTCTTTCCGAATCGGAGGAACGTCCGAATGTCTGCTTGGGCACAGATGTAAGGCGAGTGGGTGCTGATGATTCGCTGACCGGGGATCTGGTCGATCTGTCCGAAGAGCGCTCTTTGAGCGTGTGGGTGGAGATGCGACTCTGGCTCTTCAATTGCAAGAAACGGATGAAGAGCCTCGGTCTTTCGAGACGACATCTTCCAACTCATGTAGGCGCGAAACAGCAACACGCTGGCCAAGCTACGTGTGCCCATTCCTTGCTTCGACAATGGAAACGCGGATGCCCCGGACGTTGAAAGCAGGACATCCATCCCCTTGTGTAGGTCACGAAGTCGCCGTGCCACGGGGGTGATTGAAACGCCATCCTTTTCACAATTCACCACGTCTGCGACGCTGGAAAGGTGGCCTTGGACATGAGTCAGAACTGAGCTTTGAGTCACGAATATCTCATTGATCTCCGTCAACTTCTGCTCGATTTGGTCGATGTCGCCATCTTTCAATCCAGGGTCCGATACCATCTTGTGCCAGACTGAACCGCGTACGCGAATATCCTCCGCACCATCACGTTTCGCATCGAGCAGATAGAGGGAAATCGGCGTAAACTGAATAGCGGTCAAGCTCCCTACTTTCTCAAGGAACGGGACATCAGGAGCTAGGGCGAGGGTGGCTGCCCATTCCTTCAGAAACTTACGCTCGGCGACGTATTCGCCCTTGATTGCTGACCAAGCGTATTGGGCACGGATCGCCAGAATGTCGTGGTCATCATCGTCGAGAACGATGCCGACTCCCCAAAGCTCCAGCCACGGACTCCCCGCAGGGAAATTGTCGATTACCTCGTTTTTTGCATTCACTGGGCGCAACAACAGATCCACGATGATCGAACGATCACGAGGGACTTGTTTTTCTTTCAGCTCGGTCCAGATGTCTTCTTCCATGAATTGGCGCTGACCGCTGCCAATCGCTGCGTAAATTGCTTCCAGAAAACTGGTCTTCCCTGCATTGTTTTCGCCGACAAGTAAGGTAGTTGGCCCAAGGCTTGCCTCAACTGCCCGAAGGGAGCGAAAGTTGAAGACTCGCACAGCGGTGACTAGAACACCGCTGTTGGGAACTGGATCGGAGGGTGCGGTCGTACTTGCCACGATAGGCTCTCTGACATCTGAGTTGAAAACGAGGGAAGACTTCGGCTCGCCATGTGAAGCCTCAGATGCAAGACGCAGTTTTCGCGGTAAGGTTCGAGGGAACCGTCACTTCCAGATCCGCGATGGCTCGAAAGTCCGGCGGATTGTATCCGAAAACGCATCAAGCAAACACGATCTCACCGATTTCGGCCTGCTGAGCAGCGATGTTCGCCAGAGAAAGTGCGATGGCCTCATCGTCGTGGTGGCCCTTGCCGAAGCGAGAACACTTGCGTCCGAAGGCCGAGCTTCTTCAGGAACGTCGGGATGGATGCAGGGATCACATGGTAGAACGTGCTGGGGCTGACGATGGTGGTCAACTCTTCGATGACTCGACCGAGGGCCTTGCCGAACTTGATGAGCCGTTCACGTTCGGACGGCTTAGTGTGAATCTGACCGGGGATGCGAGCCCGCAGAATCTTGTCCTCTTCCTTCAAGTATTCGATGTACTTGGCGAGTTCTCGGTCGACTTCTCAAACCGCGCCCAACAGGGGCCGCTGCGGCTCTCGTGGGTTCATCCTAATCAAACAATTGTTAGAATCCATTTCAATCGAATTCATGGTCGGAACGCCTTCGTGAACTCCGAAGTCGCGATACGAATGGCTCTCTCGATTGAGTAGAAGCAACGGCTCCAGTTTCAAGACTTGTGGCGACTTTGCGTTGGCACGGAATGTGGCACGGAATCCTTACCAAAGGTACCAAAAACGGATAAGATCGAGAACGTGTGGGCGACTGAAAGAGCCTGCATTTCAGGCTATAACACGTGAAACAGCCGAAATCGTCAACAGCCCGATCAAGGATTTCTAATCCGTCGGTCGGAGGTTCGAATCCTCCCGGGCGTAATTGATTGTGGCGTGCGCGACAGGGAATGAGGTCTGGTGCGGCCTTCATGCTGCCATGGGTTGCCGGTCTCTCTCCGACCCGTTTGTATATTTCATTCAACTCTCGAGAACTCACTCATGGCGACGACCGGATTCGGCATCATTGGCTGTGGCATGATTGCGAACTTTCATGCGGAGGCCGTGAAGCACATCAAGGGGGCGAAGATCGTCGCCTGTTATGACTCGCGCACGGAAGCGGCTGATCGGTTCGCGGCGGCCAATTCGGGAGTCACCTCGTACCACAACCTTGACCAGATGCTGGCCGATCCCGCCGTACACATTGTCACCATCTGCACTCCCAGCGGTGCTCACATGGAACCGGCTGTGAAAGCGGCCAACGCCAAGAAACATGTCGTGGTCGAGAAGCCGATGGAGATCACGCTCAAGCGGTGCGACGCGATTCTCGATGCGTGCCAAAAGAACGGCGTGATGCTCTGTCCGATCTTTCCGTCGCGGTTTAGTGCGGCCAACATCGCGCTGAAGGAAGCGGTGACGGAAGGCCGATTCGGCAAGCTGACCTTGGGCGATACCTACGTCAAATGGTGGCGGACGCAGGAGTATTACGACCAAGGAGGCTGGCGCGGGACGTGGGCCTTGGACGGCGGCGGGGCCTACATGAATCAAGCCATCCACAATGTGGACCTGCTGCAATGGTTCATGGGCGATGTGGCCGAAGTCTGTGCCGTCACGAGTACGCTGGCTCACGAGCGGATCGAGGTCGAGGACATCGGTGTCGCGGCGATCAAGTTCAAGAATGGTGCGGTCGGAACGATCGAAGCCACAACCGCCGCGTGGCCGGGGTTGCTCAAGAAGACTGAGATTCACGGCACGTCCGGCTCAGTCATCGTCGAACAGGACGACGTGCTGATGTGGCAGTTCGAGAAGCCGAAAGCCAAGGACAAAGCCATTCAAGAGAAGTTCGCTCGCAAGACCGGCGGAACGGGCGGAGCCAGCGATCCGAAGGCGATCAGCTACGTCGGCCACATGGAGCAACTGAAGGACTTCGTGAAGGCGATCCAAACTGGCAAGCCTCCCAAGATCACCGGCGACGAAGGCCGTAAGGCGGTTGAAATCATCCTCGCCATCTACCAATCGGCGTGGACCGGGAAACGAGTCTCATTGCCGCTGGCCAAGGATCCGAAGCGACCGGGTTGAGATTCGTGGTTCACTCCTCTCTCGTCTGAATCCGCAGGGACTCGAACATGACCGCGATCACGTTTCGTCTCGGCAATGACCTCGATTTGGATGCCGTGATCGAGCTGTACTCGGCCACGACATTGGGTGTCCGCCGTCCATTGGACGATCGTGGCGCGATGGCCAACATGCTGAGTCATGCGAACTTGGTCGTCTCTGCTTGGGACGGGCCGCTGCTGGTCGGGCTGTCTCGCAGTCTGACCGACTTCAGTTTCGTGGCCTATCTGTCGGACCTCGCGGTGCGCGAGTCACACCAGCGGCGCGGGATCGGCCGCGACTTGATCCAACAGACGCGAGACCAGCTCGGCCCACAGTGCAAGCTCGTGCTGCTTTCGGCTCCACTGGCCGTCGATTACTACCCGCAGCTCGGCTTCACGCAGCATCCGTCCGCGTGGACGCTCGACGCGCATGAGTCACTGCTGTGATCGGCAAGAGTGAGTCGTCTTCGTTTAACCGCGTGGGCAACGCCCCGCGCGTCGATGGCGAGACAGGCCCCAACGTCGCTCGACGCGCGGGGCGTTGCCCACGCGGTTAAACGAGTTGCTGCCTGTCCGACAAATTCGGACGGGCAGGAGTGCCCATCCTACAAATTGATCCGGCTCGAATGACGAGCGTCTGAGCCGCGCGGTCTCCCCAAGTTTGGCGATGTTCGGACAGCATCAGGCTGATCACGGCGGGGAGCGGAGTCAGCAGGAACGGGAGGTCGAAGCAATAGAACACGCTGCGGACGATGGCGTTGGAGATACCGCACGGACGCAATGTGGAACTCACCGTGCGGATGCCCAGCAACCACTTCCCCGGTGTGACACCGACGCGGCCCTCGAACAGAACTTTCAATCCCCCCGCGACGAACAACGCGGCCACCCACAGACTCGGAAAGTCACGTCCCACGACAAACGGATGAACCAGCCAACCGATGGGAGTGTCGAGCAACGCTTCGGGAATGTGTTTGAAGAATCTTGGGCCGTAGGACAGCACTTCGATACGCAGCAATGAGTCGACGAGCATCGCTCCATGAAACGGCACATGTTTGAATCCGAAGACCCAACAGCAGAGCAGCCACAACAGACTCAGCACGATGAGCATCAGCGCCACGTCCACCGTCGTCGCGACCGCGCGTCGCCACACCGGCGCGAGCGACGCTTGCTCGACTCCGAACTCATACTTCTCAGAGGAGCCACGCCGGGTGAGCCACTCGGCCCAGGCGATCAGTACGACGAGATGCAGCAGCCACGCGAACAACACTCCCCATACGAGAGTCCGCCAGCGCCCGACGTACTCACGCTCACAACCGGGCACGACGAGCGTCGCAGTCCGTCCTGCATCGGTGCCGATCCGCCGGACTCTGAGCGATCCCCAAGTGTCATCCGGATAGGCCGCGTAGATCGTGGAGTTGGACGTGTCGGGCAAGAGGTATCCGCCCCACTCGTCGCTGTCACTGAGACCAGTCAACTCTTCCCATCGTCCGTCGGATGCAGGCTGAAAGACTTGGCGTTTGCTTCCCCAGAACACAAACACGGGGCCGTGGGAGGTACTGACCATTTGCATCCAGCCTCCTAACGGCGACTTGTCGGCATCAAGCGGCTCTCCAATCGGTATCCAGCCGAACGCTTCAGGCGGCGCATTCTCGGGAGCCACGGCTGAGGCCGCATCACCTTCCTCTTCAGCAAATTGGAAGCCTGCCCGGTACGCGGCGAATCCCTGCTGATAATTCGTCAGCATCAAATGGTGCTGCGTCCCGTGTTGGACGACCCACAGACTGCAATTGCGAGCGACAGTTCCAGACGCTGGCTGTGAGGTGCGAGGCAACAAGACTGTCTTGCCCCGCTCGTGGTCATCGTGCCAAGCGAGGTTCGGCCCCGGCAGCACGATCTCGCGACCATCCACCCACTGACCGTCGATCAAATGAGCCAGGCAACGCCGCCTCGTTTCTCGTTCACGGATCGTTGTTAGCCGGTCCTCGTACAGAAACACCAAGCTGTGCGAGGGTCCCATCGACGGCAGCGAGGCGGCGATCTGAACGAGCGAGTCTCCCCGCACTTCATAGATCGCGTTGGAGGTCAACAAATAGAGTTTGTCGCTGAGCCATTTGGGATGAGCGAAGTCACCTGCAACGACGAGTCCCGTATCGCGTTCGGTTCCCGTCTGAAGGTCGAGCCGTTTGATGCGGCTTTCCTTGGCCGTGGCGTTCGGGTTGTCATCCAAGTGGGCTTCGGCGAACCATAGCTCGCCGTCTCTGACCGAACCGGTCTGATGCAGCTTGAGGACGCTGGACGGCCGTCCCCAAACGAGCTTGTCCTTTAACGCGGTGGCCGCTGACCAAGCGATCACTCCCAGCGGCAACACGAGACTCAGCACGACGATTTCGATCGCCAACCGAGTTCGCGTGCGCGAGGTCATCCGTTCGGCGGTCGCGCTCGACATGAATCGGCTCCTAATTCGACTGCCTGAGTTCGCCAAATGGAGGGCGGGCTGTGCCCACCAATCCGCAACCGCTGAGGGTGGGCACAGCCCACCCGACGGAAAGTCAGTCAGTCAGTCAGTCAGTCGAACCATACCTCACGCGGCACGAAGTGAGACATTTCCGAGCGGGACGGCGTCAGCCCCCCGGTTCCTCCCAAGAGGGCTTACGCCCAAGAACCGGGGGGCTGACGCCGCCCCGCTCAGATGTCTCGTCACTGACCGCGCGAGGTACAACCGTCGCCTACGTCAGCGGGATGGGCCAGTTCATGCCGCACGAGATCCCGCCATCGACGTAGATCACTTGGCCCGTCATGTACCGCGAGGCGTCGCTGGTGAGGAAGAGGGCCGCACCCAGCATGTCTTCCGGTTTGCCGAGCCGCTTTAAGGGCGTGTTGGCTTCGCCCCACGCCTGCATCTTGGGGTCGGACCACAACTTTTGAGTGAGCTCGGTCAGGATGAAACCGGGCGCGATCGCGTTCACGCGAATGTTGTGCTGGCCCCATTCCATTCCCATCCCGCGCGTCATCATTCCCAGTCCCGCTTTGCTCATCGCATACGGCAGGACACCCTTCAGCGGAGCGAACGTGTTGAGCGAGTCGATGTTGACGATCGTGCCTCCGTCACCCTGCGCGATCATCTGCTTGCCGACAGCCTGCGCGACGAGGAACGCTCCCTTGAGATTGATGTCCAAGATGTGGTCGTACTCGGCCTCGGTGTACGTTTCGACTCGCTTGCGAATGTTGACTCCCGCCACGTTGAGGAGCGTGTCGATGCGACCGGCCTTGGCCACGACCGACTCGATCAGACGCGGCACGTCCTCCGGTTGCGAGACATCGCACACGACGTAGTCGCACGTCCACGCGGAACCTCCGATCTCGCTCGCGGCCTGCCGCAACGTCGCTTCCTCGCGCCCGGCAATCACCACTTGAGCACCTCGCGCAGCAAATCCTTCCGCCAACCCGCGCCCGATCCCGCGACTCCCTCCCGAGACCAACACGACGCGATCGCGAACCGAAAACAACTCATCCGTCTCTGCCATGAATCTCACTCCTCAAGAAATTGGTGTTGAAACGCGGATACCCCCCCACGGCCCCGAGTGAAATGTTCGAGGCGAGCCGTGTGCCGTGAGGCCGCAGGTTTCCTCGCGACGACCAAGAAACCGCAGCCTTACGGCAGGCGGCTCGCCTAGCTGCCTGTTGAAAATCGTAGGATGGACGCCCTCGTCCGTCCGCTTCCAACTAGAAAAGACTCGGACGAGGGCGTCCAAGTTACGTTTTTCAACAGGCTC
>JAYSQC010000295.1:0-1746 GCA_043721755.1 Schlesneria sp.
CAGCAATTCCCGGTCACTGACATGGGACGCCTCCTATTTAGCCCAGTTTAACGGAGAGCTGCTGGAGGTCCTTCAGGTTTGTGATGTTGTTCGTAGGAGGGCGGTGGACCGTGCCAGTGGTCCGTGCGGAAACGGGGAAAATCGGCGGTGGTTGGCCCTTGGTGCGCGGACCGTCTACGCAACGCGGGGACGAGCGACGGTTTTGCGGGCGGTGGGCAACAGTTTTGCGGGCGGGCGGCGGCGGCCTACGACGAATCCAGCAGGACCGGCTGCTGACGGGCAACGCCGTTGATAATCGCCTCGTACAGTTCCAGCATGGAGGCGAACACAAATGCGTCAAACAAGTTCCGCATCTTTTCCCAGAGCGAACGTTTGTTGTGTCCCCGCTTCTTCCAGGCGGCCTGAAACAACGGGCAGCACCGTTGTTGCGTCTGGTCCACGAGGAAGACCAGCAGCATGACCATCATCAGCACCACGGACAGATTCTGCACGCCATGACCGTAGTTGTGTTCGAGATTGTAGCCCTGATTTTTCAGGGTGTTGAAGGTTTCGTTCTCAATCTTCCAGCGAGCTCGGCCGCCGCGCATGAGGGTATCGACGTTGTCGGGCGTCGGCACGAAGTCGGTGATCCAACTGAAATACTGCACCTTGCCGGCACGCTCGACTTTCTTCACGATCCTGGTGGGATGGATTTCCCAGTATTCGAGCACGTTGACCAGATGGTCCGGGTGCGACTCGTTGAGCGGCACGCCAATGTGCCAGCGAAAGTGATGCAGCACGCCCGCCGAATCGACCTGTGTGTCGATCTGCGTTCGTCCGGCCTCGTCGTTGGCGTGCAGGTGCTCGAACAGAAAAGTGTGGTCGCCGGGCTTGACGCCGATGATGTAGTGCGCGCGGGCCTCACGCAGGTCGTCGAGGTGCGGCGCGTTGGCGCTGAGTGCGTCCTCGACGATGATCACGGGCAGGTGGGGATGCTCCTGGCGAAAGCGTTTCAGCCAGCGGCGGGTGGCGTTGCGCTCGCAATCGTTCTTGGTGTGGCCGTCCTCATTGATGATCGGCTCGGGTGCCAGCGGGATGACTTCCTTGAGGTCGGGATGGACCAGGGTGGCACCCAGCAGTTGATGGGACCAGGTGACGCCGCCGCCGCGATGATGCTTCTCCAGACACGAGTCGCAATGGATTTTGCTGGAGGAGAAATAGGTCGTGCCGTCCAGAGACAAGAGGTAATGGCCGCCCAGATAGACGAACGCTTCGAGTGCCTTGCCGCGCTGCAGGCGGCGGAAGACGTCCTGGAACAGGGGCCGCAGGTCGTTGGGATCGACGGGGTCGAGGATGGCCCGCATCTGCGAGTCGCAGGGGACGTTGTCGATGCCGTAGATGGTGCGGAAGTTGTCGTTGGGATCGCGGCGGCGCTCGTCAAAAGCCAGGAGGGAAGGATCCTTGAGGGAGAACATGGCGAAGGCGGACA
Organism: Schlesneria sp.; assembly: GCA_043721755.1. Classification (GTDB taxonomy): domain Bacteria; phylum Planctomycetota; class Planctomycetia; order Planctomycetales; family Planctomycetaceae; genus Schlesneria. The sequence continues at coordinate 1,469 of JAYSQC010000295.1, forward strand.
TCAGGGCGTCGCCCAGGCATATTTCGGGGTTACCGGCGCGCGTGTCGGGAAGAGCGTCAAAACGGGAGTGGATCAGTAGGAAGAGGGAATCGGCGGAAAGCTCTTTGCGTGCCTTCCTAGCGGGGGCGGGGGCGGGGGCGGGGGAAACCATGGGCAAATCCTTTTGCCTGAATGCGAATATGGGCAAACCAGCGAAGAATTCTGCCAAGGAACTTTACGAAGCGGAAGCTCAAAATAGCCCATTTTTCATTGGGAAACTCGAAGGCCGGGAATTGCTG
>JAYSQC010000296.1:0-6300 GCA_043721755.1 Schlesneria sp.
GCACACTCCGTGTGCCGTCCGCGAGACCGTGATTCGCCGAGGAATTCGGTGAACGGCACAGGGAATGTGCCTACGACTTTGACTTCTGTCGGACACGTCTGTCATCGCTTTCGGCAGGTCCGTTTCCCGTGGAGTGCGCCACGACGGTTTCGGCAAACCGCCGAGGGCCGCGTTTCGTTTCGCGCCCCCCCGGCCACGCGAGACCGTTGGCCGCAGTTCAACTTCATCTCGCCTCCTCTTCATCTTCATCTGGAAATTCCTTCACCATGCGCGACTATCGAATTTGGATCTCACTTGTCGGTCTGCTGCTGGCCGGTCGAATGTTGTACCCGGCTCTCGCGGGAGATCGAACATCGCCGGTACGCGACGAAGAACTGCAAGAGATCGTCTACGTCTGCCGTGACTCCGGTGAGACGTTCGTCTTGCGAGCCAAAACTTCGCCCGAGAAGCATCCCACGACCGGACGCCTCACGCTGATGCCCGGCTTGTACTGCGAGAAGTGCCGCGTCTGGAGAGCCTCGCCCCCACTGGATGTCTTGCAGCAAAGTCCCTCCGCACGACTCTGTCCCAAAACCAGAACGCCGATGACGATGAATGGCCCGCGACCGGGAAAGAGTTGACCCCCATCAGTCTGTTGAAAAACGTAGGGGTAAGCGTCTCGCTTGCCCGTAAATGCGGTTGAAAAAGGGGCAAGCCGGAGGCTTACCCTACGTTTTTCAACGGGCTGCTATCTCGGTGAGAAGCCGCTCGTCACAGGAAAGTGTGAGATGCCTCAATCCAAGCTCGGACTGTTGGTCGCGCTCCTCGCCTATTCCGTGGCGATGAAGCTGATGCCGTATGTGCTGCGCAACTGCGACGTGCAGCTCGACCCGACGATCCTGTATTACCCGTGGAGCTTCTCACCGCTGACAGCGGTCTGCCTCTTGAGCGGCGCGTGCTTGGCTGATCGGCGACTCGCATTCGCTCTCCCGTTGGCGGCAATGCTGGTCGGCAACATTGGCATCGGCCTGCTCTCAGGCAAATGGGAGTGGGCGTTCCCTCCCGGAACATGGTGGGTGACGTACGCCTGCTATGCGGTCGCAATCGGGTTGGGATTGTGGCTGCGCCGCGTGGGGACTCGCAGTCCGCTGTGGACCGCCATTGGCATGGGGCTCGGCTTTGAAGTCTTCTTCTTCGCGGCATCGAACTTCACGTACTTCTATGGCAACGCTTCGCTTTATCCGCAGACCTGGAGCGGACTAGTGGAGTGCTATGTCGCCGCTTGGCCATTCTTCCGAAACGCGCCGCTCAGCACGTTGGCCTTCACCGCGCTGTTGTTCGGTCCCTTGAGTGCCGTCGTGCCGAGCGAAGATCGGCAACCGGTGGAAGAACTCGTTCCGGCATCGGCGAAATGAACGGACTCAGATGGAGTTTCGACTCTCGCCATTCGTTCAGTCCGCCAGTGGCCCGCAGTGACACATTTGTCGCTGCGACACACTAACCCGAAGTGTAAACGAGGAGATGTGTGGCGTTCCTCGCTCACGCTTCGGGTTAGTGTCACTGCGGTTCGTGCGAGGTTCAGTCTGCCAGCGGCAGCGTGATGGAGCGCGAGTTCGTTGCGCTACGAGCGACCGCTTCGGTGAACTCCAAGTCACGCAGCCCCGTCGCAAAGTCGTTCCGTTTGACCGCCTCTTCACCGCGGATCGCCCCGACGAATTCGGCTTCGACGCGCCAGCCGCCGAGGTCTTCGGCGGGGATCGTGATCTGTCGCAATTCCGTATCGCCCATGCGCGAGACAAACACCTGATCGTGTTCGCCGAAGATCACTTTGATCGTGCCGAGCGCTCCGTACAAATGGACTTGTTTGCCGGGACCAGTCAGCGTGATACCACTGAAGTGGTACAGGCCGCTGGCTCCGCTTTGACCGTACTGAGTCATAACGTGAACACTATCGGGGACCGTCACACGGAGTTCGCCATCGCCATGCGGATTCGGCCGAGAGGGTTCAAACGTCTGTGCTTGAGCGAACACACGTTCCGGCTGAGGGATCCAACGCGACACGACTTCGTGCATGATCCCCAGCGACAACACGTTCACGCCGCTGATGGATGAGTCCTGCCGCCAGTGCAAGAACTTGCTGTAGTCGTGGAACTGGTCGTCAGCTCCGATCACAACCACTTCTCGTAATTCGCCAAGAAACCCCGTCGTCACGATGCGCGAGACTTCCGGATCGCACTCCAGTCCGAAGGGGCTTGGCACCAGCATCGCGATCCGGTCGGGATGCGCTGCCGCTGCCGCGACCATCTGCCTCGCTTCAGCCACGTTGCGAGCCATCCGCGCTTCGCACAACACATGCTTACCAGCGGCCAACGCAGCGCAGGTGACATCGCAATGCAGGTTCGGCCACGTTCCCACGACGACCGCATCAATGGAGTCATCCGCGACGAGCGCCTGCCAGCTCGGATACTGTTTGGGAATGCCATAGTCGCGTGCGACGCGCGCGGTCGAATCGGCCGTGCGATTGACGACACCGACCAACTCAACACCCGGAACGGCTCGCAAACCTGGGATGTGCCGCCGGCGAGTATTGTCCCCCGCCCCCACCAGTCCGACTCGCAAAGCTCGATTCGTCATGCCACACCACTTCTTGCCGACAGGATTCAACGACAGATGACTCACCAAATCGACAGGACGGGCAAACCAGTCCGCCGGTCAGAAATGAAAGGGGCGGAGTCTAGCTTCTGGCTCGACAAACAGCCAACGGCAAACGCCCTGAAGGACAGGGCCACTCGCTCACCGTTGGCACTCGGTCACACGATTTGAGGGGGACTCGAGTGAACCTCCATAATTCTCGGGAGGTGATTTCAAACCCGTTTCTCCGCCGAGTTCAAGCTGGGAGGCATCAACGCCCGCACCATGATTCTGGCTTTCATTCGCGCTCCCCTCAATTCGCGCGGAATCATTTCCGCGCGAATTGAGGGGAGCGCGAATGAAAGCCACGTCTGACAAATCGGGACGTGAACTGGGATCGGACCACGGTTCAAAAATTCGGCAACGTCAGGATCGCGGACCCCCAATTGCGGCTCGAATGGAACCATGCCCGTTTCTAATGCCTTGGCCGGCGTGTCCCGTGCTTCGGGTCGAGTACCTTAATGAGATGCGGCGCGGGAGGCGATCCGGCTGTCGATTCCGAAACGTGGTCCGTCAACAGCGTCGAGGCGATCGCTGGCTCGCTGACTTTGCTCATCTCGCGTGAACCCGTGTCGGCGCTGCGCAGCGGAATCACGTCGGTCGCCATCGCGGGATTGGCCGGTTCAAACAGATAGCCGAGTGGACCAGCTAGCAATTGCGGCAGGAACACGATGTCGCTGAGCAGAGCCACGCCAATCATCGCCGCCATCAACCAACCAAAACGGCTGATGAGCAACAGCTCGGCCGGAACCAGCACCAGCAACCCGATGACCACGGCGAGACTGGTCTGCCACATCGCCGGGCCGCAATGTGTGAGTGCGTTGATGATCGCGTCGCGCCGTGGCTGGCCGTTTTTCAATCCGAACTGCACCCACGTCAGGAAGTGCAGCGTCCCATCCACGGCAATGCCGAGCGCGATCGACGCGGTAATCATCGCGCCGATATCGACCTTCTGTCCTTGCCACGAAATCACACCGAACACGACGGTGATCGGCACGATGTTCGGGATCATCGCCACCAATCCGGCCCAGAAGTTTTTCAGCATGATCGCAAACACGCCCAAGATCAGTGCGAACGCCAAACCGAAGCTGGTGAAGAGGCTGGTCAGGACCGCTTGTTGAGTCCGAACAAACAGCGGCACGGTGCCGGTGATCGTGTGCATCGCGCCGGGGTTCAACTTGAGTACGTCCTGGGCGATCCCGTTCACATCGTCGAGGATTACCGCGAAGTCGTTCTCCGTCATGACGGAGACTTGAGCGGTGATGCGCCAGAGTTCATCGCCCGGCTGATTGAGCAGATTGTCTCCCGCGTTCGACAAGTCCGATCCGCGTTCCGACACCGTGTAGAAGGCGCGGGCCGACGGGATTTCTCCATCACGAATCCGCTGCTGAATCGTGCTGGCTCGTTTGTTGTACTTCCCTTTGGTGAGGAACCCGGCATCGGCGGCGGGCCGTTCGGTGACGGGCTGAAAGTCGGCGAGCGACACGGCACCGGTGATTTCATCGTGTTTCCGCATTCGCGCGGCGACCTCGCGCACGACCTCCATGCGATCAAGGAAATTCGTTTCCTGTTGTGAGCGGCTGTCGAACCGAATGATCGTTTCGACAGGCATGATTCCCGCCAGATGAGTCTCTATGAACCAGTAATCCTTCGCGATCTGCGAGGTTTCTTGGAAGTGGCGAATCACCTTCGTTTCGGCACGGAATCGGGTCAGCCCGAAACTGCAAACCACGCACAGCGACAGAAACACCAACGACTGCACGACCGGCCAAGTCGTGACGCCACGTCCGAACATCCGCCAGCCAGGATGGTCGAGTTCGTGTTCTGCGGGAGGTCGCCCCGGCCAGAGTTGAAGCAGCGCAGGGAGCGCGTACAACACCATCACCAGTGACAGCATCGTTCCGATGGCCGCATAAATTCCGAAGTCACGCACGGGCGTGAGCGAACTGGTACAGAGCGACACCAAGCCGATGGATGTTGTCAGACTGGCCAACACGCACGGCCTCCACAACGTCTGTACCGTATCGACGATGGCCGTCGCCTCATTTTTGAAAGCCGCGTGCTTCCAGTAATTGGCGACGTGAATGGCCCCTGACATCGTCAGCACCATCAACAGCGTGGGCATCACCACGATGACCATGTTCATCGAACCGCCCGTGACGGGGACCAATGCCATCGACAGGAACGTCGTGTACAGGGAAACCACCAGCACGATCGTCGCCAGTCGAATGTTGCGGACCAACAGATAGGCCAGCACCGCACCCACCAAGGCCGAGGTGAGAATGACCGAACGCCGATGAAGCATCCACAGGGGCTGAGACTCATCCCACGCGGCCTTCATGACGGCGTGATTCAACTCTGTCGCGGCAACCGTGCTACCGCCGAGGTGCAGAGCGTTGGCTGAAATTCCCACGGATGCCGCCGCGTGCTTGATGACCTCGATCGTTTCCGTCTTGTCCGCCACGCCCGCGTCTGAGATGGACAGCGCGATTGTGACCGGTGCTCCCGGCGCGAAGAAGCAGCGCTCGACGAGCGTTTGTCCCTCACCCTTAGGCGGGACGAACTCGGTCAGCCACTGTGCCACCTCGCGCGTCCGGTCGCTGCCGGGACGAATCCCCGCCCATGCGACCTGCAAGTCGTGGTCAACCGTCTCACCAGACAGCATTTTCCCTTCGATACTCATCACTGCGGGGGCCGCCGGATCGGCCTGCTGTCCGCCCTCATTCGGTGCCGGAGCGGGGATCGCGACGAGGGTTTCAAAATCGGGGACCGGTTCGTGAAACGTGAGGGTGATCCCGAACTGGCTCTTCGCTGCCGCAGTCAATTCTTGACGAGTCCGCCTCAATCGGGACTTGCCCAACTCCGTCAGCCGCAACTTGAGCGAACCGGCACCGAGAATGATCCCTTCCAAGCGACGAACAGCCTCTTGCGGCTCGACGCCATGCTGTTGCATCGACGCTAACAACTGACGCGGCTCGACGACGCTGGCCACATGCGGCAGACCTCCGCGGCGAATGCCATCGGCATCGGGGCGACCGGTCAGCTTTTCGACAAACTGGTCAATGCGCGGATCGTTCAGCGAGCTGCCGTCCCATGTGACATAGACCCGCTCGTCGATGGGAAATTGCTGATGCGCCCAGCGCAGCACCTTCAATTCGGGATCGTTCTCGGGAAGCCACTTCTCGACATCGTTTTCCAGTCGCGTCTGCTTGAGCGCGAACCAGCCCAGCGGAGCGGCGAAAACCATCGCCAACACCACCCACACCGCAAAGCCATTGCCCCACGGGTCACGTTTCTCAAAGAAGTGTTTCATGCGTTCCCTGCAACTCGATCGCGCATCGAGCTTCAGCGGCCGGATTCCATTCGCTGCCACCGGGCGGAGACATCCTCGTCACGCCCATTCTTTTCACAAACTGCTGGAGATCACCTCAGCGCAGTCGCGCCCGAGCCTCACCAACAGTCTCTGCGACGGTTATAGCCGGAGAACCCGTTTTGCCGGAAGACCGACATTTTGAAGGGCAAGGCGAGTCGCTAAGGAACAGGGCCGCAACAAGTTCCCGATGATTGAGATTGGAGGATGATGTAAAACACGCTGGGACTCAAGTCGTCAAGGAGGACGAGCTGCGAGAG
>JAYSQC010000297.1:0-5757 GCA_043721755.1 Schlesneria sp.
GCGTCAGCCCCCCGGTTCTTCCCAAGAGGGCTTACGCCCAAGAACCGGGGGGCTGACGCCACCCCGCTCGGAGATCTCATCATTGACCGCGCGAGGTATCTGTGATGCCGGCATCCTCGCTGACGCTGCGGGTTGGTGTGGCATCCCGTCGCGCCGCACCGTCGCTGAGCTTTTACTGATTGGGATCGGCGTCACATTCGGTGCAACTGTATCTAAAGTGAGGCTCCGCACCCCGAGATGGTTCGGCAAGGCTGCCACATCTTTCGCAATCGACAAGGTTTGACAGAAGACGAACTCGAATGGTCGGTCGTTTCACCGCGTGGGCTACGCCCCGCGCGTTCGGAACGGATCACGCCACCGACGCGCGGGGCGTAGCCCACGCGGTGAAACGAGGCGGCGTAGCCGCAGCCAAAGTCGCCTTCATCGCTCCGCGTGAAGGAAGCCGAGCGCGAGTCCAACATCGATGGGCATGATCCGCGTCCACTCCCATCGGCTTCCTTCACGCGGAGCGATGAAGGCTACTTTTTGAAGACGGAAACGCCCGCAGGGCGACAAGAATCTCAGACCTAGTAGTACGAAGCAGGCGAGCCGCCTGCGCTACGAACGACACTCTCATTGGGTGAGTTTGCCGCCGGTGCGAACGATCTTGAACGTGGGCTTCGTTCTCGGTCGATGACCTTCCGAGTCACCCCGCACTTCCGCGCGGTGCTTCTCGGATGTGTCGGCCATGACGTTTCGCAACCTGTTCGTCGATGCCTTCGTCCCACCGGTCACAGCTCACACTGAGTACTGGTTCGAGACGCGCCGGCCGTTTTGCAATCTCGTGTTCTTGCTGCCGCTGCTGCTCGCCTATGAGCTGGGCGTCTGGTGGATCGGCGGTGCCGATGCCAACTCCGTTCGCAACGGAGCCGATGCGTGGATGAGGCTCGGACTGCAACGGATCGGCGTCGATCTGTTGTGGCTGCTGCCGGCGGTGTTGGTCGGAGCGTTACTCGCGTGGCAGTGGCTCAGTCGCCAACCGTGGCGGATGTCGTGGGACACGCTCGGCGGGATGCTCGCGGAGAGTCTGTTGTTCGCCTTCGTACTGATCCTGCTCGGACAGATGACGGACTACTGCTTTCGACAGGCGGGCGTGATGACGCTGCAAGTCGAGGAGAGTCGTTGGCAGTCGGGGTTCCTCGTGAAGTTGATCGCCTTCATGGGGGCGGGCATCTACGAAGAGTTCCTCTTTCGCCTCTGCCTGATCCCCGTGACCTATGCCGCGCTGCGGGCGTTGCTCGTGCCACATCGCTGGTCGGTCGGCGGCACGATTGTGTTGACGAGCCTCGCCTTCTCGCTCGCTCACTATCTCGGCCCGGCCGCGGACGGACAGTCGCTCTCCTTGCTGACGGAAGCGGTCGCCCGCGTGCAATCGAGCCGCTCACTGTGGTTCAGCTTCGTGTTCCGCACGCTGGCGGGAATGTTCTTCGCCGCCCTCTTCTTCCTGCGCGGCTTCGGCATCACCGTCGGAACTCACGCGGTCTACGACGTGTTCGTCGGGATCGTGCTGATCTCGGAAGTGTGACGCTTTGAACTCACACCAACCCGAAGCGTGAGCGAGGACGTGTCCGCCGGGACATCCCGTCCGGCAGCGGCTAGAATCCCGCCCCGCTCAGAAATGTCTCACTTCGTCCCGCGCGCGGTATATAGCTCACGCGGCACACGCTGACACTAACCCGAAGCGTAAGCGAGGAGGCAACACACGTCCTCGCTTACGCTTCGGGTTAGTGTGAAATGTGCCATCCTCATCCGTGCGCGGTTAAACGAGCGAACACCGAACGTTGAAATCACGCTCTCCTACCACTGCCGCACAGAACTTTTGGAATCTTGACTTGATCAACGACACACATGCTTTTCATGACGCCTTGAAACGCGGAGTCGCTCCCGGCGGCAATTTGCGCGAAGAAATGCGGCTGCTCGGCGAGTACTTGCTCACGACGTACTTCGATGCGGGCGTGCTCATTGATGTCATGCGTGACTTCGTCGAGAAGCCCGTTCTCGGCGGCGACGCCGATCCCGACTATCGCGAACTGGTCGGTCTCTATCAGTCGGTGTTGGAGACCGACGCCTTTCATCAGTTGACGCGGCGCGGCATCCCGTTGCTGATCGAAGCGTACGACGCGCGTCTTCCCACGGCCGACGAGCGCGAAGGAGACTTGCTCACCACGCTGCGGATCTTTGCGCGGTACGGAGACGAAGACGGACTGGATCGCATCGCCACGGCCATCACCAATCCGGCGTTGTGCGATGGCTATCTGTGGCCCGCCGTGTTTGACGAGTTGAAGGAGGCAGACCCGATCCTGCCGCACTTCATCCGACGATTGAGCAAGCCGCTGCCCGATGGTTTCGCGCGCGCGGCGTATCTCGACTGGACCAACCGACTGACGCGCAAGACCGCGCTCACCAAGCATCCGTTCAACAATTCCGAAGGGATCGAGATCCTGCGTGCGTGGCTAACGAGCCGCGACGACGATGACTTCAGCTTCGCCCACAGCGCGACCGCCGCGATCCCGTTCATTGCCGAACCGGCTCGTGCGGAACTGCTCGTGCTGGCGAAGGACCATCCGGACATGGAAGTCCGGATGGAAGCCGCGTGGGCGGCAGCTCGACGGGGAGACGCTTCCGGGCGCGCGTTGCTCCGCAAACAGTGCCTCGACTTCAAGACTTCGATGGCCGCTCGCAACTTTCTCATTGAATTGGGAGCTGAGCAGGATATCCCGCCGGAAGCCAATGAGCCGCGATTCTTCGCGTTCGCCAAGATGTGCGAATGGCTCGGCAGTCCGCACGGATACGGTCGCCAACCCGACGACATCCAGTTGCTCGACACGCGCGAGTTGAACTGGCCTCCCGCGCGAGAAGGACGCACCGTCTGGCTGTTCGAGTACCGCTATCTCCCGGAAGACTCGGACGATCAAGCGGGCGACGAAGACGATGCCACAGACGAAAGTGAAGTCGGCGTCGGCATGGTCGGCGGCATCACGCACTCGCTCCTCGACGAGACCTCGCCCGAGATGCCGGTCGAAGACATCTACGCGCTGCACTGCTGTTGGGAACTGGCGTTCAAACTCGACCCGCGTGCCCCCGAAGAGCGGACGGTCGAAGCGGGACGAGCATTGTTGGCTGCCGCCGCACAACTCGTTGTCGATCCCCTGGAAGACTTCCCGTTCGACAACCCGGTGTGGGGTGAGTCCCCGCCGGTCGATGGCCCCAACATTGATGCTCTCGACGAAATCCTTCCCGATCACCACTGATGTTGCACGGATGGCTTTCGACGAGCGGGGCGAAATATCGTACCCGCGCATCGAAGCCTGACGCGCAAGCGAAGTCCCTCTTCGCTTGCGCGTTAGGCTTCGATGGGTAAGGATTCGGAGCGAAACAACGTCCCGCCTTCCTCCCTCCCCTCGGCGGGGAGGGCCGGGGAGAGGGGAGGATGGTCAGGTCGATGTGCCACTCGTCCCCCCTCCCTAACCCTCCCCGCCGAGGGGAGGGAACCAGAAGGGAACTCGGGAAGTTGTGGCGACCCCGTTCCTAAGAAAACCGACTCGGGACCACTCTCATGACCGAAACCAAACCGTCTGTGGATCGTCGCCAATCGGCGTTGGTGTTGATTGTGGTCGCGGTCATGGTGGCGGTGGGGGGTTGGATCGCGGTGGGGCTGTTTGGCCATCGACAGCTCTTCGTCATGACCTCGCATTGGAAGTGGCGAGACACCGCCGGCATTGGCTACTGGCGCGGCGAGATTCTGTTTGCGGAAAGCAGGATCAACATGGCGACGGGACCAGTAGGCCCTTGCCGGATCATGGCCTTCAATCCACAGACGGGTCTCGTCCGTGAGACCGGCATCACGGTCCCCGGCATCACGGTCAGCTTCATGGCGGACGAACAGCAGTTTTGGTTCGTCACACCCGGTGAAGTTGTCTGGTCCGACGGGACGACGGTGACTCGATACCGGCCCAAGTTCGCGCCGGCTCAAACCGGTTCCCCGTTTCTGTTGGACGGGCGGCTCACGACGGTGGTCCCGGATGACAACGGACATCAACGCCTCTATTCGTTTGCCGATGGCGAGTGGCAAGTGGGGCGAAGGGTCGTCGTTCCGGGGTTCGGGCGACAGTGGGCGCTCGATGCCGAGTCTGGCGAAGAGCGGCTTGTTCCTCGAACGGCCAGTTCAGGCACAAAGGCCGTTGGGTCTTGGGAGTTCATCCATGCCCGCCAAGTGGGAGACAAAGTCCATGTCGTGGCGACGAACTACGGGAACCCGGGCGGATTTGAAAACGCCTACCGGTTGGGATTCGACTTCGTGGCGGACTCAACGGAAGCGGCATCCGCTCTCGCGCCGGAGAACTCCGAACCGGACACCACAGGCTGGTACCGGCTGGACCCGAAGATCTGCTCGTTCTCTCCGTCGCTGTGCCTCATCGACGGAGATTTGGTTCTGTCGGATGGTTGGTGGCATGGTCGCCTCTGGAAGCCCGATCCCTCGAAGGTCGGGAAGTTTGTTGGCGGAGACCAGATTCAAGGACTTCGACCAAGCACTGTTCGAGTGGCGGCTTCACCCTCGGGAGACGATGTCTACTTCGTCGCGATCTCGCGTTTTCAAGACGTGAGTTTCTTGCATCGTGTGGGAGGTACGTTTGTACCCGTTCCGCATTCTCTGCCGGGGAATGCCGCGAGCTTAGTTGGCTTTATGGCGACGATCCTCGGGTTGGCTCTGGCCGTATGGATGCTCTCGCATCTGATTCTGCTGGGCGGAACCAACCTGTTGGTCGAACGCTGGCAGCAACCTCAATACTCCTTCGGTCACGAAGTCGTGACTCTGGCACCATTGTCTCGACGCTTTCTCGCCCGCGCGATCGACCTGCTCATCCTGCTGTTGCCGTTCGGACTGGTGGGAACGTGGCTCCTCGCCGTGACGGACAATGGACAACTGGCCGAATTGTCAGGGACCATCCTTCAAGCCGTACACGAGTTGGTTGTCATCCGCAATTGGAGTTGGTTCGGCTTCGAGCACGTGGTCGATCAATTCGCACGGCTGGACCATTCAATGGAAGCGACCATCGGGTTCCTGTTTGCCATCGCATGGGCCATTGGTGTGTTTCTCCTATCGTTTCTGATTGAAGGTCGGACGGGTGCCTTTGTCGGCAAGCGGCTCTGCGGCCTGCGCGTCGTCCGAACCACTCTGCGACCATGCAGCCAGTCGCGGATTCTGCTGCGAGAGTTGTTGCTCTGTGTGGACACCGCCAACCTGCTCAGTCCCATCCCCGCCGTCTTCGCCATCCTGTCCAACGAACAACGCCAACGGATCGGCGATCTGGTGGCAGACACGATTGTGGTCGATCATCGTGCAGCCGAGAGCGTCGCAGCGCGCGCCGGTTCGTCGGAGTCAGGCGATTCGACGGCAAACTTGTTCAGCTCGGAGGGCGGCAGCAAATAGCCCACGGCGTGAGCCGTGGGTTTGAACACGAAACAAGTATTCCAGCCCCGGAGGGCAACGCCGTTAAGGATTTCAGAGCCGTAAAACAGGGGCCAATCGAACGTAGCAGAAGTCGTAAGACTTCTGGAGAACCGTCGAGTCGTCAGAATTCTGGTTCATCCGACCTTTTGGGGGATTGCTGGTTCAGAACGGATGTGTGCCGTCGTCGGTTTTCATCCCGCAGGGATCACAGCCATTAGCCGGGGGTTGAGCGTCCGCGACACCCCCGGAAGAGTTCCGACAAAATG
>JAYSQC010000298.1:0-2087 GCA_043721755.1 Schlesneria sp.
CACACAGCAATTCCTGTCTTCCATCGTTCTGCCCCCATCGTTCTGCCACTCTCGCCGGAGTACCGGGCTGAGAATTGTGTCGAGACCAATGAGGCAAGCTGGATGGGGTCGAAGCCCTTCCGTATGGAGCAACAAGTAGCCCGCCGTCTCGTTCACCATCCGCACGAGGCGGATGGGGTCTGAGGACTGCACCTACAATTCGGCAGAGTTACGAACGCTATAACCGCGCGAAGGTCTGTTTGACTCAGTTCACGGGGAGTTGCCGTCATGTCGTATCGAATGTCGTTCCGGGTTTTCATCGTGGCGCTGTGTTTGATGAGTCTCGAACAGTCGGGCCGGGCGGCAGACAACGCGGGCAGCGAGCAGGCGAGCGCGAGCAAGCCGAACGTGGTGTTCATCTTGGCGGACGATCTGGGGTTCTCGGACCTCGGGTGTTATGGCGGTGAGATCGCGACGCCGAATCTCGACACGCTGGCGGCGAACGGGTTGAGGTACACGCAGTTCTACAACACGGCGCGGTGCTGGCCGTCGCGGGCGGCGTTGCTGACGGGGTACTACGCGCAGCAGGTCAATCGTGATCCTCAAGGTCAGCGGCCGAAGTGGGCCGCGCTGGTGCCTCAGTTGCTGAAGCCCGCCGGGTATCGGTCGTATCAAACGGGGAAGTGGCACGTCGATGGACCGATTCTCGCCGGAGGGTTCGAGCGGTCGTATGACATCGCCGATCAGGACCGGTTCTTCAATCCGCAGCGACTCACGTTGAACGACCAGCCGCTCGCGTCGCCCTCGCTCGACGAAGGCTATTACGTCACGACCGCCGTCGCGCAACGCGGCGTTCAGTTCTTGAATGAGCATCAGCAGGAGCATCGGGGCGAGCCGTTCTTTTTGTATCTCGCCTTCACGTCGCCACACTTTCCGTTGCACGCTCTTCCCGAGGACATCGCGCGCTACCAGGACCGCTATCGCGAGGGCTGGGATGTGGTGCGCGAGCAACGTTGGAAGCGGCAGCGCGAGCTGGGCCTGCACGCGGCGGACCTCTCCGCACCCGAGCGAACGACGTTTCCGAAGTGGAACGTGGATGAAGCAGGATTGAAGACGAAGATCGGCGCGGGCGAAGTGGGGCGAGCGGTTCCGTGGACGGAGTTGTCCGCCGAACAGCAGCAATTCCAAGCGACCAAAATGGCGATTCATGCCGCGATGGTGGACCGCATGGACCGCGAGATCGGTCGCGTGCTGGAGCAACTTCGGGCGATGCAGGCGTTCGACAACACGCTCATTTTGTTCGCGTCGGACAACGGGGCGAGTGCCGAGCAAATCATTCGCGGCGACCTGCACGATCCCGCCGCGCCGCTTGGCTCCGCGAAGAGTTATCTCGGGCTTGGGCCTGGCTGGTCCACGGCCGCAAACACGCCGTTCCGCAAGCACAAACATTGGACGCACGAGGGAGGGGTCTCAACACCGCTGATCGCTCACTGGCCCACCGGGATCGCCGCGAAGGGCGAGCTGCGACGAGCGCCCGGTCACTTGGTGGACATCGCGCCGACGCTGCTCGAACTGGCGGGCCTTCCCGCGCCGAAGACTTTCAACGAAGAGTCGCGTCCCTCGTTCCCCGGCCGCAGTCTGGTGGCGTCCTTCGCGAAGGAAGACGTTCGTCCGCGCGAGCCACTCTTCTTCAAGCATCAAGACAACCGGGCACTGCGACACGGGGATTGGAAGATCACGGCGGCGGGAGCCGACGCCGCGTGGGAGTTGTATGACCTCGCCAGCGATCGCTCCGAAATGCACGACCTCGCGGCGAAGCATCCCGAAAAAGTGAAAGAGTTGGCGGAGCTTTGGACCGCTCGCAGTACCGAGTACGCCCAGCAGGGAGCGACTGGTGCGCCGCTGCCTCGTGCGGGACAGGGCAAGGCGAAGAAGTGAGACGTTCGCTGGAATTGCCAGCGTGTATTGTGGTGCGAGTGATCGTGCGGCTGGACTCGCCAATTTCGGTTCATCCGATGTTTTGGGGGGATTCCAATGAGGGTGACGAAGTCCGTCGTTTTCATCCCGAAGGGATGTCAGCCATTAGCCGGGGGTTGAGCGTCCGCGAC
>JAYSQC010000299.1:0-1044 GCA_043721755.1 Schlesneria sp.
CACACAGCAATTCCTGTCTTCCATCGTTCTGCCCCCATCGTTCTGCCACTCTCGCCGGAGTACCGGGCTGAGAATTGTGTCGAGACCAATGAGGCAAGCGGGATGGGGTCGAAGTCCAATACCTGCAATGCGGCCGAGTCCGCATTTTGCGGCGTCGGCTACGATGTCGCGGGCGGCGGATGTATCCTGCCGCCGACTCGGATTGCGGCGGACTCCAATGGAGGCGACGGACGTGAATCAGTGGCTGCGATGTGGTGGCGTTGCTCGGATCGTGTTGGCCATCGGAATGATGACTTGGGTTGTCGGTTGCTCTCCGTCACCTCCGACGGTCGTGACCAAACCTGCGGCCAACATGTACGGCTACGGCGACACCGTGGATGACTCGATGATTCAGTTCAAGGATGACGTGGCGACGCAGGCGAACCCCGAATCCGATCTGACGGAACTCGTCTTCACCGACAAAGCCGGGAAGCAGATCGCCCTGAAAGAGTTCCTCGGCAAGCAGCACGTCATTCTGGTCATCACGCGGGGATACGGTGGTGCGATCTGTCCGTACTGTTCGACGCAGACCGCGCGGTTGATCTCCAACTACGCGAAGTTCCAAGAGCAGCACGCCGAGGTCATCGTCGTCTATCCGCTGGAAAAACCGGCCGACACGCCGCGCTTGGATGAGTTCCTGGCGCGCGCCGTGTCCAAGCTTCCGGCCGCCGAGAAAACGGTCCCATTCCCACTGCTGTTGGATGTCGAGCTGAAGGCCGTCGATGCGTTGGGCATTCGCAAAGACTTGTCGAAGCCCGCGACCTACATCTTCGACAAAGAGGGCCAACTCCGCTTCGCCTACGTCGGCGCGTCGCTCGCGGATCGGCCGTCGATCAAAGCGCTGCTCGACCAACTTGGGCAGCTCAACAAGACGTGATGAAGTCGGATCGCTCTCTCAGACTCTCGCCCGGATGATTCATGAGGAACCACGGAAAACCCAGCGCGGGATACCCGCAACCCAACGCAGCGAGAACTGGAACGGCAAAATGATGAAGCACAGAATGA
>JAYSQC010000300.1:0-12907 GCA_043721755.1 Schlesneria sp.
CGCACACCCACCCGCAGCGTGAGCAAGGTGGGGGCTATGCCTCGCGTGGTCTGTGATGAGACATCTGAGCGGGGCGGCGTCAGCCCCCGGTTCTTCCGAAGAGGGCTTACGCCCAAGAACCGGGGGGCTGACGCCGCCCCGCTCAGATGTCTCATCACAGACCACGCGAGGCATAGCCCCCACCTTGCTCACGCTGCGGGTGGGTGTGCGGCGTCACTCGCGGAACTGCGCGTGGCACGCATTGCACTTCGCGCTGACGCGCGTGATCGCCGAAGTGCGGGCGTGATCCGGAGCAGAGCGGTCACGCATCGCCGATTTGATCGTCTCGGCGAAGCGGTCCAACTCGTCGGCCGTTTCATTCAGGCCCTTGCGCAGTTCGTCATCTGTCACGTCAGGCAAGCCTGCGGCGTCACGGAAGTGTTCGGCCAAGTCGAAGGCGATCGTGAGTTGCATCGAGACCGCCGTCGCGTCCGTCTCGTCCGCAGTGGCCCGATCCCACATGCGGTCGATCTCGGCCATCGTCTTCGCCAGCGGCCTGACGGTGGAGACTTGCAGCAGTTCGGAGCGGTCCGCATCGAGTTCAGCAGCCTTCGGTCGGACGAGTTCTCTCACGCTGGCATAGAGTCCCGTAAACCGCTCCCCCGCGCCGATTGTCCTCAGCGCCGCGTGGGCTTGATCCGCGGTGACACTCTTGTCGAGGCAACGCCACAGCGCGACAGCCGCCGCCGGACCGCGATGGTGTCCGTGATGGCAGTGCAGATAGATCGGGCCGGGAAGCGTGCGCGCGGTCCGGACCAGTTTCACGATCATCTCGCGCGGAATGCTGCTGTACGAGATCGGCAGGTGGACGTAACGCAGTCCGAACTGGCGTGCCAGCTCCAGATCAGGCGTGGCCGCATCGACGCTAATAACGGTCTTCACACCCAGCCGGGTGATGGATGAGAACCCGGTCTCATCGTCCGGCGCACTGCCCGAGTAAACGTTGTCTCCGAGCCGAAAAACGTTGTGCAAACCGGGGGCGTTCGAAGGATGCAGCGACTTCACCGACGGCGGCACCTCGGCCAAGATCGCGACCTCTTCGGGGGTTGCTTGCTGAGTCGATCGCGCTGCGAGGATGAAGCCAACGGTGGCCGCTCCGATCAGCAGGCCACAGAAAAAAAACATCGCTCCGCCGCCAGACGGACGCGCGGAACCGGGAGTGTCTTGAGTCATTGAAGTGGGGGTCTTATTCGAGAGGGGAGGCACATCAGGTGGGGTTCGTACTTCTCATCGTTCGTTTCATAACGGCGGTCAGAAGCCCGGCTTTTCTTAAAGCCGGACTTCTCTTAGGCGAGCGGCAGGAAACCGCTTATCCCAAAGTAGACGAGTCGCTCCGTGACTCGAAGATTCCGGTCACGGAGTGACCGGTCTACTTTATTCGGCCGGTCGCCTTAAAGCCGGATTTCGGCATGCCGCGCGAAGCTGTTTGATTGGGATGCGGTTGGCGGATGAGATCGGCTTGAATGCGGAAGAACGTTCGGCGCTGTTCTACGCGCTCCTGCTGAAAGACCTCGGTTGTTCGAGCAACTCCGCCAAGGTCTGCTGGCTGTTTGGAGACGATGACCGCCGGGGCAAACGCGATCTCAAAACTGTCAACTGGACGAGGCTCACTGACAATTCGCCCAGCCGCTTATCGCCGACCTTTCGTTCCGCCGTGAAGACCTTCGGCACCTCGGCCCGCCCGGAACGGGGCGAGAACATCGAACCAGCAGCCACAGCGGCCGTGGCCAGTTTCAGAGCGGTACGACGGCTGATCGGAAGACGGTCGGTCATGGCGAGGACTCCGAGTTGAGAGAGGTCGGACAAAGTTGCGACATCACAGGAATCGGCCACGCCCGATGCGAGGTGGTGAGGAGGTCGAGAGGCCACTCCAGACAATCCCAGATTCTGGCCGTCGCCGACAGGTACGAAGCGCCCAAGGTCAATCGTTCGGATTGAGCACATTCCCACGCGTGAAGGTGCTGGAGTCGTCACTCCTCAACGAACTCAAGCTCTCGCGGTGACTGCAACGTATAGCTGCGACCGTCTCGAACCAACGAGCCGAGGCATCGAAGCATCCGCCCTTCTTTGTGTGCCTCCACCGCAAGGTGATAATCCGGAACCCTCAGTTCCAACGCGACACGTTTCGGCTTGCCATCCACCTGTCCGATGACGGTGATCTTCCCTTCCGTCTGTCCCGGCTTGTGAGCACAAATGACTACTGCTCCTTCGAGTTCAAAGTCACTCACGGGCGCACGGTCACGCATCATGCGGCCCGCTTCACGAATCACCGGTATGCGATCAGGAGAAAACTTCACCCTAGATGGAATCTGCGATTCGACCGGCCGCGACGGTGACCAGGAAAACAGGAATTCCAAGTTTCTCGGAGCGTCCTCGTTGCCCCACAGCCCCACGACCGCATCGCACAGATTGGCATTCACGCCTTTGGAAACCGACTCGTCAAACGACGCAAACTCACCGCTTGTGGCCGCCCTTTGAGCGGCGATGTCGAGTTGTTCCAGCGACGAAGCCAGAGTTTGAATGACCCGTCGTTCAAACGGAGCCTCGATCTCAAACAGTCGCCCATTGTTCGGAACGTGCAACGCGGGGCTGACGCGAGAAATCAGTGTCATGATGTAACTCCCCCGCTCCGACTGTCCAATTCGCATTTTCCGGACATGCTCCACGGCCTGATCAGGCTTCTTCGTGTGCCATACGGAGCGATGCTCGGTTGCCGCGCAAGCGGCAGCCATCACTAGATCACGAGCCTTCTGAGCAATCTGGGCGTGGAACTCCATTGGCAATGTGCCGTCTTGAAGGTCTGGGTCGTCGATACGAATCCGCACGACATCCGCACAGGTCGTCAGCAGATCAGCGTAAATCTGCGACTGCGACCTCTCCTCGACTGTGGCAAGTGTTTGCAGGACATCGCCCATCCGCAACGAATAATCGCGCACGGCCTGATCGAGCGGTACGAGTGCTTCAAACTCGTGTTTCGATTCGGACTTCGTCCAAACGGAAGCCTTGGGAGTGAAAGACTTCTGCTCTACCCATCCCTTGGCTCGCAGATAGACCGCGACCTCCAACGGACGCAGCATTTGGACGGCTTTGACGTCGCGAATATCAACGTTCATGGCTGCCCCCCGGAATTGATCCTGTGCATGATTCCACGCAAACCATCGACATCGAAATGTTGATGACGTGGTACTTGGACCGTCACTGTAGTCTTGTTGGTTCTCGTTGGCTGACTGCGAAGACTAACCCAGTATGCCGCTCGTCTCAGTGACAATTCTTGTTCAGTGTATGTCAACCAATCCGTCTGGCTACTCGGAACCAGCAAAACGACGAGTATTCTTGGAACGATCGTGTCGTCCCGCAAATCGTCGTAGTTTTTGATCTTCAGCGGAAAAGAAAACGATGATCCCGTAGGGGTTTTGGCGGCATGACACTTCAATTGCAGTTCGACTCTGGGCCTGCGTGCAGTCCCGCCTCCACCCTTCGCCGAAAGAATGAGATCGATGCTGTCATCATCAACGCTCGGCAGTGCCCACGCGTAACCCGCAACAGCCGCCACTGCTTGGACGTAGGCCCGGCTAAACTGCTCCTTTTGGGCGTTGATATCCATTGCTCACCAAAAAAAGTTTGCAGCGAGGCGGGAATTCAATCGCTCACGCGGCGGGAACGGCGTCCGTTTTGAGGCAGTTCTGAATCTGGCGCACGGCCTGTCGCAGACGCTGGCTGTTTTCGACGATCGCGAGTCTCAAATAGCCTTCGCCTTCTTTGCCGAAGCCGCCGCCGGGACTGACGGCGACGCCACCCTCTTGCAGCAGCTTCATCGAGAAGTCGATGGAACCCATCTGTGCCCACGGTTCGGGAATTTTCGCCCAGACGAACATCCCCGCCTTGGGCTTCTCGACTTCCCAGCCGATCCGATGGAGGCCCTCGACGAGCGCGTCGCGGCGGATTTGGTATTCCTTGGCGATCGCTTCGACGGCCGGTTCGCAGTTGCGTAGTGCGATGATCGCGGCGATCTGGCTCGCTTGGAAGATGCCGTAGTCGTAGTAGCCCTTGATCGTGGCGAGGGCACGGACCATCTCGCGGTTGCCCGAGCAGAAGCCGATGCGCCAACCGGCCATGCTAAAGCCCTTGCTCATCGTGGTCATCTCGACACCCACGTCGATCGCGCCGGGCGTCGCGAGGAAGCTGGGAGCCTGATAGCCGTCGAAGCAGATGTCGGCGTAGGCGAAGTCGCTGATGACGAGGAACTTGTACCGCTTGGCGAGGACAACCAGTTCATCAAAAAACTTCTGCTCGATGCACGTCCCCGACGGATTGTGCGGGAAGTTGGCGACAACCAGTTTCGGCTTGGGATAGAGATGTTCGCAGGTGTACGCGACGTTCTTGAGAAACTCAGACGGGTCGCGCACGTCGAGGGCGATCACGTTGCCTGAGGCCAGCATCACTGAGTAGGCGTGGATCGGAAACGTCGGCGCGGGAACGATCGCGGTGTCGCCCGGCCCCATCAGTGCGAGACACATGTGGCTGAACGCCTCTTTGGAACCGAGGCACGCGATAACTTCGTCGTCGCCGTTCAGCTTCACGCCGTACTTGCGGTCGTACCGTTTGGCGACCTCTTTCCGCAGGCTGGCGATCCCGTTGGCGACCGAATAGCGATGGTTCTTCGCCTCCAACAAAGCCTCTTGCATCTTGTCGGTGATCTGCTGATCGGGAGCATCGGTCGGGTTGCCCATGCCCAGGTCGATCACATCCACACCCGCGACACGTTGCTGATACTTCAGCTTGTTGATCTTGCCAAACAGATACGGCGGCAGCCTCTTCAACCGATCCGCGACGGAGATCGTAAAGGGATTGTCGGCCAGTGGGATTTCGGATTCGTTGCGCATGAAACGGGTCTCGTCAGTGAGCCAGTGAGGGGGATGAGAGCCAAAGCGGCGGGAGTCTAGCAGACACCAGAAATGCTCGGAAGTTCAGCATCAGAGCTAGTCCGCACGCCCCGCAGCCTGTTAAAACGGGCCTCCCGCTCGCTCCCGTTTCGACGTAGGGTCAGCGTCTCGCTTGCCCGTCTTTGAATTGCAAACACGTCCTGGAATGACAAACACGGGCAAGCGAGACGCTGACCCTACGATGATCGCACTCGCTCTTGGAGACTCCTCTCAAATGGTCGATGTCACCTCGCTCACTGTTCCCTCGAACTCAGCCTTCCACCTTCCCGACTTCACTTCGCGCCGACGCTTCCTCGCGTCGAGTGCTTTCGGAATCGGATCATTCGCGTTGGCGAGTCTGCTGCGTGACGAAGGACTACTCGCCGCTCCGCCTGGCAAACCGAAGGAGCATCAGCCGAGCGACATGCGGCCTCGGGCATCGCACTTCGCGCCGCAGGCGACGGCGATGATCTCGATGTTCATGCACGGTGGTCCGGCTCACATGGACCTGCTCGACCCGAAGCCCGAGCTGACCAAACATCATGGCCAAGACTACGGCGGTGACGTGGTCTTCAGCTTCGTGAACCGAGCCAGCAAGAAATTGTTTGGCTCACCGTGGCAGTTCTCGAAGCACGGCGAATGCGGCACCGACGTGAGCGAACTGCTCCCACACACGGCTTCGATCGTGGACGACATCTGCGTGATTCGGTCGATGCACACGGGGCACAACGGGCACGAGGTTTCGATCCGCTACTTCCACGGTGGCATCCCGGCAGTCACGGGACGACCGACGATGGGAAGTTGGATCACCTACGGACTTGGCAGCGAAAGCCAGAACCTTCCCGCGTATCTCGTCCTCGCCGATCCCGGCGGACATCCCGTCGATGGGACACACAACTGGGAGAGCGGTTTCATGCCGCCTCTCTTTCAAGGAACCGTCCTGCGCGCGCAAGAGCCGCGCATCTTCAATCTCGATCCACCGCCAAAGCTGCGCGGAACCGTGCAGCAGCAGAATCTGGAGTTGCTCGCGCGACTCAACCGCAAGCACCTCGAACAGCATCCGGGCGAAGCCGATCTCGAAGCACGCATCGCCAGCTACGAACTGGCCGCAGCGATGCAGACGGCCGCGAAAGAAGCCCTCGACATCACGCAGGAGCCGCTGCACATCCACAAGCTCTACGGCATCGATCAAGACGTGACGCGCGAGTACGGCACGCGCTGCCTGATCGCCCGCAGACTGGTCGAACGGGGAGTCCGCTTCGTCCAAATGTTCCTCGGCGGACAGCCTTGGGACACGCATCAAGACATCCGCAAGAACCTTCCCGCCGTCTGCCATCGCACGGATCAACCGGCCGCCGCGCTGGTGAAAGACCTCAAGCAGCGCGGCATGTTGGATACGACGCTCGTGCATTGGGGAGGCGAGATCGGCCGCTTGCCCGTCTGCGAAGGAACGATGGACGACAAAAGCGGTCGTGACCACAACGGCCAAGGCTTTTCGATCTGGCTCGCGGGCGGAGGCATCCGCCCCGGCATGACCTACGGTGAGACCGATGAAGTCGGCCACAAGGCAGCAGTGAACATCGTCACCCCGAACGACTTTCAAGCGACGGTCTTCAACCAACTCGGCATGGATCACACCAAGCTCGCGTACCAGTTCAACGGTCGCGAGCAGGTCATCACTGACGGTCGCCCCGCGCGCGTCGTGCGAGAAATCTTGAAGTCCGCAAACGGATAGTGTCCTGCACGGCCTCGGTGATGAGTTTGGGCGAGCGGGTTCAAGCGGTCTTGATCCGGCAGACACTCAGCCGAGCAACTCCATCAGTTTCTGCTGCCGATACGCGAAGATGCGTTCGAGGTCGCGCTTCACGGCCAGCCAGTGAACCACCGCGCCGCCGAGGACGGCGTAATCGACGGCATCCTTCACGAGTGTCCCGCCGTCCCGTGCTTCAAACGTGTGCCTGTGATGCCAGAGTCGATACGGCCCGCGCAGCTGCCGATCGACGAACCGAAACGGCGGCTCCCACTCGCTGATCTCACTCTGCCAAAGGATCGGGATGCCGTGCAGACGCAGTCGGTAGTCGATCTTCGCTCCCGCAAACATCGACACCGGTTTCGGAGTCAGCACGTGAAAGTGCAGCCACGGCGGCGTGAGGTCTTCCAAACGATACGCATCCGCATCCGCAAAGAACTCGAAGACCTCGTCGATCCCGCGCGGCAACCACAACTCCGTCTTGAGCGAATACGCGCCCGGCAGCGACGGGTGGGGGAAGATCAGCGTCGGAAGGGTAGGCGTGATCGACATGACGTGCGGCTCGTGAAAGACAGGGCAGGCAAAGTCCAGTCGCGATAACCAACGCCACGCACGCGACTCACGCAGCCCCTGCCTCGACGAGTCACACCGCCAGCCATCGCGGCGATTTATAGGCCCGGTCATTTGCTTCGACCACACCTGTGGTTGAGTCATTTCGCCGGAATACTGGCAGCGGAGCAGTTGGGCATGACGCTCACGAGTGTCACGAGCAGTTCGATCACTCAAACAGGATCGCTCTCCGAAAACAGCAGGCGCGAGGCCCATTCGTTCCGAAATCGGCCGGCGGGATCGATGCGGGAGCAGACATTGCAGAATTCGGGCAAGTGCGGATAAAGAGTCGCCACGGTCTTGGAGTCGATCGGACAGTACTTGCCCCAGTGTGGCCGCCCGTCGAACAAAGCCGCCATCGTGCGTGTCAGGTGTTCCGAGAACCGGAAATAGCCGTCGCGTTCGGAGGGCCGGGCGCAACTGACGATGCTGATCGCGTAGTAGTCCTCGTCGTCGCTGCTGGCCATCGACATCAACGTGTCGTCGGGCAGAACGCGTCTCACGCAGATCGGGTAGTGGTGCGTGTAGCTCCCCGCGCACTCCGCCAACGGTCTCAACAGGCCGACGGTTTGCAGGCGGGCTTGAGTGGCGGGTGACAGCGCGCTCGGCTCTCCGTCGAAATGCCGCAGCAGTTCCACCACGAAGGGGATCGCCGCAGACAACCGCGAGCGTTTCACGAGGACTTCAATCTCAATGTGACAGAACAACTCGTGTTCCATCACCAGCATGTCGTACGACTTGTCGATCACCTTCCAGCCGCGCACGACCGTCAACGGTATGAGCCAGCGGAAGAAGAGCTTCATGCCGCGTTTGGTCTTCAGCCATCTCGTCAGCAACAGAATGACGAGATGCATCCCGAGGTCGAACGTCAGGAAAAAGTAGAGCCGGTAGAGCGGAGCCAGCCAGCTTCGCGGCTGAGTCACCTCGCGACGATGCTGGCCGTAGAAATCCCACGACCACGGGATGAGGTAGAACTGCTGGAGTGGATACTCCCCTTCCGCAGCCAAGACTGCTTCGAGCGTCGTGTGGCGGCGAAAGTGTTCCTCGACGCAGTACTGCGGTCTCGCCCACAGCCCGACGGAGACGATCACGCCGAGACAGCCCAGCGAACATCGGGCGGCCCGCAATTCGGGGCCGTCCGAAATCGTGCGGATCATCGGTTCGCCGGTCTCCGCGTCGTAGGTCGCGACCCGCACCTCAGCAATGTAGTGCGAGAGGCTGTTCTTTCCCGAACCGTGCGTGCCGGTCGAGATCGCCCCCGCAATGGCCTGCTCGGTGATGAGGCCGATCGACGGCGTGGTCGCTCCCGCCTGCCGCTCTAACTCGGCGAGAACCCGCTTCATCTGGCAGCCCGCTCCGATCACGGCCCACACGCGCCCGTCGCGCTGTTCCGTTTGCACCGAGTTCAGGTGCCGCAGATCGAGCAGCACATCATCACTCCGCGCCGCTTCGCTCCACGCATGCAGGCGACCCATCGCCCGAATGCGTCGTCCGGCGTACTGCTTCATGGCTTGAAGCAACTCATCCTCGGAACGCGGCGAGACAATCACCTGCGGTTGAAAGGTGACGTTACGACCGAAGTTCACAATCGTCTGCGGTTCCGATGACATGCGTGGTGGTCTCGATCAAGACTCTGGAAACGAACCGTGCGGTCTCGGCGTGCGAGGCACCGCAACGATCCTATCCGGTTCTCGGGCGAGACCACAAAGCAGAACGAGCCGCTCGACGAATCGAACGGCCCGGTGGGGATCTCGGTGAGCCAGGTCGCGTCAGCCCCCCGGACCTCAGTCGTAAAGAGTCCCGAGGCTGACGCCACCCGGCTCACCAAGAATGGGATTTCTCACCTCTTCGGCGGAGCGGCCTCCCGCACCAACGCTCCGTGTTCGTCGCTCATGATCAGGACCGAGAACTTCGTTGCCACATCCAGATCGTTGGTGTTGAGCGAGGCGTAATCGAAGCGGCCGCGCAGGTCGGTGTAGCCGTCCTTGTAGAACTTCACCTGACCATCGGCCATCTGGGCGTAGACCTTCACGTAGGCTTTGGCCACCGGTTTGGCGGTGGTCTGGTGCGTGACCTTCACCTGGCCATAGTTCTCGATGACCTGCACGGCCAGCGAGTGCGAGTAGTACGCCTGCGTCTTCGTCTGCCCGGCGGCGACGACTTCCACGAGGACGTTCTTGTTCCGCAGCGCCTCGGGCAGCGGGATGGCCTTTGTTCCGCTCGGAAGAACCGGGGGACTCACGTCCCCCGCTCCGGGGGCTGACGCCGCGGCCAGCTTCACGCTCACCGACTGGTTTGGCTTGATCGAACTGAACTGGCCCTTGAACTGCTGGACGAACGGATTGCGGCTGAACAGCAGTTCCACGTCCATCTCGTAGAAATTCACCGTGACCGATGAGAGGTTCTGGTGGTTGAGGTTGATCTGCTTGGCCTCGACGGTGAAGTCGAAGTTCGGTTCGGTCGCGGCGAGTTGCGCCTGCTGCTGGTTGCGGTCCTCGGCATCGACGGCCTTCGCGTCCTTCCCCTCGGCTTCATCGAGTTGGGCCGTGATCGAAGCAAAAACATTTCGCCAGCGGTCAACCGGATGATCGGCATACTTGGCGGCGATGGCTCGCGCCTTGGCGTGTTCGTCGGTGAAGAAGTCGAGGTACGCGGCGCAGTAGTCGTACTGCATCTTGGTCGAAACCTGCTCGACGTTGACTCGGGCGAAGGTGGCGAGGGCCTCCTCGATCCGATCTTGCAGCAGCAGGTAGTAGGTTACGACGAGCAAGTCATCGTCGTTGAGTTGCCTCGAATAGCCGAGTTGCTTCAGCGTGCGATGGTACTGCTCGTGAAAGCGGTCGTTGACGATCTGGCGTCGCTTGCCGAGCGAGTGCGCCCGGGCATTGACCAGCGGTTTGTATTCGAGATGTTCGACCTGCCGCCGCTCGACGAGATCGACCTTGAGTAGCGGGCTGTTCAGCCGACCACCGCATTCGTTAACGATGGCATCGGTGTGCAGGAGGAACTCCCGCGCCGCAGCCGCCACGTTGTGCAGCAGGCCATACGACCAGAGCGTGTGCTGGTAGACGTGACGCGCGGCGAGTCGCTTCAACACGGCGTCAAACATTTTCGCGTCCTTCATCCGCCAAGCGAGGCGGTCGAGGTTCAGGCCGCTGACGTTGTGCTGGTCGAGGAACGCGAGGACATCGTCGTTCGTGCCCTGTTGCGACACGTAGTCCCACGATTCGGTGTCAATCTTCGTCGGCTGATCGACCACGTTCAGAGCGACCGCCGCCGCCGAGGCGATCAGCGTTTCATTCTTCGCGACGTGGACCGGGAAGTGGTCGAACTGGCCCGCCGTCGGGAAGTAGAAGTGGTACTCGACCGTCTGCGTGTGATACGGCTCAAGGCTGAGGTGAACGGTCTTCGTGGGCTGGCTGTTGAGAACCGGGATCGCTCCTGCGGGGATCTGCAACAGGACATTCAGTTTCTGTCGGGCCGAAGTCGGATTGGTGATGACGATCTGGCAACCGTAGACCGTATGAACGAGGAACTCGTCGGTGACGTACTTGTCGATCTGTTCGCCGTTCTCCAGTCGTGTTCGGTCGCCGTGTCGGAAGAAGTTCTGGCTGACGAGTATTTTTGTAACGCCGTCGGCTGCGGCGGCCGCTTTGATCTCTTCGTGGAAGATCACGACCGGCGTGGCGGGTGAAAGAGTCATCTTCACGCCGTCGAATTTGGTCTCGTGCTGGCCCGCTTCAAACGGCAGATCGAGGACCGCGAGAGCGAACATCATTTCGGAGAAGTTGTCGGTCGCTTCGGCCAGATGGCGCGAGAGGAACGGCGTGGCCGCGTTGTGGTTGGCGTAGTCCTTCCAGAACGCATTGACCGTCACGAGACCGGCGTGCTGCTGGTCGAGGGTGATGTGGTGATAGTTGTTCTCGGCCCACTCCATCGTCTTGTCGAGCTTGCGGTAAAGCTGGCGAATGCCGAGCGCCGTGCCATCGGTGTTGTCGTCGAAGAAGACATCCGCGCGACTTGGCGCGGCCTTGTCGGCTTCGGCCAGTTCGCGGCTTTCGTCTCGCACTGACAACGACCGTCGCAAGTTCGTTTTCCCGTCCTTGGCCGAAGCGTCTTGCTTGGCTTTCTCTGAAGCGACGACTTTCTTGCGAGCAAGCTTTTCTTCTTCAGCGAACTTCGGTGCGGCGAACTTCGGATCGGCCTGCCGATTGGCGCCACGTCCAGCCATTCCCCCTCCCATCGATCCCGCAAGAGCGGCGGCGGCAACGGGACTGTCGGCAGGCGCATTGTCCGCCTGTTCACTCAATCGCTCCATGACCAGCATTCGATCTTGAAGTTGCAGTTCTTTGCCGAGTTGCAGCTTCAAGCCCAAACCATCATCCGTACTGAGCGATCCGCGCTTCACCGCCGTGTCGAAGTGGTGGATGAAGTCGTCGATGTTGGGAGGCAACAGCGCGTAGAGGTCGCTGACGTGGCGAGACGTGAGCGGGCGTTCGTCCTTCAGTCGCTGAGACAACAAAATTCTCTCGACGATGTTGAGCTGCGCGTGCTTCCACGGCAGGGCGTACTCGGCGAGATCGTCTTGCAGCAGCCAGTGATCGACGAACGTCTGGTCCTGCTTGTTGGCGAGGTACGGCTTGATGACGGCCGCGAAGAATTCGGGATCCTTCTTGAACAGGAAGAAGCTCAGCTCGTGACTGGCGTGCTTCGAGTAGAGCGTTCGCTTCTCTTCCGGCTTCAGCTTCGGCCAGTTGAGTAGGAACGAGAACTCGACCAGCTTCGGATCGGGATTGAGCGTCAGGAACAGACCGTAGACGCGGGCGAGTTGATCGTAGGCTTCAAACTTCGACGTGGTGATGTCGTTTAGCAAAAACACCTGGCCGACGGGGACGATCGTGATTTGTTTCTGCTGCGTGAAGTGGGCCTTCGGATCGAGACCGGCCAACAACCGCAGATCGACGAACTCGGTCTTGGCTTCTGCCAACGCGAGACTGCGGTACGTCGTGTTGATTGGATCAACGGCCACGATGTGCAGATGCTGCTGATCGCCGAGAGCCTGCTTGTCGAACGTCACCACGCCATCCTTGTCCGGCGCGAGGTTCACCAACACGGCACTGGCATGCGCGAGGAAGTCGAGATTGGCGAAGTGTTCTGGACCAGAGGGCCACATCATGTTGTGTCGAACATCACCTCGGTCTGCGGCACTGGCGGGCGCAGGGGCACCGCCACGGAAGGCATCGCCACCGGCGGCGAGTTGCTCACCGGTATCGGTCGTGCGGACGGCCCACGGGTTGAGCAACAGTGAAGGCCGTTCGAGCATGTTGCCGGGAAACTTGGTCGCGTACTTGCGGTCGATGATGTAGCGGTACTCATCGCCGATATTGCGCCCCGTCAGATAGACCGATCCGGCACTCGTCTGCTGGAAGACGTAAGGCTCGGCGGCACGCACGCGGCTCAGGTGCGCATAGGCCGCGTACTCGGGGACGTAGCGCGTGCCGAACAGATGGACGCGGGCGTACTTCGTCGAATTGGTCAGCTTCACCGTCACCTTGTCATCGCCGACGCTGATGTCCGCGATTTGCAG
>JAYSQC010000301.1:0-14891 GCA_043721755.1 Schlesneria sp.
GGCGTCAGCCCCCCGGTTCTTGGGCGTAAGCCCTCTTCGGAAGAACCGGGGGGCTGACGCCGCCCCGCTCAGATGTCTCATCACTGACCGCGCAAGGTACAAGAAAAGCCGGACTTCTGACCGTAGAGACCTCTGGTAGCCGAAGCACCCAAGACCAACCTGCAACGGATTGCACCGCATGACACCGACCGCGACGACCGAACTGTGCCGACCGCCTGATGCGCGGGTGACGCGGATGTTTCTCGTGCGGCATGGATCGACCGAGGCGAAC
This sequence comes from Schlesneria sp., assembly GCA_043721755.1. Taxonomy (GTDB): domain Bacteria; phylum Planctomycetota; class Planctomycetia; order Planctomycetales; family Planctomycetaceae; genus Schlesneria. The sequence continues at coordinate 272 of JAYSQC010000301.1, forward strand.
GAGCGCAAGCCGTTTGTCTTGCAAGGGAGCGAGATCGACACGCCGCTGACGGCCAAGGGTTGGCAGCAGGCTCGTGAATTGGCCGCGTTCCTGCGTGAGGTCGAGTTTTCGGCGGTCTATGCCAGCCCGATGATCCGCGCCCAGCAGACCGCTTCGCTGAATGCCGATCCGCGCGGGATCACGATTCGTCCGGTCGAGGCATTGAAGGAATGCCGCGTCGGTCGCTGGCAGGGCTTGTCGTGGGATGAGATTCGCGCCCGAGATCCCGATGAGGTCGCACGGTTCCTCGCCAACCCCGCGCGAGAACGGCATCCGGGGGGCGAGTCCTACGAAGACGTGTTGGCCCGCGTCGCTCCGGCGCTGAATGAAATCCTCGCGGCTCATGCCGGACAGAACGTGCTGGTCGTGGCTCACAACATGGTGAACCGCGCGTATCTGTCTCATCTACTCGGCATCAACCTCACGTTGGCGCGGCGAGTCCGCCAGACGAACTGCGGCGTCAACATCATCCATCGCAGCGCCGAGTTGACCGACGTGGTCTCGGTCAATTCGATCTGGCACCTGACGGAGTCGTGAGCGCCAATCCGAATGATGCGGGCCATCTATCAGCCCGATACCAACGCTCCGTTCTTCATTCGCGCTCTCCTCAATTCGCGCGGAAATCAACCGGGCAGAAGTTGGCCGCGCGAATTGAGGAGAGCGCGAATGAAGAGAAGAGGACTCACTCCACAATTCTGCTCGGCCCGGCACTTTTCTGTTCTAGTGTTCTCGTTCCCCAACGATTGCTTGGAAACGAGAGGCAAACGCTTTGTTCTGCATTCGCGCTCCCCTCAATTCGCGCGGACCATATTCTACGCGAATTGAGGAGAGCGCGAATGCAGCGGAGCGAGCTTCGATCCCAATTCCTGTTCCGCCCCTCGCTCCCAAGGATGCCGTCTCTTGAGTCACAAACGCCTACTGCGGGGAGTGATCTTCGATCTCGATGGGACGCTCGTCGATTCGCGGTTGGATTTTGAAGTGATCCGTCGTGAGATGGGCTTGCCTGCGGGCGTTCCGATTTTGGAAGCGGTCGCGCAGACCGAATCGGCGGCTGAGCGAGACCGCTTGCAGGCGATCCTCCATCGCCACGAATTGGCCGGAGCGGAGCAAGCGACGCTGTTCGACGGCGTGCCCGAGTTTTTGCAGTGGCTTGAAACGAAGGGCCTGCCGCGCGCGGTGCTGACGCGCAACTCGCGCGCATCGACGGACATCGTACTCGCGCGACTGGGCCTTCAGTTCGACAGGGTTCTCACCCGCGAAGACGCTCCCCCTAAACCCGATCCGGCGGGCTTGCTGCTCATCAGCCAAGCGTGGAACATCCGTCCCGCTGAACTGCTGTTCTGCGGTGACTACCTCTTCGACCTCGAAGCAGGCTCGCGCGCGGGGATGGTGACGGCGCTATTCGCTCCGGTTGAGTTGCCCAACTTTGCAATCCAAGCCGATTACATTCTGAAGCACTTCCGCGACGCAGCCGCTTGGTTCAAGCGGCACTTCACTGCGGGATCGTTCTCAATGGCGGAGTCGCCCGGAAAGGAGCCAGCATGATTCCGGATCATCCTCAACGCGACTATCGCGGCCTGCGCGTGCTGGTCATGGGACTCGGCTCGTTTGGGGGTGGGCTGGGGGCCGTGAAGTTTTTTGTGTCGCGCGGGGCCATCGTCACCGTGACCGATACGAGGTCGGCCGAGAAGCTGGCAGAGTCACTTGCGGAACTGAGGTCGTCACTGAGCGAGCGCGATGTCGCGGCGGTCGAGTTCAAACTAGGTGGCCACGCTGACGATGACTTTCGTCGCGCTGAGTTGATCGTGGTCAACCCAGCCATTCGGCGAGACCACGCTTGTTTGGAGGTCGCTCGCGCGGCGGGTGTGCCGCTGACGAGTGAGATGAACTTGTTCTGGCAGTGGAACCGCGCGCCGGTCGTCGCGGTCACTGGCAGCAACGGGAAGTCCACCACGACCGCGCTGACGCATTCGATCCTCAGTTATCACGTCCAGCGCGAGGACTTGGGGCGGCGCTGCTGGCTTGGCGGCAACATTGGCGTCAGCCTGTTGCCGCTGGTCGATGAGATCGGGCCGGACGATGTTGTCGTGCTGGAACTGAGCAGTTTCCAACTGGCCGATCTGGAGCGACTGCACGTCAGCCCGACCGTGTCTGTCGTGACGAACTTCAGCCCCAATCATCTCGACTGGCACGATGAAGTCTCGCACTACCGTTGGTCGAAGCAAACGATGCTCCGGTGGCAGCAGGCGTCGGACGTGGCCGTTCTCAACGCCGACGATGCCGATGTTGCGGGCTGGCCGACGTGTGGCGAACGGCTGGCGTTTGGAATGATCGATCACGGAGCGGCGGGAGTATTCGCGGAATCCGGCGACGGAGAATGCGCCCGCGTTCGAGTCAACGGCGGCGACGAACGGGTGCCGTTGAGGAATTGGCTCAAGCTGCCCGGTCGTCACAATCTGGCCAACGCGCTGGCGGCAACGTGTGCTGCGCTGCGGATGGGCGCGGATCTCAATGCCGTGCGGCAAGGGATCGAGAATTATCAGCCACTCCCACACCGGTTGCAGTTCGTCGGTGAGGTCGCTGGTCGCAGGTTCTTCAACGATTCACTCGCGACAACACCCGAGTCGGCGGAAGTGGGGATTGAAGCTTTCACGTCCCCGATCGTGTTGCTGGCGGGCGGCTACGACAAACAGGTTGATCTGTCGCAGATGGCTACGGCTATCGCTCGTCGAGTAAAAGCGGTCGCTCTTATGGGACAGACGGCCGCTCGATTGAGAGAACTCCTCACGCAGACGCCTGATAATTGCTGCGAGGTCTCGGGAGAACTCCGTTCCTTTCAAGCCGCCTGCGAATGGGCGGTTGCTCAATCCGCACCAGGCGACATCGTGTTGCTCTCACCCGGCTGTGCCAGCTACGACTGGTTCCGCAATTTCGCCGATCGCGGCCAGCAGTTCACCGAATTCGTGCGGTCGCTGGAGCGAGGTGCTGCGGAATGACGGCCTCAGTCACACCAACCCGCAGCGTGAGTTTTGAAGTTGCGCTGTTCTGGATTTCCGCCCCAACGGGGCAGCCGTAAGTCAGCCCAGGGCCAGCGACCCACGGGAGCGCCGCCCTGGGTTCCGGTCGTCACAGAATCTCAAGCCCTGAAGGGGCGGCACTATCTCGCTTGCAGGAATAGTGTCGCCCCTTCAGGGCTTGAGATTCACGGTTAACTGCCAACCCAAGGCGTTGCCTTGGGCTGGCATAGCATCGCCCCGTTGGGGCGGAAATCCCGAACTGCGCAACTTCAAAAAGCGTGAGCGAGGGCGAGTGATCCGAGAGGCCGCCAACTGAAGATGGCCATGTCTCGTGACGTATTCGCAGAAGTTGGTCCTCATTCGTCTTTGCTCACGATTCGTCCTTGCTCACGCAGCGGGTTGGTGTGGCGGAATGGCCTTGAAAACCGGATGAGTTTGCTAGCCGCAATTCCGGATCGCAGCTACACTCCCGCCCTTCGTCATCGTGGGCGGAAGAGGAGTGTTCCTCTTCGGCGATGGCGGGAAGACCCTTTTACCCAGAGCGGCAAGCCAGAAAGACTGGCTCCGTTCGTCGGTGCGTTCAGTCGCGGTCGTCTTCTTGAGACGACAATGACGCGTGAACGTGGCCGCTTACTCACGACGGGATTGTTCTAGTATGGTCGATCGGAATTTGTTGCGGGAGTTTGATGTCAGCGATGCGGATTTGGAAGCGGCGTTGGGGCTGTCACTGGCCGACGCGGAAGCCGCCGAAGAAGCACTGATCGCCGAGTACAACCAGCGAGACGCTGGCTACGACGTGAACGCGGTGCTCGTAGGCACGATCGTGCGGGTCGAAGGCGAAGAGGTTCTGATCGACATCGGGTACAAGAGCGAAGGAATTGTTCCTCTCGACGAATGGTCCGACACCGACGAACCGCCGGTCGCCGGACAGCGAATCTCCGTGCTGCTCGAAGAAATCGAAGACGAGTTCGGCCTGATCCTGCTCTCGAAGCGGAAGGCCGACCGGATTCGCGAGTGGGAAAAGATCATCAGCACCCACAAGGAAGGGGACATCGTCAAAGGCGAAGTTCTCAAGAAGATCAAGGGTGGTCTGCTGGTCAACATCGGCGTGAACGTCTTCCTCCCCGCGAGCCAAGTCGATATTCGCCGTCCTCAAGACATCGATTCGTACCGTGGCAAGGTCATCGAGTGCCTGATCCTCAAGATCGACGAAGCCCGCCGCAACATCGTCGTTTCCCGCCGCCGACTGATCGAAGTTCAACGCGAACAAATGAAGAAGGCTCTGCTGTCGGAACTGGTCGAAGGCCAAATTCGCAAGGGTGTGGTCAAGAACATCGCCGACTTCGGTGCGTTCGTGGACTTGGGCGGCATCGACGGCTTGCTGCACATCACCGACATGAGTTGGGGCCGCATCAGCCACCCGACCGAAATGGTCCGCATCGACCAAGAGCTCGAAGTGATGATTCTGCACGTCGATCGCGACAAGGAAAAAATCGCACTCGGACTCAAGCAGAAGGAATCGAGTCCTTGGGACAACGTCGAAACGAAGTACCCCGTCGGTACCAAGATTCGCGGTGAAGTGGTCAACGTGATGTCCTACGGCGCATTCGTGAAGCTGGAAGACGGCATCGAAGGGCTGGTTCACATCAGCGAGATGTCGTGGACGAAGCGGGTCAATCATCCGACCGAACTCGTCAATCCGGGCGAAGAAGTCGATGTCGTCGTGCTGGGGATCAACAAAGAGAAGCAAGAGATTTCGCTGGGCATGAAGCAAGCTCAGTCGAATCCGTGGGACGAAGTCGCCGCCAAGTACCCGCCGGGCGCGACGGTCAGCGGAACAGTTCGCAATCTCACCAACTACGGTGCGTTCATCGAGTTGGAAGAGGGTGTCGATGGGTTGCTGCACGTCAGCGACATGTCTTGGACCCGCAAGATTTCGCACGCGAACGAGTTGCTCAAGAAGGGCGATCCGATCAGTTGCCAAGTGATCTCGGTCGATCAGGAACGGAAGCGCATCGCACTCGGCCTGAAGCAGCTGGCGGGCGATCCGTGGGAAACCACAATCCCCCAGAAGTACCAACCGGGATCGCAGGTCATCGGCAAGGTCACGAAGATCACCAACTTCGGAGTCTTCGTCGAACTCGAACCCGAATTGGAAGGTCTGCTGCACGTTTCGGAACTGTCTGACCAAAAGGTCGAGAACCCCGAAACATTCGTCAAAGTCGGGCAAGACTTGGATGTCCGGATTCTGCGGATTGATTCCAATGATCGGAAGATCGGACTCAGTCGCAGAAGTGCGGTTGAGATTCAGGCAGCGGCGGCAGCGGCCAATGAGTCGAAGCCTGATGCTCAAGCAGCGGCCCCCAAGGTCCGTGGTGAACTCAAAGGCGGAATGGAAGGCGCATCCGGCCCGCTGTTCACCATGGGTAGCCCAGAGGAAACCAAGGATGTCCCAGCGGCAGTCGTGGAGACACCTGCGGAAGAGGCGACACCTGCTGAGTGACTCTGATCTCCGCGCGTCTGACGGCCGCGTGGAGTTCAAGAATCCTAAGAGTCAAGCGGCGCGATGCTGATTGATTCGAGAAACCTTGCGGCCCTCCGGCACGTTCCGGAGGGCCGTTATTATTGCGCCGTCTGCCCAGTTTCTCTGATCGTTTCCCGTCCTACGCCCGTCTCAGTTTGGAATTTCTGGAGTTCAACTCCGATAACACTCTTGGCGGAACTCCGCCGTTTATTGGCCACAGGAGGTGGCGTGTTATTCCACCTGACTCCTGACGGACAGATACTTCGATGGCCAAGACCACTCGGCTACGCAGCGCTCCCACTGGTGCGCAAACTCCGCTGGAGACGTATCTCCGCGAAATCAACGAAACCGCATTGTTGTCCGCAGAGGAAGAGAAGGAACTCTCCAACCGCATCACTGCGGGGGACGGCAGCGCCCGGGACCGAATGGTCCGCGCGAATCTGCGGCTCGTCGTGAACATTGCCCGTGCGTACACGAACAAGGGCCTGCCCATTCAGGACTTGATCGAAGAAGGCAATCTCGGGCTGCTGCGTGCGGTCGAGGGCTTTGACCCGGACATGAACACCCGGTTCAGCACGTATGCCAGCTATTGGATCAAGCAGTCGATCAAGCGGGCGCTCATCAACACGGCGAAGACGATCCGCATCCCGGCATATATGGTCGAACTGCTCTCCAAGTGGCGGCGTGCGACGGCGAAGCTCGATGGAGAACTGGGGCGGGCGCCGACGCAGGAAGAGGTCGCCAAAGAGCTGCAGCTTCCCAAGAAGAAGCTCAGCATCGTGAAGACCGCGATCCATCTCTACAACATGACCCCGCAGACGGATGAGGACGATGGCGGCTGGACAATGAGCGACATGGTTGCCGACGCGCGTCAAAAAGGCCCTGAAGTTGAGCTGATCGATGCCGACAATCTCAAGCACGTCTATCGGATGCTCGACACGATGGACCCGCGCGAAGCCACGATTCTGCGGATGCGATTCGGCCTCGACGATGCGGAGCCACGCACGCTGAAAGAGATCGGTGAGTCGCTCGGTCTCACGCGTGAGCGAGTCCGTCAAATCGAGAGCGAAGCGCTGAAGCGGTTGGCCAAGGGCCTCTTGGGCGAATGACCGATAGGCGAGCGGCAGAGGTCTGGCTGAACTCACGCGGCCAAGAGTAAGAGTTTCTGAGCGGGGTGGCGTAAGCCCCCTGGTTTTTGGGCGTCAGCCCGTTTGCAGAGAACGAAGGGGGCTGACGCCCAAGAACTAGGGGGCTTACGCCACCCCGCTCAGAGGTCACATCAACCACCGTCCGAGATGTTGCTCTGTTAGCCGGGCTTCTGGTCCCCGATTAGAAGATCGAGTGAATCACCTCGCCTCGACTGATTGGCAGCGGTCGTCCGAGCGCGTCGTGGATTTCGGTGTCGGCCGAATAACCGAGGCAGTGATAGATTGTGGCCATCAGATCGTGCGGTTCGACGCGGCCCTCCATCGGGAATGCGCCTTGGGCATCCGACGATCCGTGAACCACTCCACCGCGAATGCCGCCTCCCGCCAGTGCGACGGAAAAGACGCTGCCCCAGTGGTCTCGTCCGGCGTTCGCATTGATCTTGGGCGTCCGGCCGAACTCGCCCAGCCAGACGATCAAAGTTTGATCGAGTAGACCGCGTTCGCTGAGGTCTTCAATCAAAGCGGAATAAGCTTGGTCCATGATCGGCATCAGAAAGTCTTTACAGCACTGCGCGTGCTGCGTGTGCGTGTCCCAACCGCCTTGATTCGGCTTGTCCATCATGCGCGTCCAGTTGATGCGGACGAGCGACACACCCGCCTCGACCATGCGTCGGGCGAGCAACACGCTTTGGGCATAGCGTGAGCGGCCATAACGGTCGCGCACGGAAGCCGGTTCTTGATTGAGGTCGAAAGCCTGTCGGGCGGCCGATCCGCCAAGCAGCCCCAGCGCCTGCTGCGACTCGTCGTCGTACCGTTTTACAGTTGATGCAGTCTGTTCCGCACGGGCTTGGCCAATCTGATTGTTGAACTGACTCAGTAGCTCGCGGCGTCGATCGAAGCGCGTGGACGGGAGATCATCGGGAAAGGCGAGATCGGGAACCTTGAACTGGGGTGAACTGGGGTCGCAGTGAATGAGCCACGGATCAAAGCGACGGCCGAGAAACCCCGCGTCTTGTCCGGGCCAAGGGAAGTTGCCATCGTTCCAAACGTGTTCGGGAAGCACGATCGCGCCGGGGAGGCCGTTGCGCGAGCCTCGCAACTTGCGCACGATGCTGTCGGCGCACGGCCACAAATTGGGAGCCTTCGCTGTGACGCTCTCGGCGTTGAGCGGGACATGCGGCACACCGGTCAGCATCGCGTAACCGCTCGACGAATGAGAATTGTCTCCCGTCGAAACGGCGCGCAGCACCGCGATCTTGTCGGTCAGCAGCGCGGTGCGCGGCATCAACTCGCCAACCATGAGACCGTTTGTGCGAGTCGCAATCGGCTGAAACGGCCCGCGGACTTCGAGCGGTGCCTGCGGCTTGGGATCCCAAGTCTCGTGCTGTGCCGGTCCACCCATCAGCCAGAAGAGAATGACTGACTTGGCCCGTCCGAAGGACGCCGCAGAGCGACTCACGTCCACCGCGCGTCTCGCATCGCCTTGAGCGGCCACTCGCGCCGCCAACAGATTCCCCAGCGAAAGCCCTCCGGCACCAAGGCCCCCCATGCGCAGGCAATCTCGCCGGGACAATCCGTCTCCCGCGCGAAGCCCATGAACGTCATTCGTCGGCATGTGAAGGCTCCGCTCGGAGGAATAACTTTAAAGTCGTTCGAGTTCTGTCCGCAGTCAAAAGCCATTTGGCATTGGATGACAACGCTTGCTTATCGTTTCGCCGCCTTGTCCGAGATGTCTTTGCGGCACCAAGCGCCGTCCCAGCGGATGCACTTCACCGCTTGATAGGCTTTCAGCTTGGCGTCCGCGAGTGAATCACCCAGCGCGGTGACACCGAGAACACGGCCGCCATCGTTGACGATCTGGTCTCCGACTAGAGTCGTTCCCGCGTGGAAGACTTTGGTGTCGGGAACGAGTGCCGCTTCTTCGAGTCCACGCAGGGGCTTTCCCTTTTCATAGTCGCCCGGATATCCCGCCGAGGCCATGACGACGCAGACGGACGAACGCTCGTCCCACTCCAGCGGTTCGATCTCGTCGAGCTTGCCGTCGGCAGCGGCGTACATGATTTGAGCGAGGTCGGACTTCAGCCGCATCAGGACCGCTTGCGTCTCGGGATCGCCGAGTCGCACGTTGAACTCGATCACCTTCGGGCCTTGATTGGTGAGCATGAGTCCCGCGTAGAGGCAGCCGCTAAACGGCCGTTCGGCCTTGATCATCTCGTGAACCGTCGGCACCAAGATTTTCTCGACGATCACATCGACCATTTCGGAGGTCATTGATGGGATTGGCGAGTACGCTCCCATTCCGCCGGTGTTCGGTCCCGTGTCTCCGTCGAATGCGGCCTTGTGATCCTGAGCCGCTTCGAGTGGCACGATCGTCGTTCCATCGACGAAGGCCAGCAGGCTCGCCTCTTCTCCCACGAGAAAATCTTCCACGACGATCTGCATTCCGGCCGCACCAAAATCCTTATGGATCAGCATTCGCTTGATGGCCTCGCGGGCCTCGGACTTGGAGAAGCAGACAACGACACCCTTGCCTGCCGCCAAGCCGTCCGCCTTGATGACGAAGCGTTCTACGTTCTCACGTTCGCCGATGTAGCTCATGGCTTCGGCGGCATTTTGGAACGTGCGGAAGTCGGCCGTTGGAATCTTGGCCTTGGCCATCAGTTCCTTGGCGAAGCGTTTCGAGCCTTCCAATTCGGCCGCCAGTTTGGATGGCCCAAAGACGCGCAGGCCCGCTTTCTTGAACTCATCGACGATCCCGGCCACGAGGGGCGCTTCGGGGCCAACGACGGTCAGGTCGATCTTCTCGGCGAGGGCAAACTTGATGAGCCGAGGAATGTCGGTCGCCTTGATGTCCACGTTGGTCACGTCTAGCCCCGTCCCCGCATTGCCCGGCGCACAGAAGACCTGCGTCACCGAAGGAGACTGCTTGAGCTTCCACACCAGCGTGTGTTCGCGTCCACCGTTGCCAATCACGAGAATCTTCATAGCCGAGTCTGAATCCTGAAAGATGTCTATGTCTGACCAAACAACACCAACCCGAAGCGTGAGCGAGGATGCTCTGCCTGTTTTTATATCTGAGTTCAAAATCAGCGTGAATTTGAAACAGCGGGCAGCGAACTCGTGAGCGTTCGGGCGTTTCTGAAGTCTCACGACTTCATCGCCCTCAAACGAAAGGCGGTCGATGCACTCGCGGCCTCGCTTACGCTTCGGGTTGGTGTACGGGCGACAACGCCACTCGTTGCTGGGCGTTGCCGTTTGTAGGGCCGCTGATGATAGCAGCGACTCGCGCACGCCTGTAGCTCACTCGGCCGAGCTTGTGACGAGGCCTCGCATTCGTTGATTGCCGAGCATCGAAGCCCGCCGCTATCATCTCGCCGCATCACTTGGGATTGGCTTGGCGGAATTCTCATCGAGCCATTTTTTACCTGCAAAAGGAAGACGAAACGTGTTTGGAACGATGGCGATGGTTGGGGCGACGGGCGCGGTCGGGCGCATCATGTTGCAGTTGCTCGAAGAGCGGCCGATGCTCGCGAAAACGTATCGTTTTTTGGCGTCGGCCCGTAGTGCCGGTTCGATTTTGAAATTTAAAGGTCAGGACTACACCGTCGAGTTGCTGGAACCCACCGCATTCAAAGGCGTCGATCTGGTCATCGCCACCACGCCCGATGAAGTGGCTGCGGAATATCTGCCACACGCCGTTGCTGCCGGGTGCAAGGTCATCGATGAGTCCGGCTACTTCCGCATGATGGACGACGTGGCTCTGGTGATTCCCGAAATTAATCCGCAGGACGCACTCAATGCGAAAGGGATCATTGCCAGCCCCAACTGCTCGACGACGCAGATGGCTCTCGCTCTGAAGCCGCTGCACGACGCGGCTCGAGTCCGCCGTGTGATCGTCAGCACCTACCAAGCAGTCAGTGGCGCGGGCCTTGCCGGAACGGACGACCTCTACGGAGCAACGCGAGCGAAGTTAGACGCCAAGAGCTACGAACAACAAGCGTTCCAGTCCCCGATTGCGTTCAACGCCATCCCGCAAATCGGCGGCTTCAAAGAACAGGGCTACACCAGTGAAGAGATGAAGATGGTCTACGAGACTCGCAAGATTCTCGGCGACCAGTCGATCATGGTCTGCCCGACCTGCGTCCGCATCCCGGTGGCCAACTGCCACAGCGAATCGATCCTCGTCGAAACCGAACGCCCGGTTTCGGTCGAAGAAGCCAAGCGACTCTTCTCCGCGTTCCCCGGCATTAAAGTCGTGGACGAAGAAAAACAGGGCGGCTACCCGATGCCGTGCGACTGCACCGGCAGCGACCTCGTCTTCATCGGCCGCATTCGGAAAGACCTCACCCACCCGAACGGCCTGACGTTCTGGTGCGTCAGCGACAACCTCCGCAAAGGGGCCGCAACCAACGCCATCCAGATCGCCGAACTACTGGCCCAGCATCACGAGTGATGAGTTGAGAGAAAGGAACAACACGATGCCCAATCCATTTCCCGGCATGGACCCGTACTTGGAAGGCCCGTTCTGGTCTGTCTTTCATTCCAACCTCGTCGAAGAAATTGCGAGGCAGCTCTCTCGTCGATTGAAGCCGAGATACTTTGCGTTTTCAGAAGAGCGAGTTGTCCTAACGACTCCCGACCCCATCGAACTAGCGGGATTCTTCGACGTAGAGAAGCCGAGACTTCGCTACCCCGACGTGGGAATCTTTGCTTCGGGACAAGACGCAGCCGTGGCCATCGCGACGCCGACCAGCCCGTGCATCATGGTGGACGCGCTTCTCCCGGAAGAAATGGTTCAGAAATTCGTTGAAATTCGCGACGTGGAAACTCGCGGATTGGTCACGGCGATAGAACTCCTTTCACCGACGAACAAGCGGGGGGATGGACATAAAGACTTTGTGGCCAGAAGACTGGACTATCTGAATGGTTCGTCCCATTACATTGAAATCGACTTGCTGCGAGTGGGGGCGCGTTTCCCCGTGATCGGAACTCTCCCTTCCGTCCCCTATTTCGTGTTTCTCAATCGCACAGGGCGACGGCAACGAACGGAAGCGTGGCCGATACCGCTCGATCAACCGCTGCCAACGATTAAAGTCCCTTTGCGGCCGGGCGAAAGCGATTCAATACTGAATCTCCAAGAGGCACTCGAAACGATTTATGACCTCTTTTCTTATGAACTCGCGGTAGATCACCGTCGCCCCCCGGTTGTTCCTTTAGAGCAGGAGCAACTCACCTGGGCCGAAAGTTTGCTACGCAAAGCTGCGGTCATCGCTTGACCGCTTCGCTTTCATGACGCGCCCGACAAAAGTCGGCGTAGGGTGGGACACGCTCGCTTCGAACGCCGACCCACCCTGTAAAACGTCTGCACCTGCTGGTGGGCCGGCGCTCGAAGCGAGCTTGTCCCACCCTACATTGACGGTTCATCCGACTTTTGTCGGCCACGTCTTTCATGGTTTTTTCAAACTTCTATTTCTCACTTGGAACTTCTTACGTGACAAACTTTCAATACCGTGGCGGCGAATTGTTTTGTGAAGACGTGTCTGTGGCGGCGCTGGCCGAGCAGTATGGGACTCCGCTGTGGGTCTACTCGAAGGCGTTTCTGCTGGGCCAACTGAAGCAGATTCAGACCGCGTTTGCTGAGGTTGATCCGGTCATTTGTTATTCGGTGAAGGCGAACTCGACGCTCGGCGTGCTGAAGGTGATGCACGAGGCGGGCAGCAGCTTTGATGTGGTCTCTGGTGGTGAACTGTACCGCGTTAAGGCGGCAGGGGCGGACACGTCAAAGGTCGTCTTCGCGGGAGTCGGCAAGACCGACGAGGAGATTCGGTTCGCGCTCGAAAATGACATCTTGATGTTCGATGTCGAGAGTGAAGCGGAGTTGGACGCCATCGCGGCAGTGGCCGGTTCCATGAGAAAGATCGGTCGCGTCGCGTTGCGGCTCAATCCCGACATCGACGCGAAGACACATGCCAAGACGACGACGGGCAAGAAGGGGAACAAGTTCGGCATGGACATCGAGCGGTTTCGCGAACTGGCCGCGAAGGTTTTGCGAGACAAGCGACTCGCTCTGAAGGGCATTCACATGCACCTCGGCTCGCCGATCCTGACGACCGATCCGTATGAGGCCGCCGGGGCGAAGGCGATCGAAGTGGTTGAGGCTCTGCGCCGCGACGGCCACGACATCAACTGGATTAATCTCGGCGGTGGCTTTGGAATCAGTTACCGCGAGAATGAGGGCCTGCCCGCTTCCGAGTACGCGAAGGTGATCGTCCCCGCCGTGCAAGCGGCCAAGTGTCGGCTGGCCCTCGAACCGGGCCGGTTCATCGTTGGCAACTCCTGCGTCCTTGTGAGCCGCGTCGTGTACACGAAGCGCGAGGGTGGCAAACTGTTCGTCATTCAAGACGGAGCGATGAACGATCTGATTCGCCCGGCGATGTATGACAGTTTCCATCGCGTCTGGCCGGTGAAGCCGTCCGTCGCGATGCCCTCCAACGTCGAAGGCGAGATCGCTGGATGTGAGAAGTCTGATGTCGTCGGCCCGGTCTGTGAATCGTCGGATTACTTTGCGAAGGACCGTTACCTGCCACCGATGCAGCGTGGTGATCTGATGGCCATCTTCAGCGCGGGAGCCTACGGCACGGCGATGAGCAGCAATTACAACTCGCGTCCCCGCGCGACCGAGCTACTCGTGGACGGCACGACGGTCAAAGTCATCCGCCGCCGCGAGACGTATGCCGACTTGGTGGCCCACGAGTTGGATGTTTGAGCGGCTGCTCCGAGCTTGAAGTCCGGCTTAGGGGCTGTGCAGGATCAAGTTCCGAGAGTTCGCGGAAGTAACCCGCAGCGTCAGCGAGGGAGGACATCCCAAAACATGTCGAGTTCTGATCTCCCTCGCTGACGCTGCGGGTTACTTGAATACCGACCACAACTCTCGGACGTAGAAAATGCACAGCCCCTAAGTTGCCAGAGGTTAGCCACCGCGACCAACCGCTCGCCACACTGGACTGCTCCCGCCGCGACAAAACCGCTCATTCTCTCGCTCGGCTTCTCTGGCCGCTAATCGCGGTCGGTTCATCCGCCACCGTGCTGCGTCATCATTCCCGTCAGTCGAGCGCTGATCTCGGCGGGGGTGAGGTCTTCCTTGTGGGTGGCGATTGTCCAGACATGGCCGAACGGATCGACCAGTTGCCCACTGCGATCACCATAAAACTGGTCTTGAAGCGGCTTTTGAAGCGTCCCACCAGCGGCGATGGCTTGAGCAAACATCGCATCGGAATCCTCGACGTACAGCATCAAGCAGACCGGTGTTCCGCCCAACGCTGGCGGACCGCGAAACCCCATCTCGGGATGCTCATCGGCCAGCATGATGATCGAGTCCCCGATCCTCATTTCGGCGTGCCCGATCGTCCCGCCGGGAGCGTCGAGCCGCATCAATTCGGTCGCACCGAACGCCTGTTTATAAAACTCAATCGCCTTCGCCGCCCCCTGAATGATCAGATAAGGCGTCACGGTGTGATAGCCATCGGGCTTGAATTTGGCGGGCATGAATAAGTTCCTCGTTAAATGGGTTGAATCGCCTGTTAACCGCAACGGTGTGCGCGAAACGGGAGTGACAGCGGTTTCACGTTGGCGCTCACGCCATTGGCGTTGAGGTTATACCGTAGACGGATGAGGATGGCATATCTCACACTAACCCGAAGCGTAAGCGAGGACTCGCGTTGCATCCTCGCTTACGCTTCGGGTTAGTGTCAGCCGCTTCCGAGTGGGGCATAAACAGGACGTTTTTGCGTGCCCAGCCCTCAGAAACGGATTCGGAGGGATCGAACAAGTTGCCAGAGGCTAGCCACCCCGACCAACCCGCTCGCCATACCAGACTCCTCCTGCCGTTAAAG
>JAYSQC010000302.1:0-3127 GCA_043721755.1 Schlesneria sp.
CGCGTCATCGAGGTGTCACCCTGCGAGAAAACCTGGAAAAGCTTCGCCTGCGTGGCGACGCCCATGCCGATCCCGGTGTCGCGCACGGTGAAGCGCAGCGTGGCGACCTTGGCGTCCTTCCGCACGAGGGTGACCCCGATTTCCACGAGCCCGAATTCCGTGAACTTGATCGCGTTGCCGGTGAGGTTGAGGAGCACTTGCTTCAGGCGGATGGCGTCGCCCACGAGGTAGGCGGGCAAATCGGGGGAGAGCTGCAAAGTGAGATCGAGGCGCTTCTCGATGGCGCGGACGCGCAGCAGCGCCACCACCTCGGTGATCGCCGGCACGAGGGGAAACGCCACGGACTCGAACTCCAGTTTGCCACTCTCGATCTTGGAGAAGTCGAGGATGTCGTTGAGCAGCCGCAACAGAATGTGGGCCGACTCATCGACGGTCGTCAGATAGTCGCGCTGATGCGACCGCAACTCGGTGTGCGCCAACAACTGCGTCATGCCGATGATGCCGTTCATCGGCGTGCGGATTTCGTGGCTCATGTTGGCTAGGAACGAACTCTTGGCCTTGTTGGCGGTTTCGGCGGCCTCCTTGGCTCGATGCAGTTCGACCTCGTGTCGCCGGCGCTCCGTCGTGTCACGGAACACAACGACGCCGCCGCGCAACTGATTTGTCTCGTCCCTTAAGGGCCTCCCGTTGACACTGAGCCACACACCATCCGGCTTCTGCGAATTGCGGATAAACAGCTCGTCCTCGTGGACATCCTCGCCGCGAATGGTGCGTGCCAGCGGCAAGTCTTGCGACGGATAAGGCGTGACCATATCGGGCAGGAAGCAACCGTAGTGCGCGGTCCAGCCTTCGACGGGAGTGTCCGTCGTACCGAGGCCAATGATTTGCTCGGCAACCTCGTTCCAAAACAAAAACTTGCCCGTTGAATCGGCGATGATCACTCCATCGGCGATGCTCTTCAGGCTGGAATCCAAGATGCGACTGGCCTCTTCAGCCGCCTCTTTGGCTCGGCGCAGTTCCTCCTCAGCCCGCTTGCGTTCGGTGATGTCGCGTAAAAACGCGAAATTGAATTCCTCACCGTTGTGGAAGACGTAGTTCGCGTTGACCTCCACGGGGAACACGCGGCCGTCCTTGGTGCGGTGGCGGGTTTCGAGCGTGATCGTGCCCCGGCGTTTGAGATCCTCAAAGTGCGGATCCCAGACACCGGGCTGATAATCCGGGTCGAGGTCGAAAATCGTCATGCCGAGCAGTTCCTCGCGGGAATAGCCCCGGTCCGCGCAGGTCGCGTCGTTCACGTAAAGGATGCGTCCCTGGCGGCTGATCCAGAAGACGCTGTCACCCGCACGGTCCACGCTGATCCGCATCTTTTGCAACGCATCCTCGGCCTGCTTGCGGAGCGAGATGTCCTCGGCCACGCCCAAGAATCCCGTGATCTCGCCGGCGGTGTTCTTGACTGCCGTGACGACCAGACTGACCGTGAAATGGCCGCCGTCTTTGCGGACGTAAGTCCATTCGCGGTGATCGAAGCGGCCCTGCTTGGCGTAGGCCACGAACGCCTCGAAGCCTTCCACGGGATAGCCCAACTCGCGCGACAACTCGGCACCGCGAGCCAGCACTTCGTCGCGCAGGTGAATGATCTGGGGAGTCTGCTTGCCGACCATTTCCCCGGCGGAGTAGCCCAGCAGATTCTGTGCTCCCGAATTGAAGACCGTGATGAGACCGTTCACGTCGGTCGCGATGATCGAGACCTGCGTCGCGGCATCGAGTACCCCGGCGAGCCGCGCATTCGCCGTGGCCAGTTCGGTCTTGGTGGCCTCCCGTTGAGCCGAGTAATGCCGCAGGTTCTCGTTCTGCTGTTGCGTGACGCGATGCCCTGCCGCCGTCTGCTCCTGTTCGGCCAGGACCAATCGGCGCGACAAGGCTCCGAAATAAACGGCACCCAAAATCGTGGCCACCACCAGCACGATGATCCCAAACGAGAGTTGGGCCAGTCCGGCGGCGCGACCCGTGTGGTGGGTGAACTGTGAGTTCTGAATGTTTCGGATCGCCTCCCGCAGCTTCGTGTTCTGCGACATCGCACGGCTGAGCGAGCGGTCCATTTGAGCCATGTACTCACCCGCTTCCTCCCGGTCCCCTTGGCCGAGAAGTTGAAAGATGTCCGCGACCTCCGCCTGCATCTGCCGGATCTCGGTGTTGAACCCGACCAGCATCACCAACAACGGCGCTCCGATCTGGGAAGGAACGTTGTTCTGAATGTCTTCCGTGGCGAGCAGGTAGCGCTCGTCGAAGTTCTGCATGGCCTGCGTCAAACGCTTCGATTCCAGCGGGATGTCGCCCGACTCGAAGACATCGTTGCCCGGTGCGTTGGCCACCCCGGCGAGATCCGCGAGATCCGCAATCCGGCTGGCCCGCTCGGCCCACGCCTGGTTCTCGGTGACGGAGGTGCGATAGATGGACAGCACCTGTTGTGTCAGGAACACGCTGAGCAGGATCGTGGCGATGTTGAACGTCGCCAAGGCGTAGTACAGCAGATGCCAACGCACCTGTTTGGATGCGATTGGCGTCGTTGATGGCGGTGTATTCATGTGGAGTCTCTGCCGATTCCCGCCCTTGAGCGAATTGAGAAGGTGATCCGATCGTGAACTGTCATGGACGTATCTGCTTGAAGTGTGATGACAAGATGTGGCCAACACCAGTTTCAGGTGTCGAAGCGGAGCGAGTGCGTGCTGAGTCTGGTGTTTTAGCCCGGAGGGCGGCAGATCGTAGCCCACGGCGTGAGCCGTGGGAAAAGGAACACCAACGGCGCAGCCCCGGAGGGGCGACACACTCGATCTCCGTTTCACGCGGCATTCGCGAGTGACACAACGACAGTGCCGCCCCTTCAGGGCTTAAGACCTTGGCTCATCCGGCGTTCCGGGGAGGTTTTGCGAGGAGGGTTGTGACGAGAGATTCGAGGAGTGCTTTTCCGCGTTTTCGGGCGTTGTGAACGAACGGGAAGAAGCCGACATCGAGCGGCCGTTTTTCTTGCGAAAGGCCTCGGTGAGGGCGGAGCCCAGATCGCCGCAGCGACCAGCAACCTTCCATCGTGTGGACGTGGACTTCGTGGAAGCCGTCGCCGTCTTCATCG
>JAYSQC010000303.1:0-22826 GCA_043721755.1 Schlesneria sp.
GCACCCATCCACTGCGGCCAATCCTCTGCACCGCATTCCGGAGTTGCAAAAGCGATGTTCCCTACGCAGAATGCAAAAGCAACGGAAATTTTCCGAAAACACTTCATAGTTAAGAACCCTTGAAAGATTTGACTTGGGCGATTCGATCATTGCCAACTCCACAAATTGTATCAAACCGACAACAAAAACGCTCTCGGGCGAAAATTCCTGCCTTACCCGACAAAATTAGCCAGATTGATTGCAAAATCGTCCTGCTCCTTCCATAATTCTTCCTTTCTCAGAAGTTTGAATTTTCTTGTCGGAGTTTTTTTTGATGAAGCGATCAATCCAGAACCATTTCCACTTCCTGATGAAGAGGTTCGTTTCCCTGTCGACATTGTTCGGCATTCTTTGGATGTGGCTGCCAAACTTCTCTAACGCCGAGACGCTAACGATAGGTTCAGTCGCACCCGCAATTAACGTTGAGCACTGGGTCCATAATGGTGAAGGACGATTTCCAAAAGTCGAGGAATTTGAACCAGGTAAAGTTTATATCGTTGAGTTTTGGGCAACTTGGTGTGGACCTTGTCTTGCAAGCATGCCGCATATTGTCGAAATTCAAAGCAAGTATGCTGACACGGGTGTCCAAGTGGTCAGCATCAGCGACGAGCAATTGGAGATCGTAGAGAAGTTTCTTGACAAAAAAATTCCCAACGCCAAAGAGGATGGACCAGCTACCTACGGCGAATTGACAAAGTCGTATTGTTTGACCGCGGACCCTGACAGGTCGGTTCATAAAGATTACATGACGGCAGCTGAACGACACGGTATTCCATGTTGCTTTATCGTTGGCAAAGACGCCAAGATCGAGTGGATTGGACATCCGATGCGATTGGATGACCCGCTCAACCAAGTCGTTAACGGCAATTGGGATCGCGAATCGTTTGGCGCACAGTTCCGAATCGATCATGCTCGTGAAGAGTTGATGTACCAGACGCGTATCCAGATAACTGCCGCGACAAGAGAAAAAGACTATGCGAAGATCATCGCGATCACAGATGCGTCACTCTCGAAAGCGGACACTGACGATCTGAAGTTTGACTTAATGGCATTGAAACTGCCTGCTATGGCCAAAGCATCGGTCAACCCATTAGAAATCGAAAAAGTCCTTGCTGGTATGTTCGGACTGACGGACGAACTCACACCCATTAGCAAGTCCACAAAGATCATTACGGCCGCACGATTGGCTTATGATTTGTATATCAATGACCAGATGAAGAACAAGGGGCTCATCGAAAAAGCCAAGGGCCTTGTAATTCCTATGGTGAATAGTCTGCCCGCCATGACCAAGGCAACGGCTTTAGACACGCTCGCTCATCTTCAGTTCGTAACGGGCGATTTGGCAGGAGCCATCGCGAGCCAAAAACAAGCCGTCGATTTGTCGACCGGCAAACGGCAAGAGGCGCTGCAAGAATTCCTCGACGAACTTAAGGCCACGGAAGAAGAAGGGTCGGCAAAAAAGAAGGGCTCGCAATAGCAACAGTCCCTCCATCGCAATCGCGTCACAACCCCAACTCAGCGATCGGAGTACCTTGGTCGACGATGTTTCTAGGTCTACCTTGATGGTCGACATATTGCGTTGAGAGCGGCACTCCGAAATAGCGATAGATCGATGCCGCTAAATCGCCTGGCGTTACGGGGCGCTCTTTGATCGAGCCGCCATCTTTTTCGGTCGCTCCGATGACTTGCCCGTGGCGAAGTCCGCCCCCGGCAAGCGACATCGACATTACGTTTGGCCAATGGTCGCGTCCATCCGTACTAGCTTGCGTCCCCATCACTGGCGTACGCCCGAACTCCCCCATTGCAATCACTAAAACATCGTCGAGCCTGCCTCGCTCGTCTAAATCGCCGACCAACGTCGTCAAGAGATGATCGAAGAGTGGCAACAATGGTTTCAGTCCCTTCGAAATGCCGCCATACGGTGGTATGTTGTCGCCATGGTTATCCCAAGTACCGCTGGCGGTGTGGTAACTCAAATCGATGGTAACAAACGCCACCCCCGCTTCGACCAAACGGCGAGCTAATAGGGCTTGTTGGCACCAAAGGTGGTTTCCGTATCGCTCGCGAACTGCGGCTGGTTCCAAAGTTAGATCGAAAGCATCCCTAGCCTTCACCCCTAAGAGCAGGTCGAACGCTTGCTGTTGAAAGACATCGGTCGAACTCATCGTCCCGCTCGTATCAATGTCTCGCCGTATCTGATCGATATCCTTTAGGAGCGAGCGGCGATCGTTGAGCCGGTCGAAATCAAGTCCTTTGGATAACTGAAACAATTCCGCGTTGGTCTTCTTTCCAGAATCGGTGCCGACCAAGTCGTAGATAGGAAGCTTCGAGGCTAGGTTCCCTTGGAAAGGATTGTATTGTTGTCCGAGATAACCGCCAAACGCGATGTGGCTTGGCGATCGGTAGAACCCGACGTACGGTGGCATCGACGGATCGTTGGTGCCATGATGCTTCGCGACAATCGATGCGATGGAGGGATAACGCGACGCTTCCCGGTTGGTTCTTGGTTCGGCGTCCAGATTCCCAGTTTGGAAAACCATGTTCGGTTCGTGATTGCTGAACTTGGCATCGACCGATCGAATGATAGTAAATTTGTCGAGCATCGCCGCATGCTTCGGAAGATGCTCGCAGAAGTGAACGCCGGGAAGCTTCGTTTTGATGACACCGAATGGCCCCCGATTGTTGAATGGTCGATCGGGCTTGGGATCCCATGTATCGATCTGGCTTGGACCGCCAGTCATCCAAAGCAAGATGATACTTTTGGCCTTCGGTGAAGAGTTTCCCATCGAGACCGCTCGAGCGCGCGACTCAAGCAAGCCTGGTAGCGAAAGGCCAGCCAACCCTGCGAGACTAGCTTTCACCATGTTTCGGCGACTTGCGACAACAAGGCCTTCACGAGTCAAAGCGTTCATCGCCTGAAAAGCGTGCGGATGGGAATGTGCCATCGAATTCCGCACTGGATGGATTGGACTAAGCATCGTAACTTTCCCGAAGACCCGCTTTGCAGTTTACCGTATATCAGAGTAGCTAGCAGACGAAAATAAATCAATTGGAGGACGCTTTAGGCGAGCAACAGAATGAAATACACCCTGCTTCGTAGCTGAATTCTTGGGATTTCAACTACGGTAAATTCTTTTCCGCGGCTCGCCTTACTGGCGAAGAGCCTTGCAACCTCCTAGGACTATGGGATTGATGTAAGTAATTGTTCCGCCTATCCTTACAACATACTGCTTTCTCCTGTTGCCATTGATAATGTCCTCCACCGTCAATATCGCCGCCTACAAGTTCTTTCGATGGGAAAATCTGGAACCGCGTCGCGATGAACTAAAAAGTCTCTGCAAGCAATTAGCCTTGCGCGGCACCATCCTTATCAGCGGCGAGGGGATCAATCTGTTCTTGGCCGGGGCACGCGAATCGATCGATCCATTCTTGTCCCACCTTCGAAGCATCCCCGAGTTGGGTGATATCCCGGTCAAAGAAAGCCTCACCGATTACCAGCCCTTCAACCGCATGCTGGTTCGAATCAAACGTGAGATCATCCCAGTTGGCCTCGATGGGGCTGAGCCCATTCCTGACGCCGCACCTAAGATATCTCCTGAGTTGCTCAAGCAGTGGCTCGATGAAAAACGTCCCGTCGCATTGCTCGACACGCGAAACGATTATGAAGTCGAACTGGGAACTTTCGAGAACGCAATCGATCTCAATATTAAAAATTTCCGCGAATTTCCTAAGGCTGCTTCCACGCTTTCGGATGAGGTCAAGAAACAACCGGTCGTCATGTTCTGTACGGGCGGTATCCGTTGCGAAAAAATCGGCCCATACATGAAGGGCCTTGGATTTGAGAATATCTATCAACTCGACGGTGGCATCTTAAAGTATTTTGAAAAATGCCAGCAGTCTCATTACAATGGTGACTGCTTTGTCTTCGATCAACGTGTTGCTGTTGAACCTTCGCTTGAACCATCTGACATGAGTGAGTGCTTTGCATGCAAGCGCCCGCTTATGCCCATCGATCTGGAATCGGAGCATTACGTGATAGGCCAGTCGTGCCCGCGTTGCTACGAGTCCATAGAGGAAAACCAGCGGAAGCAGTTCGCGAAAAGGCAAGCGGCGATTCTTAAGATAGCAACCGAGCAACGCGGCTCAACCCCTTACGAAAACAGACGCTGGATTTCGATTCCACAGCGATGCGCAGGCATGCCGTTGCTAGAAGCGCTTTACCATTTCTATCCAGGGTATAGTCACGCCCAGTGGCAATCGGCCATCGATTCCGGCGAAATCTTGTTGCCAGCCGCAGCTAAACGCAAGTTTGACACGCTTCCTGTTAGCGCTGACCAAATCGTTCGAGAGGGACAACGATTCTTGCAGATAATAAAGGACTATACTGAGCCCAACATCAATCCCAACATCGGATTGCTCTACGAAGATTCGGCGATCGTCGTGATCAACAAGTGCGCACCGTTGCCTGTTCATCCATCAGGCCGTTTCAATCGCAACACGCTTGAAGGAATCCTCGAGATAGCATACTATCCCGAAAAGCTCAGACCGGCCCATCGGATTGATGCCAACACAACGGGCCTAGTGGTTCTTGCAAGAAAACATACTTACTCGCAATTCTTGCAATCGCAATTCACAGGCGGTACGGTCAAAAAAATATACCTAGCCACGGTCGTTGGTCACCCAAATTGGGACGCACTCGATTGCGATTTTGCAATTAACAAAGAGCCAATTCATGGCGGTAGTCGCTCAATCGATCACACAGGCCAGCCATGCTTGACCTGCTTTCGAGTACTCGAAAGATTGTCCGATGGCATGTCCATTATCGAGGCCGTGCCAAAGTCAGGTAGAACCCACCAAATACGATTGCACTTAGCTGCCCTCGGCTTTCCGATTCACAACGATCCACTGTACCTGCCCGGCGGCACCGCCCGCGAACAACCCGAACCCGATCTGGAATCCAAAGCGTTAGGATTACATGCGCTGCGATTGGAGTTTGTTCATCCGATAAGCCGTTTAGCTGTGAGCTTCGAAGCGGCTCATGATCGCTCGCAAATTCAAGGGGCAAGTTGATGTTTGCCATTAGCAAACGTTTTATGGCATTCACTTTGTAACCTGCAGCGTCAGCGAGGGAGTCAAACACGCCGTGAAACACGAGGAACTCCCTCGCTGACGCTGCGGGTTACTTGCCGTTTTTGACAAAGTGAGTGCCATTGGGCTGACGCCACCCCGCTCGGAAAGGTCTCACTTTATGCTGCGTGAGGTCTCAGGATTCGGTGCAAAACAACTTCCCGCTTTCTTGGCCTTTCCTCCCTCCTCTCGGCGGGGAGGGCCGGGGAGGGGGGAGGATGGTCCAGTCGATTTGCCACTCGTCCCCCCTCCCTAACCCTCCCCGCGGAGGGGAGGGAACCAGAAGGGAACTCGGGAAGTGATTGCGCTCCCGTTCCTTAACGGCCGAAGCCCCCCGACACATGTCCGAGCACCGCGCACGAGCAGCCTCTGCCGGTGTGCGTAATTGGCTCGCGAGTTCGCTTGTTTCTCAAAGTGGCGCGTGAACCTGAGCGGCGATGTGCGAGGCCGAAAAGTTTACGCCAACGCCGTGGTTGCCAACGACCTGATCGCCATGAGCAATCGTTCCAGTTTGTCGTGATCGCATGGCTGTTTTTCGCCGAGATTCTCTAGGCGTGCGCCTGCGGGACAACAGATGTCGCTTGGCCACACTCTGACCGTTGCCTCTGAGACGAAGCCTCATGATCTCGAACTTCTATCGCCGCTACAGCCAGTTGGTCTTGGGGATCGTGTTCCTCACATTTGGCCCGCTGTGGTTTTTTGCCGAGAGCATCAAGTCGAATAACGACATCGAGACATGGCTCCCGCAGAACACCGATGTCCGGAAGACCTACGAGGAATTCAAGCAGGACTTCGGCGCGGAAGAAGTCATCGTCGTCGGCCTTCCGGCGGACGAGGTCACACCGGAAATGGTCGAGTCCCTTGCCGGTCGCCTCGATCGTCTCCCCGGTGTCCGTCGCTGTTGGACTCCCGCCCGGATGATGGAGCGGATGGTCGAGTTTGGCGTGGCCGAGGACGAAGCGTCTCGCCGCATCAACGGTCTGCTGAAAGCCCCGTCGGGGGGACTCGTGGGTGTCGTTGCCGCGCTGTCCGAAAGCGGCGTGAAGGATCGTACTCAGACGACGGAAGAGGTGCGTCGCGTCCTCAAGTACTGCCGGTTCGATGCCGACCGGATCGCACTCACCGGCGCACCGATCATCGTGACCGAGCTGGATCGACTCGGCAGCTCCAAATCGAGCAAACAGTTTTTTCTGATCACCTGCGCGATCAGTCTCGGCCTGTTGTACTACTCGTTCGGCCACATGGGACTGTCGCTGGCGATGCTCGGCGTCACCTTGTGGGGCATCTTCCTCAATCAAGCGGTGATGGCGGCGTTGGGTGGCGAGATGAACTTCATCCTCGGCTCGCTGTCGATCATGGTCATGATCTTCACGCTGTCGATCGCCGTGCATGTCGTCAGCTACTACACGTCGGCCTGTGACCGAGGCGAAGCGGACCCGCTGTCATTCGCGTTTCTGGAGTCACTCGCGCCGTGCGGCCTCTCCACCATCACGACGCTCCTCGGGCTGGTGTCACTCAACGTCAGCAGCATTCGCCCGGTGAGTCAGTTCGGTTGGGCCGCTGCTTCCGGTTCGGTGGTCGCACTGATCGTCGGCCTGGGCGTGACTCCCGCGCTGCTCACCATGATCCCGTGCCGCGCGGCTCGTTGCGGCAACTTGCAATTCAACTTTCGCGCTTGGGGCGAAGGGATCGCGCGGCATCGTCACAAGATTTTGGTCGGTGCCGCGCTGCTGCTGTTCGTGACCAGCTTCGGACTGATGAAGCTTCGTCCCGACATCAATCCGACCGAGTTCCTGCCGCGCCAGAGCAAGGTCTTGGCCGACCTGCATCGCGTGGAAGAAGAGCTGACCAATGTCGATTCGATCGAAGCGGTCGTCGATTTCCACGGGCAACGACTCGCGTTCCTCGATCAACTCCAACGAGTCCGCAAGATCGAAGCGACGATCGCCGCTCACCCCGGCATCCGACACACGCTGTCGCTCGCATCGTTCTTCCCGGATGAGATGCCCGACAGTCCGCTCGCAACCGCGCGTGTTCTTGGACTCGCGCAGTCTTACAGCGGTGAAGACGGTTTAGTGGCCGACCGCCAACGGATGTGGCGCATCTCGGCCCGAGTCCGCCACGACACGAAGCAGACTTCGGTGCAAGTTCTCGCGGACCTCGCCGAGTCGCTCTCAACGGAGCCGGTCTATTTCACCGGGATGGCTCCGCTGCTGAAGAACGCTCAGCACGAAATCTTCGAGGGCTTCTGGAAGAGTTTCTCCGCCGCGTGCCTGACGATCTTCGTCGTGATGCTCCTCTCGCTAAGATCGCTCACGGCGGGAGTGATCGCGATGGTGCCGAACATCATTCCCATTTGGCTGGTCTTCGGGGGAGTCGGCTTCCTCGGGATGCCCGTCGATATCGGGATGATGATGACCGGCAGCATCGCGCTGGGGATCTCGGTCGATTGCACGTTTCACTTCTTGGTTCAGTACAAGCACACGTTCGATAAGACCGGCTCGTCGATCGAAGCGAGCATTCAATCGCTCGAACACTCGGGCGAACCGATGCTCGATTCAACCCTGATCTCCAGCTTGGGCCTGCTCGCGCTGTGTCTCTCCAGCTTCACTCCGACCGCCCGCTTCGGCCTGTTGATGGCCGCGCAAATGGTGGCCTCACTGCTGGGCGAATTGGTCCTGCTCCCCGCCATGCTCTGCTGCCGACCGAACCGGCGGATGAAGATCGCCTTGGCTGTCGAGGAAGAAGCCCCCACTCCCGATCCCGCCCCGTCATCGAACGCCACCGAATCGGACCACGAGCCGCTCATTCACCCGTTCCCCGCCAGCCCGAAGAACGGTCGCCGCCGGACTCGTGCGGCTCAGAACTGAAGTCGATTTTCATAAAGGGCATTTCAAAACCTGTTTTGCCTCGAAACACTAGCCCGACGCGCAAGCGAGGGCTGGGCATTCGATGATGGTGAAGCCCTCGTTTGCGCGTCGGGCTAGTTTTGAAATGCCCATCCTACGCCAAGATCGGCAGCAGCAGTGACGAGCCGTGTTGAACCTCGCGTGTCACGATTTGACCGATCATCGTGGTCGGAGTCACGTCGTCGATCTGGACCGTCGCCAGCGAACCGGCCAAGCGTGGGTTGCCGTTGAAGACGACGATGCGATCACACGACGTGCGGCCCGTCAGTTGGACCGGGCCGGGCGATGCAGACGTGTCGCCCCGTTTGATCTCAGTCTTGCTCAGCCCTTCGACGAGAACCTCCACGTCCTCACCGATGAACGCCGCGTTGTCTTCGGCGCTGATCTGGTTCTGCACCGCGAGCATCTCGGCGTTGCGCTGCTTTTTCACATCTTCAGGAATGTCGTCGGCGTGCAGTTCAAACGCCTTCGTCCCCGGACGCGGGCTGTATTTGAAGATGAAGCTGTTCTTGAACCGGAACTCGCGGATCAAATCAAGGCTCTTCTGATGAGCCTCTTCGGTCTCACCGCAGAAGCCGACGATGAAGTCGCTCGACACGGCCGCTTTCGGTAACGTCGCACGGATGCGGCCGAACATCTCGCGGTAGTCTTCGACCGTGTAGCCGCGTTTCATGCGCTTGAGCACCTCGTTGCAACCCGACTGCGCCGGGACATGCAGGTACTGCGCACACTTGGGCAGATCGCGCACGGCGCACAGCAGATCGTCCGACATGTCCTTTGGAAAGTTGGTGACGAACTTCAGTCGCAGGATGCCGTCCACGTCGTGAATGTGTTCGAGCAGGTCTGACAACCGGAAGAGCTTGCCGTCCTGAGTGTGCTTGTAACTGTTGACCGTCTGGCCGAGCAGCGTCACCTCTTTGACGCCTTGGTCGGCGAGAACCTTCACTTCATGCAGGATGTCGCGCGGCGGGCGACTCTGCTCGGGACCGCGCGTCATGGGGACGACGCAGTACGTGCAGAACTTGTCGCAGCCAATGACGATCCGAACGAAGGCTTGATGCGGCGTCGGTCGCATCGCCGGTTCGCGTAGCGGATCGTAGCTTTGGAAGCTGTCACTGACTGCCGCGCGGCCCGCTTCTTTCCGGTCGAGACTCACCGCGAGAGACCGCTCGCGTCGTGAGCGTGCGGCGTCAATCAGCTTGGGGACTTCTGCAAGCTGGCCCGTCCCAACCACCAGATCGACGTGAGGTGCGCGTTGAAAGACCAACTCCTGATCCTTCTGCGCCATGCAGCCCAACACACCGATCACCTGGTTCGGCCGCGCCTGCTTGCTGAACTTGAGCCGCCCCAGCGCCGAGTAAATCTTGTGCTCGGCATGTTCGCGCACGCTACAGGTGTTGAACAGGATCGTGTCCGCCTCGCGCGGATCGTCGGTCAGCGAGTAGCCCTGTTTACGCAACGCCCCGACGACCAGTTCGCTGTCCAGCATGTTCATCTGACAGCCGACGGTCTCGATAAAGAGCTTGCCGTTGTGCGAGTCAGCCCCCGGCGACGAAGCGGCAGCTTGAGACCGCCCTTGTTCGCCGGAAGGGCTTGTCGTTTGAGGTTCAAGAGTGGCGGGGGCCAGTGTGGAAGAGGTCATGGTCATGATGCGAGCTTTGGTGGAGACGGTTCGACGGGTGAGTCGGTTTGACCGATGCAGGTCGTGCGGCGGCAAGTCTACCAATGAGGCGACCGGCACGAAGCATCCGGCCGAACATCCAACCTCAAAGGGGCGGTACGGTATTTCCCCCGCCCCCTCCAAACAAGGGAGAGTGACCGTTCCCAACACCAACCCGCAGCGTGAGTTTTGAAGTTGCGCCATTTTGTCTTTCCGCCCCCACGGGGCAGCCCTAAGTCAGCCCAGGGCCAGCGACCCACGGGAGCGCCGCCCTGGGTTCCGGTCGTCACAGAATCTCAAGCCCTGAAAGGGCGGCCCGATGTTGCTCGCAGGAAGAGTGCCGCCCCTTCAAGGCTTGAAAATCACGGTCAACCGCCAACCCAGGCGTTGCCCTAGGCTGGCATCGCATCGCCCCGTTGGGGCTGAAATCCTCAAAAGCGCAACTTCATAACTCACGCTGCGGGCTAGTAAAGTGAGTGCCATTGGGCTGACGCCGCCCCGCTCGGAAGGCTCTACGAGGGCTGACGCCCACGAGCCGTGCGTGTGTCGCTCCCGCCGGGTATAGAGTTGTTCGCCCTCGGTTCTTTCCGTTGATGACTTCGACTCGCAGGACTCCCATCATGACCGTGACTCACCGCAATTTCCGCCTTCGTGGCGTACTGGCTCAGACCGTTCTCGCGAGCCTCTTCATCACCTGTCTGGGCGAGGCGGCTTCGGCGCGGTGGTACTCGCCGCGCGTCGTCTCGCCGCGCGTGGCCGATGCGTACAGTTGCCGCACGTTTGGCGAGCATCCGGCGTGGCGAGACCTCGCCCCCGAGGCCAAAGCGAAGGCGATATTCGACTATCTGACCGACCCCGAAACCGGACTGTTCCCACCGGGCGGTGCGGTCTTCGAGGGACCGGAGAAGCACTACGAGTACGCGATGGTGCGCGACCCCATCAAGCTCATCAACGTCTATGGCTGCGGCTTCTGCGATGCGGTCGGCCCAGCGATGGCGGGGCTATGGGAGCAGGGCGGCTGCGGCCCCGCGCGGACGATCAGTCTCCCTGGGATGCAGCACACGCTGTGCGAGGTCTTCGCCAAGGAACAGTGGCGCTACATCGACCTCGATCTGCGCGGAGTGTTTCTCGACAAGAACGGACAACTGCGGTCGCTCGATGAAGCCCGCCAAGACGCTGCGTTGTGGGAGCGTGAACGGGGACCGGGCTTCTTCCCCAAGGACGATCTCGCCGCGCTCAAGCAGCAGTACGAGGCGACCGTGGTCAACCACCGTTATGGTGTCGCAGCAACCGGTCACACGATGGACTTCGTACTGCGGCGGGGCGAGACGTTCACACGCTGGTGGCAACCGCAGGGCGATCGGTGGCTCGTCCACGAAGCCGATCTGAAGGACAAGCCGTACCGCGAGTTGCTCGAACGTGCCCCGCGCGGCCCCAAACCCAAACACGCCGACTGGTCGAAACACACTCACGGCAACGGCCGCTTTGTGTACGAACCGTCGCTCAAAGGGAAGCCCGATGATTTGGAAGACGGGGCGTTCGACTCACACAACGTCCAAGTGACTGAAGCGGGACTGACGCTCATCAAGCCAGGCGACGGTTGGGCGGTGTTCGAGGTCCGTTCGCCGTACGTCATCGTGCCTGAAGTCGGCAAGATTGATGACGTGAAGGACGACAAAGAGGCATCGGTGATTGAGGCTGACGGGACCGAAGTGACGCTCGCGTGGTCGCCCGATTTCGGAGACACCTGGATCACGCTGGAGCCAAAGAAGTGGCCCGCGACTTTGGACCTGACGGCGCAGGTCGCCGGGAGCTACGGCTACCTGCTCAAGGTTGGCCTGAAGGGCAAGCCCGACGCGGCCGTGTTGAAGTCACTGAAGATCACGACCTGGGTTCAAGTCGCTCCGGCGTCGCTCCCCGCACTGCATGCGGGCGATAACTCCTTCGAGCTGAAGTCCGGCGATCATCATGGCCTGCCGACGCGCGTCCTCTCAATCCAACCTAATCCCACCGACGAGAACCAGTTCCTCCACTATCTGCTGCGCGCCCCGCAGGAGTTCGATCCGACGAGTCACTCCGAACGAGCCAAGGGCACACTGCTCGCGCGGCTGCCTTCGCTTCCCAAGACCAAGATCGCGTGGTTTTCGGCGGGGGCGAGCTTTCGTATGAGCGTCGGCAATCCCGACAATCCGCCCCGCAACGCGATCCGCTTCGCGCCGAACGCGCCGCGCGATTTCCAGCCGATCTTCCAAGACGGTCCCGGCAGCACGACGGCCCTCGCCCGGCCGACCGAACAAACGCACTGGCACTACAACGTCGATCGCGAAGTGAAACTCGACTCGCCCGCCAACGCCATCTACGTCGAGTACGTCGGCAATCCCCATCTGAACGCCTACCGCCTCATCGCTCACTGCCTTGATGATCAACCGCGTCCCGCGACGCCGCTCACCGTGAAGCACGTCTGGACCGAGGGCGATGCCCCGAAAGAACACTCGCAAACACTCGAAGCCGCGGGCCGCTACGCCATCACAGCGGGAGCAACTCCCGTCAACACGCTGATCGAATTGAGCGTCCCTTCGTCAGCGGCAGTGCCACTTCAGTAGAGGTGGCCGCACCGATGCTCCAGAACGGGATGGAGGATGGCCGCCCTCGGCCGTCTTCTTCGATGTGAACACTCGTGAAGACAGGACGGCCGGGGGCGGCCATCCTACGCGCTGTTCATGATTCGAAGTTCCACCCGGCGTCTTGCCACGTTGGGTCGATCCAGCGGAACCATGCGGATTGAGGTAGCCCGGCTTGACCAGGATTGCGGCCGATGTATTGAACGACTCGGTGCAGGTGTTCTGTGTCACGGATGATGCGGTCGTGGGCTTCTTGTTGCCACAGGTCGCCGGGTTGTTTGAGTTCGGCGGTGATGTGCCGGGCCGTCACGGACTTCATGCCGCCGATCAGGTCTTCCAAGTCGTGTCCGTCGAACGGGCGGATCACCAGATGACAGTGATTGGGCATGATCACCCAGCAGGCGAGGTGATATCGCTCGTTCTGAAAGTGATGCAGCCGGTCGCGCAGATCGTTGGCCCAGCGAGGCTCGCGGAAGTAACAGGCACCGTGTCCTTGGTCCAGCCAGGCTTCGGTGCGGCGAGTGATCTCGCGAGCGTGGTCTTCCCAGTCTTTCTCAGAACGCGGTTCCGGATGCGTGTGTTCCCACCACGCGCGCAGGTTTTTGATTTCGATGAGCTTCGCTTCGGGCAACGAATCGGCCAGACGAAACGTGACAAAGTAGGTGGCTCCGTCCTGCCGCCAGTGAGGCAGGTGCCGCGTGTAGATGCGGACACGTTTGTTGGAATCCAACCCCCAAAATCCCGGCGGCACGTCCGTAGGATGGCCGCCCCCGGCCGTCCCGCCTTTCGCTTGATCCATCATGTGTTCCTCCCTCATGTGTTCTCGAAGACAGACGGCCGAGGGCGGCCATCCTACAACCACTCTCGTGAACAACGACTCCCGGATGCGTTCACGAGGAACGTAAGATGGCCGCCCTCGGCCGTCTTCTTCGCTCGTGAACGCGACGAAAAGCAGGACGGCCGAGGGCGGCCATCCTACGGCGACTTCGATGGTGACTCTGGGATGCGGCACCTTGGGGACACGTAGAACGATGCCAATTGACATCGCCTCGTTTACTTCTCGAACTCCTTCCAGAACTCGGCCACGGGTTTGCCATCGATCGTTTCGAGCGTCTTGATCTCTTGCAGCCGGAGTAGCTTGGCTCGTGGTACAGATAGCATCGTGCCGTTGAAATTGATCGACTTCAGCGGCCAGCCACAGACGATGTCGCACGACGTAGATGGTGGCGTTGGCGTTGCCGGTGATGAGGTGGCGGCTGTCGTCGGTGAAGGTGAGTTCGTGGACTCGGCCGGGGAAGGTCAGGCGTTTTTCGACGACTCCGCTGGCGAGATTGATGATCTCGACTTCGACGCTCGGGCTGCCGCGCCGTTATTTGTCCTGCCTGCCGTCCCATTCGATCTGGCACTTCGGCAGCGCGGCTTTCAGTTCGTCAATGCCGGCGGCGGTGACTTTGGTGCGGCGGAGGTCGAGCGATTCCAGGTTCGTCAGGCTGGCGAGGTGCTTGATGCCGGCGTTGGTCAGTCCGCTGCCCGCCAGCGACAGGCGCTTGAGCTGCTTCAGCTCGGTCAGGTTTTTGGCAGTCAGATCGGTCAGGAGCGGGCAGCCGAGCGACAGGTCGATCAGCTCCGGCCGGTCGCGCAGGTAGGTTAGTCCGCCACCGCGAATGTCGTTGCCGTCGAGCACCAGCCGTTGCAACGCCGGCAGCTTCGGCAGATGAGCGAGTAACTGGTCGTTCACTCCGGTGTTGACGAGCGACAGCTCTGTCAACGCGGATTGCTTCTCCAGAGAGGCCAACCCAGGTCCGTCGATGCCGTTATCGTCGAGCACCAGCCGTTTCAGCGACGGCAGCTTCGGCAGCAGGAACAGGTTCACTCCGGTCTTGGTGAGGTTCAACTCCTGCAAACTGTGGATCGGGGCCAGGAGGGAGAAGAATTGCGCTCCACCGGTGCCCGACAGGTCGAGGCTCTCCAAGTGGTCGAACTCGGGGAATCGCAGCCAGGACATTTGCTGCAGCAGTTCGGCCAGCGGCTGAGTGACGCCAACAAGCGAGACGCGGCGGACCTGAAAGAAGTCGGTGGGCAGGTCCGTCGCGGTTGGAATGGGACGCGACTCCGGCGGGCCGGGGTTGCCGATCGTGACGGTCCCGCCCAGGACCAGCACCATTTCGGCCACACTGCGATTCGGCTCGGACCAAGTGATCTGGCACTTCGGCAACGCAGTCTTGAGCTGCTCGTGCCCGCGGAGGGAAACGCGAGTGCTGACAAGACTCAATTTCGCCAAGCTCGGCAGGCTTGCCAGATCGGGCAGTCCCGCATCGCTCACCCGTGTAGCGCCCAGTTCAAGGGACGTGAGGTTCTTGAAGTGGGCCAACCCCGCATCACTCACCTGGGTAATTGCCAGCTCAAGGTTCGTGAGGTTCTGACAATCCTTGAGGTGAGCCAGCCCCACATCGCTCACCTGAAGACCGTTCAGAACAAGTCCCCGCAGGTTCTTGCAATCCTTCAAGTGAGCCAGCCCCGCATCGCTGACCTGCGTACCAGCCAGATTAAGCGACGTGAGGTGCTTGCAGTCCTTGAAGTGGGCTAGGCCGGTGTCGCTCACGCGTGTACCGTGCAGGTCAAGCTCCGTAAGGTCTTTGTAATCCTTAAAGTGGGCCAGCCCCGCATCGCTGACCTGCGTACCAGACAGATCAAGGTGCGTGAGGTTCTTGCAATTCTTGAAGTGCGCCAGCCCCACGTCGCTCACTGGGAGATGGTTGAGATCAAGGCGCGTGAGGTTCGTGCAATCCTTCAAGTGAGCCAGACCCGCATCGCTTACCTTCGGATTGCTGTTCAAGTTGATGAATGTGAGTTCAAACTCCCCCAGAGGCAGATCGCCGACAGCTTTGATCTCACGTTCCTGACCGTTCTCTTTGATCTTGATGAAACCCCCGATCGACAGCACATACTCGGCGGCGCGGCGGTCGGGGTTGGTGGAGTCGGTCGACTCGGCCTGTGCGGGGGGATTTGAGATTTGAGATTTCAAATTTGAGATTTCAGATTTGGTGTCGTTGCCGCGTCGGGCCACGATCGCGGCGGCGAGAACTGCGATGCCGATCACGCCAGCGATGAGCCATCGCGCAACGTTGGAGCGTTTTGGGACGTGACGGCCTTCTGATGTAGCCGGACTCGTGAGAGTTCGGACCGAAGCCTCACGACTTCGGCGACTCGGAGATTCTGTGGTCGCGTCACGGAGTGACTCGGCTACGGGGACGCACGTCACTTCGCCTTTGGTTTGCAACTCGGTTTGGCAGCGGGCCAGCAGGTCGGCGACTTCCTTGGCGGATTGGAAACGGTCTTCCGGCTGCTTCGCGTGCAGCTTCGTCACGATCGCGACCAGCCAGTCGGGGATCTCGGGAATGATCTCCTGCATCGGGCGCGGCGTGTCTTCGGCGACGCGACGCAGCACGGCGATCGTATTCGCCGCGCGAAACGGCGGACGGCCGGTGGCCAGTTCGTAGAGCACGCTCCCCAGACTGAACAGGTCGGCGCGATGATCGAGCGTCTGCCCCAACACCTGCTCGGGAGCCATGTACATCGGCGTGCCCGAGATCATGCCCGAGCGTGTCAGGCTGGCATCGTCGGCCGCGCGGGCCAGACCGAAGTCGGTGATCTTGACGAGGGGTTGAGGGTTGATGGTCAGGCGAAGGAACGGCCTTTCCCTCAACCTTCGACCCTCAACCTCTTCCACCAAGATGTTTCCCGGCTTGATGTCGCGATGAATCAGCCCCATCGCCTGCGCGGCCGCCAGACCGCTGGCAATCTGTCGGCCGATGTGCAGCAGTTCGGCCACTTCCAACGGCCCGTGGTCCTTCTGCTTCTGTTGCAACGTCTGACCGTCGATGTACTCCATCACCAGATACGGCAGCGGCAGCTCTTCGACGCTGTGAACCTGCACGACGTTCTCGTGCCGAATCGCCGCAGCAGCGCGGGCTTCGCGCAGAAACCGCTTGCGCGGCGGGGAGGTTGCGGCCATCTGCGCGTTCATGACTTTGACGGCGACGAGCCGGTGCAGCTTCTCGTCGAACGCCTTCAACACGATGCCGAAGCCACCCTGACCGAGCACCTGCAAGACCTCGTAATGTCCGAGCAGTCCGATCGAACCCGGCTTGCTCGACGGTTGCAGAAAGCTCAGATCGGGCTGAGACTCGTCGTCCGAGTCGTCATCGCTCGGTATCGCCGCTTGGAACACCCGCGTTTTGTCGAAGACCTCGCTCGGCTGGCGGGAGTCTGCCGAGTCGCTGCCGCTTGCCGGATCGGTCCGCATCTGTTCGGCAACCGGGACATTCAAGAACGCCCCCGCCGCGTCGTGCGATTTCAACAGCGTTGCGACCGCCGCCAACATCTCCGGCTTCCCGGCACACACTTTCTCAAGGAAGGCCCGCCGAGCCTGCGGGTCCGCGATCTCCACAGCCGCATCGAAAATCGTTCGTTCATTCATGTTCATCGGCCTCCGAGTTGAAAATTATCGTTGCGGGCATGCCGCTCATCAGACAATGCGACGTGGTGAGCAAAGTACGCCAAAGATTCTTCGGAATCATTCCTGCGGGCTGGCTTGCTGGACTTCGCGATGCAGCCAGGCTCGGGCATAGGCCCAGATGCGGTCGGCTGTGCGAGTCGAAATATCGAGCATCTCAGCCGCTTCGGCCTGTGTCAGCCCGGCGAAGTAGCGGAGCTGGACCAACTCACTCGCGGTGCCATCGACGAGCTTCAGCTTGTCGAGGGCCGCGTCGAGGGCCAGCAAATCCTCGCGCGGCTGTGTCGCTGCGATCTCCAGTTCGTCGAGATCATGCGGTGCAAGGTTCACACGCACCAAGTCGCCGCCGTGCCGCAGCCTCCGCTTGCGCCGGGCACTCTCGACGAGGATGCGTCTCATCGCTTCCGCCGCCGCCGCGAAGAAGTGGCCTCGCCCGTCCCAGTGACTCGGCTCACCGTCGCCCGCCACCAGTCGAACGAACGCTTCGTGAACCAGCGCCGTCGCCTGCAAAGTCTGGCCGGGCCGTTCGTGCGTCAGTTTCGACCGGGCGAGCTGTCTCAGTTCGTCATAGACCAACGGTAGGAGCAGCCCCGCCGCACCGGCCTCCCCCGATTCAATCCGCGACAGGATGCGAGTCACCTCGTTCATGGGCGCGGGTTCCGACGGACAGGTCACAAATCGTGGGAAGGTTTCGAGTGACAGCGGCCCCATCCTACATCCCACTCCCCTCAGATCGCACGACACTATTTTGTCTGCCGATGTTGTTGACTGGTAGTATTGGGCCTCAGTACGATCCCGCATCGTTTTTGGCGATAGTCTCTCGGGGGAAGTATCTGGCGTTCAGATATGTCAACCGGACGCGGACACGCCTGTTTTTGAATTCCCTCGCCCGATGCACCTCCGCGATCTCGATCTCTTTTGTGAAGTGGCTCACTTGGGGAGTTTCTCCAAGGCGGCGAAGGCGCATGGCATGTCGCAGCCGGCGGCCAGCGAGATCGTGAAGTCGATCGAGGAGAAGTTGGGGTGCGAACTCCTCAACCGCTCCGTTCGGCCGCTCGAACTGACTCCCGAAGGACACATCTATTACGACGGGTGCCGCCAGCTTTTGGACGAGTACCGTCGGCTCGAAGACCGCGTGCTGCAACGGCGCGACAAAGTCGTCGGGCCGGTCCGCATCGGAGCGATCTATTCCGTCGGCCTCTTGCAGATGGATGGCTATGTCCGCGAGTTCGAGCGGCTCTATCCCGATGCCGCGTTGGACTTGCAGTATCTCCACCCGGAAGAGGTGTTGTCCCGCGTTGTCAGCGAAGAGGTCGATCTCGGGCTGATGTCGTTCCCGCCGAAGCGGTCGGATTTGAACTGCATCCCGTGGCAGGACCAGCCCATTGTCGTGGTCGTGCCGCCCGAGCATTCGCTCGCCAAGCGGGATTGGGTGAAGGCGGAAGAGCTGGAAGGCGAGAACCTCGTCGGCTTCACGACCGATCTCCAAATGAGGACCGAGACCGACAAGTGGCTTAAGCAGGCGAAGGTTCACGTCAACGTCGTTCATGCGTTCGACAACATCGAGAACATCAAGCGGGCGGTGGAAGTCGGTTCGGGAATCGCCCTGCTTCCGGTCCCGACCGTGCGTCGTGAGGCCGAACTCGGTTCGCTGGTCGCCATTCCGCTGGAAGACGTGACGTGGTTCCGGCGTCTCGCCCTGATTCACAAGCGAACCAAACCGTTCACGACGGCGATCACCCGCTTTCTGGAACTGCTGCAACAAGACCCGGAGACGTTCTCCGGGTCCGGCCAATCGCACGACGCGGCCGGCTCCCGTAGCCGTTCGGCCACGGATGCCGCGTCGCAAACCCAGTCAATTGTCCGCTGAGTCTTGTTTCTTCTTCGCTTTGTCCCCTCGCCCCCGGCTGTGCGGGGGAGAGGGCTAGGGTGAGGGGGTTTCTGTATTCGCAACCATTGCGTCGCCAGAAATCCAATCCAAGAATTTCAACCACGGATGGCACGGAGAACACAGATAGGGCAATGGCGAAGAGTTTGAAGCAATGATGATGAAGAAATCGAAGCGAGATCAGAGTGTGAACCGTATCTCTTTCTCTGCCTCTTATCCGTGACATCTGTGTAATCCGTGGTTGCCTTTAATCAGAAACCAAAGCGGCGATGAATCGCCGCAGTCCACATGAATGAGACGACAGATGAATGAGATGACAGACATGAACGACACACAAATCACACCCCTCTTCACCCGCAACCCCGAACTCTTCCATTCTGACGGCACGCCGAAGGCTCAGGGGTTGTATGACCCGGCCTATGAGCATGACTCGTGCGGTGTCGGGTTTGTGGCACACATCAAGGGGCAGAAGTCGCGGCAGATCGTCGATGATGCCTTGCGGATGTTGAAGCACATGGCTCACCGAGGGGCCTGTGGGTGCGAGACCAACACCGGCGACGGAGCCGGGATTGTCACGGCCATTCCGCACGACTTCCTGTCGCGCGTCGTGCAGGCCGACTTGAACATCACGCTCCCAACCTTGGGGCAGTACGGCGTGGGACTCGTCTTCCTGCCGACCGATCCGGCGCAACGAGCCATCGCCAAAGAGACCGTCAACAAACTGATCGTCGAGCAGGGCCAGACGCTGCTCGGTTGGCGACACGTTCCGACCGATCCGGATGGAGCCGACATCGGTCCGTCCGCGCGCGCCGCCTCGCCCGCGTTCGAGCAACTCTTTGTCGGTGCCAAGCCGGGCATCTCACAGGACGAGTTCGAGCGGCAACTGTTCCTGATCCGCAAGCGGGCGTCTCATGCCATCCGCGAGGGGAAGCTCGAACAGGCGCTGCAGTTCTATGCCTGCTCCCTCTCGTCCAAGACCCTGATCTACAAGGGAATGCTCACGTCCGAGCAAGTGCAACCGTTCTTCACCGACCTGCAAGACGCCGAGTACACGTCGCACCTCGCGATGGTTCACAGCCGCTTCTCGACGAACACCTTCCCCAGTTGGGACCGTGCCCATCCGCAGCGTTACATGGCTCATAACGGTGAGATCAACACGGTGCGCGGCAACGCCAACTGGATGGTCGCGCGGCAAGGAATGATGAAGAGTGAGTTGTTCGGCACCGACCTTCAGAAACTGTTTCCAATCGTCGAACCACATTGCTCGGACTCGGGCAACTTCGACAACGCGCTCGAATTGCTCGTCGCGTCCGGCCGCAGCCTGCCCGAAGCCATGATGATGATGGTCCCCGAAGCGTGGCAGAACCACGATTCGATGCCCGAGGACAAGCGCGCCTTCTACGAATATCACTCAGCCCTGCAAGAGCCGTGGGATGGTCCGGCGTCGATCTCGTTCACCGACGGCAACGTCATCGGAGCGACCCTCG
This sequence comes from Schlesneria sp., assembly GCA_043721755.1. Lineage (GTDB taxonomy): Bacteria > Planctomycetota > Planctomycetia > Planctomycetales > Planctomycetaceae > Schlesneria. The sequence goes on from JAYSQC010000303.1 coordinate 20,248, forward strand.
ACCGCAACGGCCTCCGCCCCAGCCGCTATTACGTCACGCACGATGATCGCGTCATCATGGCGAGCGAAGTTGGAGTCCTCGACATCGACCCGGCCAATGTCAAAGAGAAGGGCCGCCTCCAACCGGGCAAGATGTTCCTCGTGGACTTCTCACAAGGCCGCCTGATCCCCGACGAAGAACTCAAAACAGACTTCGCCAATCGCCGTCCGTACAAGCAATGGTTGCAGAACCAGCGGCTGCTGCTGAACGAACTCCCCGCCGTCGGTGCCCCCGAACGGATGATTGGCGACGAGTTGCTCCAGCACATGCAGTCGTTCGGGTACACGACCGAGACACTGCAATTCATGCTCGTTCCGATGATCACGACGAAGAAAGACCCGATCGGTTCGATGGGCGATGACACGGCCTTGGCGTGCCTCAGCGATCAGCCACGTCCGTTGTTCGACTATTTCAAGCAGCTCTTCGCGCAAGTGACGAACCCCGCGATCGACAGCACACGCGAAGAAGTCATCATGTCGCTGGAGTGCTACATCGGCCCCGAAGGCAATCTGCTCGACACGACCGAGGCGCAATGCCATCGGCTGGCCGTGCCGCATCCGATTCTGACCAACGAAGAATTGGCCACGATCAAGCATCTCGACCATCGCGGCTGGAAGACCAAGACGATCGACATGACCTATCCGAAGTCGCAAGGAGCGGCCGGACTGATGTGGGCGCTCGACCGCATCTGTGGTGAGGCACGTCGGGCGATTGACGGCGGATTCAGTCTCATCATCCTGTCGGATCGACTCGCCAGTGCGAGCCGTCTGCCGGTCAGCGCTCTCCTCGCCACGGGGGCTGTTCACCATCACCTTGTTTTCAACGAAGAGCGGACGCGGCTCGGCATCATCGTCGAAACGGGTGAGGCTCGCGAAGTCCACCACTTCTGTTTGCTGGCGGGCTACGGGGCCGATGCGGTCAACCCGTACATGGCGTTTGAAGCCTTGTGGCAACTCAAGGACGACAACGAACTCGGCGGCGATTGGACGCACGACCAGATCACCGCCGCGTACCGCAAAGCCACCAAGCAGGGCATCCTCAAAGTGATGGCCAAGATGGGGATCTCGACGCTGCAAAGTTACAAGGGCGCTCAGATTTTCGAGGCCGTCGGACTCAGCGACGAGGTCATCAACAAGTGCTTCCGAGGCACGGCCAGCCGGATCAGCGGCGTCGGCTTCGACATCCTCGGTGAGGAAGCGATCCGTCGTCATGAGTTGGGCTATCCCACACGCGACGCCAACACGCTGCCGGTCCTTCCGAACATGGGCCTGTTCGCCTGGCGTTCGTCCGGCGAAAAGCACGCTTGGAACCCGCACAACATCGCCAACATCCAGAAGGCCGCGCGACAGGGCGACAAGCTGGCGTATCGCGAATTCTCGAAGCTCGTCAACGAACAGACGACGCGCGAATGCCATCTGCGCGGCATGCTGAAGTTCAAGACCGGTCGCACTGCTGTACCGCTCGAAGAAGTTGATTCCGTCGAGTCGATCCTGCGCCGCTTCTGCACGGGCGCGATGAGCTACGGCTCGATCTCGGCCGAGGCGCACGAGACGCTCGCCATCGCGATGAACCGCATCGGCGGCCGCTCCAACACCGGTGAAGGCGGCGAAGATCCCGCGCGCTTCATTCCGATGGCCAACGGCGATTCGAAAAACTCCGCGATCAAGCAGGTCGCCTCCGGTCGCTTCGGCGTCACCGCGGAATACCTCGCGAGCGCAAAGGAAATCCAAATCAAAATGGCGCAGGGCGCGAAGCCCGGCGAGGGCGGTCAATTGCCCGGCCATAAGGTGTATCCGTGGATCGCCAAAGTGCGCTACTCCACACCCGGCGTCGGCCTGATTTCGCCACCGCCGCACCACGACATCTACTCCATCGAAGACTTGGCGCAACTCATCCACGACCTCAAGAACGCCAATCCGCAAGCCAGGGTGCACGTCAAACTGGTGGCCGAAATGGGGGTGGGGACGGTGGCCGCAGGCGTGGCCAAAGCGCATTCGGATGTCGTGCTGATTTCCGGCTATGACGGCGGTACCGGCGCGTCCCCGCTCACCTCGCTCAAGCACGCCGGCGTGCCGTGGGAATTAGGCTTGGCCGAGACCCAACAGGTGCTCGTGGCAAACCAACTGCGCGACCGCATCGTGGTGCAGGTAGACGGTCAAATGAAAACTGGCCGGGACGTCATCATCGGCGCGCTGCTGGGGGCTGAGGAATTTGGTTTCGCCACCGCGCCGCTGGTCGTCATGGGCTGCGTGATGATGCGCGTTTGTCATCTCAATACCTGCCCTGTCGGGATTGCCACACAAGACCCTCGGCTGCGCGCCAAATTTGCGGGCAAGGCAGAATTTGTCCAGAATTTCTTCCGTTTCATTGCGCAAGAAGTGCGCGAATACATGGCGGCGCTGGGTTTTCGCACACTCAACGAAATTATCGGGCGGGTGGATCTCATTGAAGCAAACGCGGCAGTGGACCACTGGAAGGCGAAGGGTTTGGACTTCTCCAAAATCCTCTACGCGCCGCCGGTCCCGCCCGCCACGGCGCTG
>JAYSQC010000304.1:0-30758 GCA_043721755.1 Schlesneria sp.
GCGACTTTGCGCTTCGTTATTCCGACAGTGGATGATGCCCGGATTCCTAGTGGTCGAACAACTTTGTCTTGAGGGGTTCATCACGAGCCCGACGCGCAAACGAGGGCTTCACTTTCGACAACGGTTTGCCCTCGCTTCCGCGTCAGGCTCGTTGTTGAACAACCCCGCAATCTCAAGTTATCCGACCACTAGCCCGCCCAATCGCGTCCCAAAAGCAATTCGTCATGAAAACCGAACCCGACTTTTCTGAACTGTCCGCCGAGGCGCAGGGCCGCGTCGATGACGTGTGCGATGCGTTGGAGGCGGCTTGGCAGCAGGTGGTGACTCGCGCGGGAACGGGTCACGGAACTTCTGCGGGTTGGCCAGAGATCGACTCGTTCGTGGAAAACTTCTCGGGCCACGAGCGTGTTGCCGCACTGCGTGAGCTGGTGCCGATTGATGTCTCGTATCGCCGACAGTGCGGCGTGCCGATCGCGATTGGGGACTACGCGCGGTTCACGGAACTCGATTCGGAGTGGCTGGCCGGCATCGTGTTGAACCCCGACGGCACGACGCGGCGGCTGCCTATTCCGAACAGCGTGCCAGCTCAGCCCGCTCCCAAACGGAAGCTGCCGCCGCCGACATGGGCGGTGTTTGTCGAGCGGCTGGTGAAGAGCGGTGTCCTCGACCGGCAGACGCTGGATCGCGAAGTCACGTCGGTTCCGCAGGGCGATTCCACGGCGATCACGCTCGGCGAGCAATTGGTCTCGCGCGGACTGCTCACTCCGTTTCAATTGGACAGCCTGCTGCGAACAGCTAAACCGGGTTTGGTATTGGGCGAGTACGTCATTCTCAGTCCGTTGGGCAGAGGTGGAATGGGGGCCGTCTACAAAGCGCGGCATCGGCGCATGGACCGCCTCGTGGCGCTGAAGGTGCTGCCGTCGTCGGTAGCTCACGATCCGCACGCGGCCAGCCGGTTCAGCCGTGAGATTCGAGCGGTCTCGCGGCTGTCGCATCCGAACATCGTGACGGCTCACGATGCGGGCGAAGACTCCGGCGTCGCGTATCTCGTGATGGAGTGCATCGACGGCACCGACCTCTCGTCGTGCGTGCGGACTCACGGGCCGCTCAGCGTGGCTCACGCGGTCGAAAGCGTTGCTCAAGCCGCCGAGGGATTGGAGTACGCGCACCGACAGGGTGTCATCCATCGCGACATCAAACCGTCGAACTTGATCCTGTGTCATGAGCAAACCGTACAGGGCGACCGTTCGGAAGCTCGGCCCTCAAAGCCTGACGCGCAAGCGAAGGAGAGTCGCCACTCATCTTCGCTTGCGCGTCAGGCTTTGGTGGCGACGACGCATCTCGACAACTCGCCTCACGTCCGCGCGCCGTCGGCGCTGCGAATCAAAGTCCTCGATCTCGGACTGGCTCGGTTCAGCGCCGATGCGGTGACGACGCCCGAAGGGTCCGCGTTGACACGCACCGGCGTGATGTTCGGCACGCCCGAATACATGTCGCCCGAGCAGGCGGTCAGCGCGAGTACCGCCGACGCACGCTCCGACATCTATAGCCTTGGCTGCACGCTGTACTTCCTGTTGACCGGCCGCACGGTTGTCTCGGGCCAGAGCTTTCTGGAAATGGTGATGGCTCACCAGCTCCAGGCCCTGCCGTCGTTGGCGGCCTCGCGCGATGATGTTCCCGCCGAGTTGGAGCAGGTCTTTCGACGCATGACCGCGCGGCGGGCCGATCAGCGGTTCGCCTCAATGCAGGAGGTGCGCGACGCGCTGCACGCCATTCCCAGCGATCGCCTCTCGCATGTGCCGGGTGCCGTGACGCCTACGATCAACGCGACGACGACTCCCGCGCACGCAGCGACTGCGGGCCGCGCGACCTCGACCGATTGGCTGGCTCCGCTGGAGGCGGCCGATCAGGGTGGAGAGGCCACCGTGCTCTTCACGTATCTCGACGCGACCGCAACGGATTTCCAACGTCGCTCGACTTCAGCACGCTTCATCGAGTGGGCGAAGTCGAACCGGTCGGTCTCCATCACGCTGACCGCACTGTTTGCCTGCGTGGTGATCGCGGGCGGCGCGTGGCTGTGGGCGCGGTTCGGCGATCGAACCTCCATCGTCGAGCAGCCAGACTCAGTGAAGCAGCCTGCCGTGCCGCAACGGATTCCGCGTCCGGAGCCACTGCCGTGTCCCGCCAGCAGCACGCTCGTGCAGCAACGCCAGCGCGAATGGGCCAAGTACCACGGTGCGGAACCGACGATCACAAACAGCCTCGGCCTGACCTTGTGCCTGATCCCGCCGGGCGAGTTCACGATGGGCACGTCCGACGCGGAACGGAATGCCATGTCAGACTTGGGCATGCCGCAGTACGAGATCGCGCACAGCCGCGACGAACGGCCCGCTCGTCGCGTCCAATTGACCAAGCCCTTTTGGATCGGACAGACCGAAGTCACCGTGAGCCAGTTCCGCCGGTTTGTGGAAGCCGAGCACTACGTCACCGAAACGGAGCAGACGGCCGGGTATGGACTCGTCCAAAATCAGTGGGTGCTGCGGAGCGGCTTCAGTTGGAAAGAGGTGGGCGAGGCCACTCTCAGCGACAACCATCCCGCCTCGAACATCACTTGGAATGATGCGGTCGCATTTTGCGAGTGGCTGTCGCGACACGAATCGCGCGAGACAAGTCAGAACGTCCGCTACCGCCTGCCGACCGAAGCCGAATGGGAATTCGCCTGCCGCGCCGGGACAGAGACTCCGTGGTTCTTCGGTTCCGATGCCAGGGTGGCCCGCGACTACGCCATCTCGGCGGGGAACTCGAAACAGCAACTGCAACCGGTCGGCACCAGACTCGAAAACCCGTTCCACCTGTTCGATGTCTTGGGCAACCAGGCGGAGTGGTGCCAGGACTGGTTCGCTGCTTACGGCAGCGCGGACGGTCTGGTGACCGATCCGACCGGCCCGCTCAACAGTCCAGAGCGCGTCCAACGGGGAGGCAACTTTGGAGATCTGCCGCCACGCCTCCGTTCCGCCGCCCGCCAAAGCCGCCCCCCGTCCTCACCACGCGACGGCAGCCTGCGCGTCGTTCGTGAAGTGCGAGAGGAATAGGTCGTACTCTCTTCTGTGGTGCATTCGCTCCGCGAATGCCGGTTCATCCGATGTTTCGGGGGACGCACGAATTGGAGCGTAACGGACGATGGTCACCGTCTTCATCCTGAAGGGATGTCAGCCATTAGCCGGGGGTTGAGCGAAGCGACACCCCCGGAACGGACTGGCAAATGACTGTTGCACCCTGAAGGGGTGCCAGCCTCGCGAAACGGGGAGACATTCTGAGCTTGCTGGCATCCCTTCAGGATGCAAATCCCCTTTCTGTGCCGCCGCACCGGGGGTGTCGCGGACGCTCAACCCCCGGCTAATGGCTGACATCCCTTCGGAATCAAAACGACAGACTTCATCACCCTCATTGGAATCCCCCCAAAACCTCGGATGAATCACTCCTTCGTGGTCCCGCGTCTCACTTCTGGCCGAGGCAGTACAAAAACTCTTTGCGACCTTTCCCGGAACCGGTGGCCGTGCGGATGAATATCCGGTTGCCGATGATCGCGGGTGAGGGAAAGGCTTCGTCACCGAGTTGGTTTTCGGCGACGGACTCAAACTTCTCGGGGTTCGGTTTGAAGACGTAGCAGACGCCGTGTTCGTTGGCCTGATAGATATGTCCCCCGGCGAGAACCGGCGACGAACTGACCGGACCTTGGAGACGTTGCTTCCACATCTCTTTGCCATCGGTTCCGCGCCAGCAGAAGAGGACGCCGTTGTCCGTCAGTCCATAGACGTAACCGGCGTGAGCGAGCAGCGACTGCTCGTAGCACTTCTGATTGTTGGTCCACAGCACCTTGCCGCTGCCATCGGCTTTGACCGCGAGTGTCTCGGCTTTGGGATAGCCGCCGCTGGCGAAAACGATGTCGCCGTCCCAGACCATCGTGCCGCAGGTGGCGAACGTCGTTCCGTCCGCAGCCCAGAGGCTCTTGCCCGTGGCGGGATCGTAACTCGCCACTTGATTGATCCCGCTGATGAGCAACTGGTCTTTGCCCGCGACATGCGCGACGACGGGTGTCGAGAAGCTGATGCTGCTCTTGCGTGGCGTCTTCCAAACCTGCTTGCCCGTTTTGCGATCGAGAGCCGTGATCGCGCTCTCACCGTCGAACTCTGCCGCGATGATGACCGTCTCGCGATAGAGCGTCGGTGACGGAGCGTAGCCGTACTCGAACGCGCGCGGCCGAAACGGCCCGACCGTCTCTTGCCAGACTTGCTTGCCATCGAGATCGAGCGCCGTCGCCTGCACGGTGTCGCGGTGATAGAAGGTCGCGAAGAGTCGCTCGCCATCGCAGGCGAGTGTTGACGACGCCTCCGTGTTTTTAGCGTGATTCTTAGCGGGGAAGCCCCCTTTGCTGACATCCGTCTTCCACAGCGACTTGCCCGTCAGACGATCGAACGCCAAGACCGAGTGAACTTGTTTCGCTTCATCGGCCGTCGTCAGGAAGACACGGTCGCCAACCACGATCGGGGACGAATGGCCTCGCCCCGGCACCGGTGTCTTCCAGAGCACGTTCTCGGTGTTGCTCCATTTGGTCAGCACCGGCTCGGTCCCGACGGCCACTCCATTCCGAGACGGCCCGCGCCACCACGGCCAGTCCCGCTCAGCCGACAGTTTGGGAAAGTCGCCAATGCCGCGATCTTGAGCGGAGGCGATCTGCGAGGTCAGTTGCGGGGCCGCACAGGTGAGCGTGCCGAATAGCAGGCCCAGGCAAACCCAGCGTTGAGGCAATCGCATGTTGTCAGTCCTTTGGTGATGTGAGTTGAATGGTGTTGGTGAAGAAGAGGTGGTGAGTGGCACCTCTCACAAGTAAGCGACCCCACCGGGCCTGTCCCGGTGGCTCGCGGGTTTTTGCACTACTCACTTCACGAGTTCGGGTGAACACAAAAAAACAAAAGTAGTGCAAAGACCTGAATCCACCGGGGCAAGCCCGGTGGGGTTCGCATTGCTCAACGACCAATGACCAACTCACAAGCGTGGGTTGGCCGGTTTGATGGGTGCATCCCAGCCGTTCGCACCCTGCACTTTGACCTTGCGGCTGTAGACGCGATCGCCGCAGGTGGCGAAGACGGTGTCGAAGTTCTCGCCACCGAACGTCAGGTTCGAGACCTTGCCGTTGGGAGTCGGGATGATGCAGTTGACTCGCCCCGGTTGATCGCAGACTTGCAGGCCAAGTCGCGTGGCGGCCCAGAGTCGGCCATCGCGATCGGTGCGGAGTCCATCGACGCCACTGTCTTCGGCCGTGTCGGGGACATGCAAATGAAAATACTTCTGTTTGTGGGCGAGCAAACCATCGGCTTGAATCTGGTAGCTGTAGACCCAGTGGCTGCGGCTGTCGGCAACGTAGAGCAGCGATTGGTCGGGTGAACAGCAGATGCCGTTGGCAAACTTGAGGCCCGCGTCCACAATCTTCTTCTCACCCTTGGGCGAGACGTACCAGACCTTGCTGTCGTTGGGAGTGGCGAACGGAGCGGTCGCGAACAGGCTGCCATCGTGCCTGACCACGAGGTCGTTCCCCTTGAAGCCGTCGGCGAACACGGACGACTTCCCGTTGGCGTCCCACGCGAGAACTTGTTCGGTCGCACCGGCATTCGCGTACAGACGACCATCGGGACCAAACGCCTGTCCGTCGCCCCCTTTGGTGTCGGCGAGGAACTCCGTCACCTTGCCGTCGAGGCTCACTTTGAACGTCTTCTTCGCGGGAACTTCGTTGTAGAAGACTTCGCCCTTGGCGTTGACGGACGGTCCTTCAGTGAACTTGTAGCCGTCGGCCACGAGCTTCCAGTTCTCACCGGGGATCAGAATCTCTTGGCACTGTGGCGAGCCTTTGCCCGCTTGAACGGGGTTCGGCCAGTCCTTCCAAAGCCAACGCATAGCATCGGGAAAAATCTCCGTCGCGTGCTTGCCATTGTGCTCGCCATCGCCCCAGTTGTGAGTCACTTCGTACCCGGCGAAAACCAGCGAGCGTTCCAGCGATTGGTTGGCCATCCACCAGTCACCGCCATAAATGTTCAAGTCCTTGCTGCCGTCTTCGAGGAAGATGCGGAGCGGCTTCGGCTCGTACTTGCGGACCAGTGTCGAGTAGTTGTGACCGCCGCGTAGCCCGACGTAAGTACCGATGGCGCTGAAGACGCGCTGAAACGAATCGGGCCGTTCCCACGCGGCCGTGAAGGCACAGATCGCGCCGCTGCTGGCTCCCCCAATCGCGCGGTCGTTGCCATCTTTGGAGAGCTTGATCGCGCGACCGTCTGCGGTCGATTTGGTCTCGACCTCGGGCAGCAGTTCCTCCAACAAGAATCGCGCGTAGCCATCGCCGAGTCCGTCGTACTCGAAGCTGCGGTTGAAGCGAGCCAACGCTTGATCCGAAGTTCCCTTCACGATGCCGGGCGTGACGAACACGCCGATCGTGACCGGCATCTCCTTCTTATGAATCAGCTCATCGAAGACCTCGGGAGCCTTGTACTGCACGCCATCCTGATTGACGTACAGGCACGCGGGCTTGGCCGGGTCGTACTGCTTGGGAACGTAGATCGAGTACTCGCGAACCGTGCCGGGGAAGATCTTGGATTTCTCGAACGAGTACTTCTTCAACTCACCCTTCGGCACGTCACTCTTCGGTGCCTCTTGGGCACCTGCGACCGAAGGTCCGAAACTGAGCAACAGGAAAAGCGAGGCGACAATTGTCCCGACGAAACGCAGCATGAGTGAGTCCTCTTTCCGAACGTCCTGGTGATGAGCAGCAAGGCGGGCAGGAGTATAGCCACGGACTCCCCGTATCCCCACCGTTGCACTCTGACCACAATTGAACAACGTAGAGTCGTCTGCCGTGGGCTGCCGCCGCCAATGGGTGGTCACTCAAAAAAATACTGTGACGCTAGGCTCTGTTTTGAAACCCCACCCCGCTTGTCGGGGTGGCTTACGGGTCTCTGCACTACTCCCTCATTTCGGTGACGCCGAGTAGCGCAAAGACCTGATTCCATCGGGGCCAGCCCGGTGGGGTGAGTTTCAAAACAAAGCCTAGTAAACGGATCGGCGTTTTGAGTCGCGAGGCATTCCAAGATCGTTCCGTTCTGCGACGATCTGCAAGCGCATCAAGGTCGAGCCGTCACAGCAACACCGCAGGCGTGAACTGCGGCGACTTGTGCCGCAGCCCTGCCACGGGGCGTTGACTGAACTGCCTCTCTCTTCGGACAAATGCCGCCCACAACAACAGCCACGGTGGAACTCGTTGGCGCGATTTAAAGGCCGGAGCATTCGTGCCCTACATTTGGCGGCAGGGCTTGCGTGTGAGTGGCTGAACTCGTCGCGAGCCGCTTCGGAGTGCCGCAACCGTTGATGGGTCATCATCCCCAACGTGAGGCCGCTTCACGGTTAGCAGCCTGTTGAAGAACGTAGGGTAAGCGTCTCGCTTGCCCGTGAATGCAGTTGAAAAAGGGGCAAGCCAGAGGCTTACCCTACGTTTTTCAACGGGCTGTTAGGAGAGCGGCAGTAGTTGTCATACCGACAATCGAAGCCTGACGCGCAAGCGAAGCCTGGGATCTCGAGCATCCTTCGCTTGCGCGTCAGCTTCGATGGGTCTGCTTTTTCTTGCCGCTCGCCTTATTGCGACTCCGGCTCGAACAGCTTCACCGAGACATCCTGTGGGCGACCCTCTCGTTCAACGCGAAAGGTGAGCGGACCTGGATCCGTGAGGACATGCTTGCGAAATTCGTCTTCGGACGTGATGGCTCGCCCTGCGAACGACATCACCACGTCTCCCGCTTTCAAACCCGCGCGATCGGCGGGTGAATCAGGAACGACTTGATTGATGATGATCGCGCCAGGCAGCGCCGAATCGGTTTGCCAGTTGATGCCCAGCCGCACGGGGGTACCTCCCAATTCGACGTTCAGCGTGACGAGTTCGTCAGCGTTCGGTCGTTGCAGACGAATTGTCAGCGGACTCTTCGCGGTCCGGATGATCGTTCGCAAATCATCGACATCGCCGCCGGACCAATGCGCCAATTGTTCGATGCGATCCGCCGCACGAATTCCGGCACGCTGCGCGGGCGAACCGGGAGTCACCTGTTCCACCAGTGCGACGCCGTTTTGAAACGCCTTCCAATTGAAGTGGACACCCAACCTGAGTTGAGGCGGCGCGGTCACACGCGGAGCCATCCAACCGGGCGGCCCCTCGGTCAGTGCTTCGCGTCGAAACTGGGGAACAGTGGGTTCGTTTGCAGCGGACAATGACAACCGAAAGACCATTTCGGTCAGTCGGTGCAGACCTTCGTAGTTCAGTTTGTCGGCGTCATCTGACGGACGGTGGTAGTCGTCGTGCTTGCACGAATCGAAGTGAATGCTGGGGACACCCGCCGCGTAGAACGGGTAGTGGTCGCTGTCGGCGATGACCGTCGGGGCATACAGAAATTGCAGGTCTCCCTGCAGGTTGACCGCTTGCAGTCGTGCCCTCAATCCAGAAGCAGAACGCCAGCCCATCACGGTCAGTTTGCCTTCGCGCAGCCGCCCGAGCATGTCGATGTTCAGCATCAACTTCACGTCGGAAAGCGGTCGTGTCGGCTGTCGAACCCACTGGTACGACCCGAGCAGCCCGACCTCTTCCGCATCCCAAAAAGCGAAGAGCAGTGTGCGACGTGGAGCAGGGGTGAGTGACGAAAAGGCATCAATCAATTCAAGTAGTGCCGCCGTGCCACTGGCATTGTCGTCGGCTCCGTTGTGGATGTAGCCAAACGGGCCGTTGCTGTTCGTCACGTTGCCTCGGCCGACGTGATCGTAATGTGCGCCGATCACGATCACTTCCGAACTCAACTCCGGGTCCGACCCGGGCAACACGGCGAGGACATTGCGGTAGTCGGGAGCAAACTCCTGCAACCAACTGCTGGTTCCTGCCGGTTTGATCCCCGAGACTTTTCGCAGCTCGGTCTGTAAGTACGCTGCGGCCGCCTTGCCCCCGTTTGCCCCCGCTTCACGTCCCTCGAACGCGTCGCTGGCCAGTGTGGCGCAATGCCGCTTCAAATCGACAATCGTCACCTGTTTGAACGCCTTCGTGACAAGTTCGTCGTCGTTCGCCTGAGACTCACTCGTCACCAGACTGCTCGCCCAGAAGAACACCGCCATCACGCGCGGCGCGAGTCGCTGCACGCTGCCAATGCGATTCCGTACCTCGGTTCGGCTGCCTGCCGTTGGTCGTTCCATGATGTCCCCGCTGGGTAACGTCTCTCCTATACTCCGCGCGGTCAGTGATGAGACATCTGAGCGGGGCGGCGTAAGCCCCCCGGTTCTTGGGCGTTAGCCCTCTTGGGAAGAACCGGGGGCTTACGCCGCCCCGCTCGGAAATGTCTCACTTTGTGCCGCGCGAGGTATCTCGCGAGCCGACACCTCACTTGTGCCCTCGCGAGGTAAAGGGTCTATCGACCATCTCCAGCCTGCTTCCCCAGCTTAGGAAATGCCACGAGCGGCGAGACTCTTCCGAATCTCGCCGCTCGATCAATTGATCGAACCAGACGCCGACAGGCGGTTGAGCGTCCGCGACACCCCCGGTACGACGACACAGAAAGGGGAGTTGCATCCTGAAGGGATGCTGGCCAGTTCAGAATGTCTCCCCATTTCGCGAGGCGAGCATCCCTTCAGGATGCCACAGCCAATTGCCCAACCCCTTCCGGGGGTGTCGCTTCGCTCAACCCCCGGCTAATGGCTGGCATCCCTTCAGGATGAAGACCGGCCACCGTCGTTCATCGCTTCCAAATGAGTTTCCCCAAAACATCCGATGAACCCGCAGACTCCACACACCCGACGTTGAACGAAGCGCTGGCCTTGGTTCCCTCCCCGCGTTCGCCTTGCGTCGGTCACACGCCTCACACCGGATCGCTGGCGGCGGTCGTTCCATTCAGCAGTTCGATGCGGACGCGCAGGATGCGTCGGGCGTCGGCTTCCAAAATTGTGATCCGCAGGCGTTCCCAGTCGAGAGTCTGTCCCGATGACGGCATGCAACCCATTTGCGAGAACGCGAAGCCACCAATCGTGTCGAAGTCGTCACTGAGCGGGAGGCCGTAGTCGTAGCGGCGGTTGAGTTCGTCGATCCGCACGCGCGCGTCCGCTTCGACGACCGACTCCGACACCATGCGTGTGTCTTCGTCCGGCTGATCTCCCTCGTCGTACTCGTCGGCAATCTCACCCACGATCTCTTCGAGGATGTCTTCCATCGTGACGAGGCCCGCGACGCCACCGTACTCATCGTTGACGATGGTGAGGTGGACCTTCTGCCGCTTCATCAGCTCGAGCAGTGACGGGATGCGTGTCGTCAGCGGAACGTAGACCGGCTCGCGCAGGATGTCGCGCAGGACGGCGAACGGTTCTCCGGTGCGATGCGGTTCGAGCGCCTTCAGCAAATCCTTCGCGTAGAGCAGCCCGACGATATCGTCGGTCGAATCGCCAATGACCGGCATCCGCGAGTGTCCCGAATCAATCAGCCGAACTCGGGCCTCCTCCAGCGTGCAATCGACCGGGACGCAGTGCATCTCGGTGCGCGGCGTCATGATCGCACCCACATTTACGTCCTGAAGCTGCATCACGCGCGAGATCATGGCTGTCGAACCCGACTCCAACACGCCCTCGCGCTCGCCCTCTTCGACCACGGAGCGGATGTCCTCTTCCAAGACCGACGCATCATCCATTTGCGGCTCGGCGCGCCCGGCCAGGTGATGAACGTAGCGGTCGAGTTGGTCAGCGATCCAGAGCAGCGGTCGGAGACTCGCCTGCAAGACTTCGATCGCAGGCCACCAGCGGCAGAGGAAGGACTCGGCCATGACGCGCGCGATGACCCACGGCAAGACGTCGGCAGCGAGGAACGTCAGCAATGCGAAGCCCGCATACTCGACCACGAGTTGCCACACGATCTGATGCGGGGCCGTCCCCTCCACGATCTTCGGCCAGCCGATCCAGACACACAGCATCGCGGCCAGGACCAGCGTCGCGCTCGTCAGCAGAAACTCCAGCGCGAGCCGTGCCCGCCCCTGCTCCTTCAAAATGCGGCCGAACCGATCCGGCACGCCCTGCTGTTGGCAAAGGTCTTCGAGACGGCTGTACGAGAAGTCGCGCAGCGAGTCGCACCCAAGGGCGCTCCAAAACGCGAGCAGCCACAACACGACCAGGAATAGGGGCAGAAAGATCATCCGGTCACGCTTCCAATCCGGTGGGAACAAGTTGCCAACCGGCAAGGACTTCGCGTTCGCGGGTTCGCATCACCGGACGGGCTTCGTCGGTGAGATCGTCGTATCCACACAGATGCAGCAGACCATGCACGACGTACAACAACAGTTCGTCGGCGGGAGTCCAACCGTGAGCCGCCGCCTCACGCAGTGCGGTCTCGGTGCTGACGATCAGTTCCCCTTCGAGATGCGGCGGTGCGTTTTCGGGCACACGACTTGAACGCTTTTCATCGAGCGGCGAAGCCTCGTCATTCAGCACGAAACTGATGACATCCGTCGCGTAATCGTGGCCGAGGAACTCACGATTGACGCGCCGGATTTCCGCGTCATTGACGAGGGCGAGGCTGATCTCGGCGGAGGCGATTTGTTCGGCAGTCAGCACGCGCGCGACGGCCATTCGCAGGCGGTCGTGATCGACGGCGAGGAGCGACTGTTGGTCGGTGATGTCGAGCGCGAGGTCGGTCATTGGGCTTTCGTCGCGGCGAGCGGCAGTGTATCGGCGAGGCGCACGGTGGGGATTTCACCATCGCTTCGTTTGGAGGTTCCGGGTCTGCCGTCCGGGTACTTGATGCGGCCGTGATGGATGCCGACGAGCGACTTCGTCAGCGAGTCTTCGACCTGCGCGAGTTCGCTCAGTGTGAGCGAGCTTTCGTCGAACTGGCCATCGAGCAATTTCTTCATCGCGATCCCATGCACCAGCGTTTCGATCCGCTTCGGCGTCGGTTCGGTCACCGTGCGGCAGGCACTCTCGCAGGCATCGGCCACCATCATCACGGCCGCTTCGCGCGACTGCGGCTTCGGGCCGGGATAGCGATAGGCGGACTCTTCCACGTCGAACCGATGATCCTGAGTCGCTTCGGCCTGTTTGGTCGCCGCGTGAAAGAAGTACTCGACGAGCGTCGTGCCGTGGTGCTGCTCGATGAAGTCGATCAAGGGTTCGGGCAGGTTGTACTGGTGTGCCAGTTCCACGCCGTCTTTGACGTGACCGATGATGACGAGGGCACTCATCGCCGGATTGAGTGACTCGTGGCGACTGACCTGACCGGCGGTCGTGTTTTCGACGAAGTAATGCGGCTTCAGCATCTTGCCGATGTCGTGGTAGTAGGCTCCGACACGACAAAGCAAACCATTGGCACCGATCGCGTCCGCCGCCGTCTCGGCAATCGCGGCGACTCCATTGGAATGGCTGTACGTCCCGGGCGCACGCTGCACCAATTCTTGCAGCAACGGGTGCGAGACATCGCTCAGTTCGAGCAGGCTGATGTCGGTCACGACTCCGAACAGATGCTCGATGAACGGCAGGCCGCCCGAGACGAGGAAGCCCGTCAGGAAGCACCATCCCGCACCTTGCAGGCTCGACCTCAACAGGCGTTGGTCAGCCCACAGGCTGTCGATCGCTTGGCTTTCCAAAATGGTGACGCCCAATGTCACGAGCAAGTACGTCACGGCCGCCATGCAGCCCACGATGACCAGCTTCATCCGGTTCGAGACTTGATTCAGCGGCACAACTGACGCCGCGACGGCACTCATCAACACCACGAACTCACCGACGCTGCGGCCGGTCGCCAGCGTCAGGGCCAGCGTCATCGAGAAACCCGTCAAAGCGGCCAAGACTTGGTTGTAGGCAATGGCCAGCACCATCACGAGGCAAAGGAGTGGCACCACTTCTGCGCGCCACGGATCAAACGACAGCCACCGCGCGAGAACCACGGCCACAGTCACGGTCGCCAGATAAACGGTTAGCCGCCCGACACTCGTCGCCAATCGCGGTTCATTGCGAGTCAGGTAGTAGCCGTTCATTCCAACGAGGACAAACAGCAGCAATAGCACGGTGACGACTCGCAGGCCGAGTTCCGCGAACGACACGCGCCGCTCGGCCGCGTCGTACTGAGCCTTCAAGATCCCGAGCGTCTCTTCGTCGATAAACATTCCCGGCGCGACGAGCAACGCACCGCGTTTGTAGAAGTCGATGACAGGTGGCGTACTGAGCTTCTCTTGCTCACGCCTGCGATTGGTCGCGGCCGGATCGAAGTCGAGCGACGGGATACCTCGGTTGAGCAGCCAGCGTTCAAACACTTCCTGGTGTGGCTTGAGTGCCGTGAACGAACTCCACTGCTTTCCCAAGGTGCCTGTGCTTTTGAGCATCTCAATCAGCAGCATGTCGGAGACGCGAAAGGTTTGGGAGTTACGTTCGTCATCGCGTGTGGCGACTGCGATTTCGGCTTCGAGCCGCAACTCTTGCCGCGCGACTTCCTGCGGGTCGAGAATGCCCGATTGACGCAACGGTGCCGTGAACTGACTGAACTCGCCGATGAACTCATCGATTCTCCGCTCGGCAGATTTCGAGGGATCGATTGCTGTCCGCAGTTTTTGCCAGTCGGCAATAAACGCGGGCGATGGTGGCTCGAACGCCGCACCCGGCGCACCCGAAACCCAACCGAACGCCGCGCGGGCTTCCGCGGACAGCTCGGTGAGTTGGTTGACCGAAGCGACTTCCATCAGATGTTTTCGCAGTTCCTCGGAGAGTGTCCTCAGCCGCTCGGACTCGGCTTCCGAATGGTGAAACACAGGTAGGACGCGGTTCTCACGTTCGAGTTGGGCGAGGTCTGTCTTACGGAAATTGATTCGGTCGAAGTCGATCCGCGCGAGCAGCCCGTTGGGGGCGTCGTCGCCGAGGCGGTGTGGAAAGGGGGCGTTCCAACTTCCCATGCCGATGACCAACAGCAGCAAAAACAGCAGGCAAACAGCCAATCGCAGCAACACGTCTCCGTGGCTGAGGTGGCCGCCCAACTTGTCAGTCCACGAGTCGATCTTCATGCCGATGACACGGGAAGTCCGATTTTTGCGAGCTTTGAAAATACGCATGATGGGTTGTGTTCGACACGGCGTGAAACCGGATCGTCTCGACTACATTTCTGTGAGCGTTCGCCCGTAGGAAGGAACCACGCCGGGATCGAGGTCGGTTTCTTGAGGTCTCGACTCCGAATCGTTTCCCACCTGCGGGCCAGAGGTGGAATCGAAGCCGTTCGTCGGCGCAGCAACGTTCGCCGACGAGGCGGGTGCTGCCGTCATCAAATGACCGCGATCGGCCCTGTCTTTTCGGTCGTTTCCGTAGTTTGTCCCCTCGCGCCGATCCGTGTCATAGGCCGCGACGATTCGACGCACTAACGGATGACGCACAATGTCCTCGCCAGACAACTCAACCGTCGCGATTCCCTCGACCCCGCGCAGCCGATGCCAAGCGTCGATCAATCCGCTCTCGACCTTGTCCGGCAGGTCCGTCTGTGTGGCATCGCCCGTGACGACGATCTTCGAGTGATGTCCCATCCGTGTGAGAAACATCTTCATCTGAGTGATCGTGGTGTTCTGAGCCTCGTCGAGAATCATGAACGTGTTGTTGAGCGTCCGGCCGCGCATAAAGGCGAGCGGAATGATCTCGATCACTTCGCGGTCGAGATAACGTTGCACTTGCTCGAAGTCGAGAATGTCGCCGAGAGCATCAAGCAGCGGCCGCAGAAACGGGTTGACCTTCGCCAGCATGTCGCCCGGCAGGAAACCGAGCTTCTCGCCCGCTTCCAGAGCCGGACGTACGAGAACAATTTTGCGAACCTGCTCCAGACGGAGTGCATTCACGGCCATCGCCA
The DNA here is from genome assembly GCA_043721755.1 of Schlesneria sp. Taxonomy (GTDB): domain Bacteria; phylum Planctomycetota; class Planctomycetia; order Planctomycetales; family Planctomycetaceae; genus Schlesneria. The sequence continues at coordinate 14,927 of JAYSQC010000304.1, forward strand.
CCGCGAGGTACGTTTTGCCCGAACCGGCAGGACCAGAACAGACGACCATGTCGTGTTCGCGGATCGCCCGGACGTAGTCGCGTTGCCCGTCGCCCATCGGACGGATTTTGCGGGCCTTGTGAAAGACATCAATGGATTCGTCCGAGCCGCTCGGGCCGGGAAACATCGAGCGGTGAATGGCTCGATCCAGATCGTCATCGTCGAGTTGGCCGGTTCGTTCGATGATCGCCCGCAGGTCGGAAACGATCTCCGTCCCAAGATCGACCTGAGCCTGCTCGCCATGCAGGTGAAGTTCGTCGCCACGCAGCACGACCTCAAGGTGCAACACGTCCCGCAGGCGGCGGAGGTTTTTGTCACGCACGCCAAACAGGCTGCGAACATCCTCGTGATTGCGGAACTGGACACGTCCTTCGGACATACAACCTTCTCATGGGACTGAAACCTCGCGCGCCGACGCGGCAAGTGCGGCGGAAGTCTACTACGAGTCCGGCCAACTCGCAAAAGAGTCACGCTATCCAGTGAAGACACTGGAAACTCGAATGCGACCGTTTGGCAGCGGACACCATGGCGGGGTTCGCCCAGAGAAACAACATTGGCTCATCCGGTGTTTCGGGGAGGTCGCTGATTTTGGTCTCCCCTTCCCACAGAAATCCGTTTCCTGCGACGAAAGCGTTCTGAGCGTCTCTGTTTTTAGCCCGGAGGGCGGCAGGTCGTAGCGCACGGCGTGAGCCGTGGGTGAGTCCGACAACCACGGCTGGAAGCCCTGAAAGGGCGACACGGTCGTGGCGTCACTCGCACATGCCGCGTGAAACGTTGCTCGACTGTGTCGCCCCTCCGGGGCTGGGCCGTGGGAGTGTTCCTGTTCCCACGGCTCACGCCGTGGGCTACGACCTGCCGCCCTCCGGGCTAAGACTCCAGACTCAGCCAGCATTCGTCCGATGAACCACAAATCCTCTGGCAATGAGGGGGGCGTCCAGCCACCTGGAGAGACCTCCCCGAAACACCGGATGAGCCACCACATTTTCGGCACGAGGTGTCAGTCCCGCGCTCCTCAGACGCACCTCACCCGATGTGGATGAGTTGCCGTTCGTGACGATTTTACGAAGACGTTGACATTCCGCCTCTCGACTGCCGACTGGAAGGCACGCTCTTTTTTCGGCCTAGTTCAAGTCGGGACTTAATTTGGGGGGGGTGATCGTGGGTGGCCGGGGTTGGAGCGTCTTCGCGATACCCCGGAGCTTCCTTCGCAAAGCCTCAGTCCAGCCCCGGCCACCCAACCCCAATTCTTAGCATTGACGACGCACTACTTTGAAATTGGGAAGAGCCGCGCCGGACCCCTTGGACAAATCAAGGGTCGGGTGGTTCAAAGTTCATTTTTCGCCGGAGGGGTTGTCTGGGATGTTGTGAACGGTGACCCGGCGAAAAATGAACTTTGAACCACCCGACCCCGCGACGTTAGCGGCGGCCGAAGGGGAGCAGGGCGTGACGCATTTCGGCGGCGGACGAGAAGCGTTGTTGAGGATCTTTTGCGAGCGCGCGGTGGACGATCTTGGCCAGCGCTGCGGAGACCTGCGGGAAGCTTTTTTGGATGGGGATCGGTTCGTCTTCGAGGATCGCGCGAAACTTGCACGCTCCTTTCGCGAAGACGAATGGATCGTGGCCGGCGAGGAGGCGATAGAGCGTTGCGCCGGTCGAATAGATGTCGCACGGCGGCTTGGCATGGCGCGAGTCGATGAACTGTTCGGGCGACATATAGGCGAGCGAACCGAGGACATCGCCATCGTGCGTCAGTTGGCTCAGCCCGGCATCGGCATAGCGTTTGGCGAGGCCGAAGTCGCTGAGCTTGGCCACCAACCGTCGGCCCTCGCGCCGGACCAGCACGTTGGACGGCTTGATGTCGCGGTGGACGAACGACCGCGTGTGAGCGTACTCCAGCGCGTCGAGGACTTGGCAGATGACGCCGCACGCCACACGAATGCGCTGTTCGGGCGATGCCTGCTCCATCACGGCATCCCATTTCACAGCGGGAACGAATTCGGTCGCGATATAGAGCAGCCCGTTCGCCGAACCGAGGTCGATTAGGCGGACGATATGCGGATGGTGGAGTTGGCAGAGGACACCGGCCTCACGCAGAAAGGCTTGCACGGTGCGTTCATTCATCCGGTCTGAGGAGGTGAGCAGCTTCAGGGCGCACGCTTCGCCGGTGGCCAGTCGCGTCGCGCGATAGGTTGTGCCGAGATCGCCCCAGCCGACTTCGTTCTCGATTCTGTAGCCTGGGACGGTGGGAACTCGTTCGAGCGGAGCCGAGTTTGTAGCCCGGACCCCTTGGTCCGGACGAGGCGTCTCGCTCGGCCCACGCGCTGGCCGTTGTTCGTTCGATTCGTTTCGTCCGGACCAAGGGGTCCGGACTACGGGGGGACGGGCAGGAGTGCCCATCCTACGAGTTGCCTTTGGATCGAGGGTCGTCAGTGTGAGTTCCGTGTCTCCCACTTGAATGACATCGCCGTCGTTGAGCATCGCCTGACGCACCCGCTGCCCGTTGACGAACGTGCCGTTGGTGCTGTCGAGGTCGATCAGATGGCACTCGGGCGGATTGACCTCCAACCGAAAGTGATTGCGCGAGAAATGGACATCATCGACAAGCCGCAACTGGGCGAACGACGACCGCCCGGCGAGCAGCGTCTCGTGTTGGTCGAACTGGAATTCGCGGCCGATGTAGGGACCGGCGGTCACTCGTAGCCGAACGGTCGCGACGGCAGTCGGCGTCGGGGTTGGTGAGCAGAGCGGGGCGGTGGCAGCGGGAGACGCGGCGTTGTCCCGCAGGATCAACTCGCGCTGCACGTCGAGCAACGCGGACAACCAAGCCGGATGGTCGAGTGCGGAGGCGTTCCGAAGAAACTCCTCCACACGCGGCTGGCGACCCGCCAACCATTCGGCCTCGAACCGATCGCAGGCCGCATCAATCCGGCGCAGCGATTCGACAGGTGGCGGAAGTGGACTCATGCGGCAGTCTCCTTGATGAGCGAGGCGAAGGTTTCACCAAGTAAATTCCCAACGCCGGTCGTTTCCCGACACACTTTTTTTAAAATCGCAAAAGAGACGAGCAAAAGTCGCTCGGCGGCTTCGTTTAACCGCAAGCCAAAGGCGAGCGCGGCGCGGCGACACGATCTCTCGACACCACGTCTCTCCGCGCTCGCCTTTGGCTTGCGGTTAACTGCCTGTTGAAAAACGTAACTTGGACGCCCTCGTCCGAGTGATTTCGAGTTGAAAACGGACGGACGAGGGCGTCCATCCTACGTTTTTCAACAGGCTGTTAAACGAGTTGCCTGCCGTTCATGATGAGTCCCGGGCGATTTACACTGAACGTCATTCCGTCCAGTGAGCGATCTCTTGGTCCCAGACGGCTCGAATGAGTTGCAGCTTGCGCTCGACCTTCCGTTCGGTGCAGTCGAACTGGACGGCGATCTCGCGGTTTTTGTGGCCCATCAGGCGGAGCAAGGCGTAGGACCGCAAGTCAGGTTCGAGCAGTTCGAGCATCTCGGCGCAGACGACATCGAATTCGGGCGAGTTTGGTGGCGAGACGGTCTCGTGCAGATCGGCCTGTTCACGACTGCGGCCGCCGCCGCGCTTCTGCGCGAACTCATGCCGCTGCTGACGGAGTGCCTTGCGCACGGTGATCGTGCCGAGGACGTTCCAGAGGTCGTCGCGCGTCATCTCATCGCCGAAGTCGCCTCGTTCGGCCCGTTGCCAGAAGCTGATGAAGGCGCTTTGCAGCGCGTCTTCCGCGTCGGCCATCCGCAGCCATTTGCCAGCGAGGGACTTCTCGGCGAGGGCCGTCAGCCGAGGACGAAAGCGATCCCAAAGATGCGCCACAGACGTGGGGTCGCCAGCCCGGAGTTGCCGGAACAGCATCGACACAGAGCCGGAAAGATCGTCGGTCATGGTGGCGAAGACTCACGTCGGATTTGCTGGAGTCTCACGAGGACGATCTGAGGGGACTCGAGTCAGAAGCCGCTGACGATGTTGGGGTCGATGCCGCCCTCGTGGTCCGTAAACCGCATCGACTCTTTCTTCCATTGCAAGTTCACGATCCCTGTTGGTCCCGAGCGGTGTTTGGCAACGACGATCTCAGCCAGGCCGGGTCTGTCATCGGGGTTATAGGCATCCGGGCGGTGCAGGAACATCACGATGTCGGCATCCTGCTCGATGGCACCGCTCTCGCGCAGGTCTGCCAGTCGAGGCCGCTTGTCCTCACGCAACTCCACTCCCCGGTTGAGCTGTGACAGGGCGATCACCGGCAGTTCGCACTCCTTGGCAATCCCCTTAAGACGCCGCGTGATCTGAGCGATCTGCTGTTCGCGACTGGCTCGTTTGTCGTCGGACTCAATCAGTTGTAGATAGTCGATGACGACGAGGCCCAAATTGTTTCGTCGCTTGAGTCGCCGGCAAATGGCGCTAATCTGACCGACGGTTCGTCCGGGTTGGTCGTCGATGAACAACGGCAGTTCGCTCAGTTCCGAAGACGCCTGCATCAGCGCATGGCGTTCGGCCGGTTCGAGCTGTCCCTTGCGCAGGCGGTGCCCGTCGAGTCTGGCTCGGATGCACAAAAATCGTTCGGCTAGTTCGAGCTTGGACTGTTCGAGGCTGAAGATCAGTGTCGCGGTCTGGCCCGCCCCGGCCACATACTCGGCCACGTTGCAGACGAACGCCGTTTTTCCCATCGAAGGGCGGGCGGCAATGATGATGAATTCTGACGGTTGGAAGCCGTTCGTCTGGCGATCCAGCTCCTCGAAGCCCGTCGAAAGCCCACTGATCGAGCCTTCCTTGCCAGCCCGTGCGTTAATGCGGTCGAGCGTGGCGTGCATGATCTCATCCATGCTCAGCTTCGCACCGGACTCCTGGTTCTCCAATATCTGGAAGATGCCTTGCTCGGCACGTTGCAACACATCAGCCGTGTCGTCGGATCCGTCGTAGCAGTCCCGCAGGATCTCGGTGCAGACATTGGTCAGACTGCGTTGAATCCACTTGTCGCGGACGATCTCAGCGTAGTACTTTGCGTGGGCGGCGTGAGGAACCGTCTCTAAGATTTCGAGCAGGTACGGGGCACCGCCGATGTCCTCCAATTGCAGACGGGCATCCAGTTCCTCGGCCAGTGTGACGATGTCGGATCGGCGATTCGCCTCGTGCAGCCTCAGGATGGCCGCGAAGATGGACTGATGAATATCGCTGTAGAAATGCTCGGGCCGGAGGATGTCAGCGATTTCGTCGATGGCATGGTTTTCAAGCAACACGCTGCCGAGAACGCTTCGTTCCGCCACAAGATTTTGCGGCGGAAGATGGGCGCCACCAAAGCTGCCGCGAGAATTCAAATCAGCCATGACCAGCAGCCCCGTAACGCGAAAGAGTTCGCACGCCAGAACCGCGACATCGCCGTCTGGAAAAAAAATGGCGACGCACCCCAAGCAGGGTGCGTCGCCGTCGTGAGCAATCAATATCCGAACTGCGGATCATTTCTTCGCAGCAGGGACTACCCAGACCTTGACCTCGGTCTGGGCCTCGGCGTGCAGGTGAATCTTGACGGTATACATCCCCAATTCCTTGAGTGGTCCGTCCAAGCGAATATCGTCGGATTCGATTTGGTAGCCAGCAGCCTTGAGCGCCTTGCTGATATCCGGCCCCATGATGGAACCGTACAAGTGACCTTCTTCATTGGCGATGGCTTCGAGTGTCACGCTGTACTTGCCCACCGCCTCGGCGCGAGACTTGAGCTGCTTGATCCGATCAACCTCGATGCTCTCCAGCTTCTCTTGATGACGCTTGACGCGGCGTTTGTTGTCCTCGGTGGCGAGGGTCGCCATGCCATTCGGCAGGAGGAAGTTGCGAGCGTAACCGGGACGCACACGAACAACCTCACCGCGCTTGCCGAGCGATTCGACATCGTCAGCCAACAGCAGTTCAATTTGGCGAGAAATTCGTGGGCGACCGGAAGCGGTATGCGTTGCGCGTGACATCTTGCTGGATTCCGTGAAACATGCCGACCCCGACGGGCCGAACCAAAATAGGGTTTAGGTGTGCAACAGAGACCGACTCCACCATCGCGGCAAACTCAGAGTCTCATCAATTCAATCGTTGGATCGGGGCATCAATATTACACCAACCCGTTAGAACGGGACTTCGTCAACAGACGGGCTGTTGGAAGGGCCGCTCGATGTATCTTCAAAACTTGGGGAGTCGCCCATGTCCTGCGAAAAACCACTTTGATCGTGACCTGCCGGTGCAGCAGCCCCACGACTGTTGGAACCGCCGCCCCCCGGAGTAGCGCCGCCATCGTTGCGGCTACCGAGCATGGTCATACTTTCGCCAACAATTTTTAACTTAGTCCGTTTCTGCTTGGTCTCGCGGTCTTCCCAAGAGTCCATCTGCAGGCGACCCTCGATCAAGACTTGTTTGCCCTTGGTCAAGTACTCGCCAGCGACTTCAGCAGTGCGATCCCACAGTGTCACATCAACAAAAGTGACCTCTTCCTTTTTGGAATTCGATTGCTTGTCGAACCAAGTCCGATTCACCGCCAAGCCGATCTCGGCGACTGCAGTTCCGCTTGGAAGATACTTCACCTGCGGGTCACGGGTGAGATTGCCAATCAAGATGACCTTGTTGTAGCTCGCCATGATTTAGTTCCTTCAGTGGCTGGTTTCAACAAAACACCAAATCGAAACAAGCGATACTTCACGCGGCCGAAACTGACACATTTGCGACCACTGCACACTCACCCGAAGCGTGAGCGAGGATGTGAGTTGCGTCCTCGCTCACACTTCGGGTTGGTGTCAGTTTCGGCCGCGTGAAGTATCAGCGGTGAGACTCTTCCGTGAGGACACTGACACTGATTTCGCGTCACGTTAAAGCGACCATTCAGTGGCGTAAGCCGGCTTTCAGCGACCTTCTTCAAAACCTTCGGGAGCGCGTTCTTTCTCACCGTAACCGCCGGATCGGGGATCACGGGGATCGGGGCGCTGTTCGGGACTGTGCAGGGCACCGTCGTGCGAGGTCAAGGCATCGACCATGGCGTCGAAGATCACCTTGGGATGACGAATCACCAGTTGCCGCAGCACGGTTTCGTTCAACTTGCACAGCCGATTCAACTCGGCCATCTGGTCGCCTTCCATCGTAAAGCAGGTCAGGTAGTAAAGACCTTTCCGGTGCTTCTCAATGGGGTAGCACAGCTTGCCGTCTTGCCATGGACGGGACGCCACCAACTTGGCACCCACTCGATTGAGGATGCCATGCACTGCCTGCTGCGTCCCCTCGGCATCGGCCGCGAACTTGTTGCTGTCCAGCAGGAACATCCCTTCGTACTGATACTCAGCCAAAATAAAATCCCTTCGAGAATTGTCGCCACGTGGGGCCGACCTGTCTGAAAAAGGCCGGTCTATAAATCCGCCAGCCCAAACACGGGCCTACTCGACTCATTGCCAGTTACAACTAACGTGATTTCAAACCGCTATTCAAAAAACAAGAAGCGTGGGGACAACCTTGTACCGGATTCGCCGCGATTTGCAACCGGCCTCGATCGTCCATCCTGACTCTCCCCGCCAACTCCTATTGTCAGTGCCACCAAAAGAACTCCGGCCACACTCGTTCTCTTGATTCAGCCCTCGGTCGGTGCCGTACCTTGATCGCTGCTCGGATCTGCATTGAACTGGTTCATGGCTGCCAACAGGCCGTCTTTAATCCACACTTCAATAGAAGATGCCGCACGACTCACCGCCTCATCGACACGCTGGAATTCATCTTTACGGAACCGCCCAAGCACAAAATCCACCGCGTCGGCATTTCCCGGAGGGCGACCGATACCGAGCCGCAAGCGCGGGACATCTTCTGTTCCGAGGCAAGTTAAAATACTCAGCAAACCCTTTTGACCGCCGGCCGATCCGGATTGTCGCAACCGGATTTGACCGACCTTCAAGTTGAGGTCATCTCCCACCACCAACAAGTCCGTCAGTGGCAGTTGAAAAAAACGAATGAACTGTTGAACGCTGCGACCGCTGAGATTCATGAAGGTTTGAGGCGCAACGAGCAGCAGTCGCTCGTTCGCGCACAAGACTTCGGATACCTCCGCTTCAAACCGAACCTTGGGCTTGGTTGCCCCCCATCGGCGCCCAAGCTCCGCCAACACATCAAATCCGATGTTGTGGCGAGTCCCCACGTACTTGTCGCCGGGATTCCCCAACCCCACGACGATCTTCATCGTCCATCTCCGGCGAAGCCGCGATCAGCCATCCCGCTTCAAGAGCACTGTTCCATCAAGTACATCACTTCTTTTTCTTGTCGTCTTTCTTGTCATCCTTGGCGGCATCCGCGTCCGCAACCTTCTTGCCGACGACTTCTGGCTCCGAAGCCCCCGGCGTAGCGGCAGTTTCCGCCTCCTCGCGAGCCTTGACGATATGCACGACGATGGCATCGGGAGCCGCATGAGCGTGGCTGCCGTCAGGCAGCGACAACTCGCGGACTTGAATCATCTGCCCCAACTCCAATGCACCGATACGCACAATGATCGAATCGGGAATTTGGTAGGCCAAGCAATCGATCACGATCGAGTGCAGTGGTTGTTCGACCATTCCACCACCGACGGCACCGGGAGCGGATCCCTTCAGCACGATCGGCACGGTGATCGTCACTCGTTCGTTCGGATCGACGCGGAGCAGGTCGAAGTGTTCGACGTATCGCCCGAAGACTTCCCACTTCACTTCGCGAATGACCGCTTTATCTTGCTTGCCGGAAACTTCAAGATCGACCACTCGGGATCCCGTTTTGAGGACCAAGCCAAGCACATCAGACGCAACCACGACCGCGATCGGATCGGCGTTGTGACCGTAGACATTGCCAGGAACCAGACCACGCTTGCGGAGACGACGACACGCGGCCGATCCCATTTCGGTACGTGGCTCGACAACCAGCTTCGCTTCATTCGACATGACGTACTTCGCCTTTCGCGTTGCTTATACGAAGACCAACACGGCTGGGGCGGACACGAGCAAAACCACTGTTGCTCACACAATCCAGCCGAAATCCAAGCCTTTTGAGAGCCGGGGAGTGTAGCGACGGTCTTGAGTGCCTGCAACGAATCGACGGACCTTTCAGCGGATTGAACCTCGGGAGTGTGTCGCTTCTGGTTTCGCGAGGGCCGACCGGTATACTCCGCCGCACTTCTTCCTACGTCGTTCTTGTGCCGCAGATGTCGCGTACGAAGCGGAGAATCGCCTGACTTCCCTGCGGCGGTTCACCCGACAACGGGCTCCTTCCCCACTGATGTCGCAGTGTGGCTGTTCGACTTTCACGCAGGTCGAAGATGACTCAGGCCACATCCGAGGACGATGACATGCTCGCAAGACGTGATTCTCAACCGAGTGCGTTGGCCTTGAGTCAGCCGATCTCGATGTACCGTCCCGCCCTCTACGCAAGCTGGGTGAGATCGCTCACCGTGTCTGTCAGGCTGATTCTCGTAACCGCTTTAATGCACTTGGCCATGCCGTGCGTGAATGCCCGTCCCGTGACGAACATCGTGCAACTCAACGGCTTGGTGGCAGGGTTGACTCCGCTCGCGTGGCATCAGGCCGACGCGGCCCAGCCGAAAGCCAAACCTGAGACGGCTCCGGCAGACAAAAAAGTGGAGGCTGATGAGAAGCAGGAGCAGAAAGAGGCGACCCCGGCAGAAGAAAAGAAATTGCCCGAACTGGACCCCATGTGGTTGCAGAAGCTGTTGCGAGGGTTGTTTGGCCAGAGAGGTCGACCCGCTGGCAGAGTGAACGCGGGTGAACCGGCCGACGACGCGGGCGCGGATCGGACAAATGGCCGCGATCACATCGACAGCCGCGCACCGCAAGACCCCAAAGTTCAGCAAGTGTTCCGGGCGGCAGAAGCGGCCATCCAACGCAAGGATTGGAAGAGCGGGCAGGATCTGCTGCAGCGGCTGCTCGATTTGCCCGAGGACTCAGTCCAACGGTTGCCTGACGGACGATGGCAATCTGTGCGACGCACGGCCAACACACTGCTTGGCGAGGCTCCCGTCGAACTGCTCGACGACTATCGCACTCAGTATTCGGGACTGGCGGCGCAGATGTTGGCCACCGCCAAACGGAGCGGTCGCGCCGTCGATTACGTCAGCGTTGCCACTCGATTTTTTCACACGCCTGCCGGTTACGAAGCGGCCAATTACTTAGGCTCGCTCCACTTCGATCGGGCTGAGTTCGGGTTGGCCGCCGCTTGGTTTGAAGACTTGTCCCGTTCACCGGCTCCGTTTGCGAAGCAGCCGACGTGGCGATTGAAGGCGGCATTTGCGTTCAGGCAATCGGGAAGCATTGAGGCCAGTCAAGCACTGATCTCTGGCGCGAACGATTCACCCGCCGCGCCGGTTCGGCTTGGCTCCGGCCCCGTGGATCCCACGACGTGGTTGAGCAGTTCCGATTGGAAGGCCTCGACGCGAGCGATCGCACTCGCCGATTGGACGCAGCTTTACGGGACGGTGGCTCGACTCGGGAAGGCGGTCGGTGGGGAGCCACTTCTTTCGCCGCTCTGGACCATTCCGATGACGACCAGTCACACGGTGCGTCGTCGCGTGCAGTGGCTGATGCAAGACCTGCTCGATCAAGACCGCGCGCCGATTCTCACTTCCATGCCGCTCGTCGTTGGCGGGCAGCTTCTTTACCGAGACCTGCGCGGCGTGCGCGCCGTCGATCTCGAAACTGGCAAAACTCAGTGGGAGAGCATCGAAGGCGTCTCCCCCGAACGGATCATCGCGGGCTTGCCGCCGCAGCAGGTTGAGCCGCGTGATGCGTGGCGGTTCCGTGCGAATCAGTTTCAAGTCGATGCCAATGAGTACCAAGGTCAAGCCGCCGAGAACCATCCGCTGATGAACCTGATGTTTCGTGACGGGAACTACAACCAAATCAGTAGCGACGGGCGACAAGTCTTCGTGATCGAGGACCACGGCATTCTGACTCGCAATCAGCCGGGGCAACACTTCGGCTGGGATAACTCGAACGAGACCCCCGACCCCAACGGTGTCCCGTGGAAAACGAATCGGCTCGTGTCGTATGACCTTCGCACCGGGCGGCCACTGTGGTGCATCGGCGGTGTCGAATCTTTGGAATCGTTCGATCTGCCGCTCGCCGGTTCGTACTTCTTCGGCGTCCCGGCAGTCGATGGTGACGAGTTGCTCGTGGTGGCGGGAAAGGGGGACGAGATTCGGTTGTCCGCGCTCGATCGCGCCACGGGAACGCCGCGCTGGTCACAATTGATCGCGTACTCCGACACGAAGATCGAACAGGATATCGGCCGACGTTGGTACTCGGCCCCGGTGGCTTCGAGCGGTGGGGTCGTGATCTGTCCGACGACGGTCGGTTGGCTTGTGGCCGTGGATCGGTTGCGGCAGTCCGTCCTTTGGGCGCATCGTTTTCAGCCGGTGAATGCGTCACCGAATCGCGACCCAGGGGCACGCTTCGTTCAGCAGCGCGACCTCGCGTCGCAGTGGTCTCCGTCGGCACCGATCCTCTCGGGAAGTGTTGTCGTCTACACGCCGCCGGAAGAGTCGATCGTCCTCGCGCTGAACGCACTCAACGGAAAGAAGCTGTGGGAGAAGCCGAAAGAGATGTGGCTCTATCTGGCGGGAGTCTTCGACGATCGCGTGATCCTTGTCGGACGGCATGAGATCGGTGCCCTCGCCCTCGCCACCGGCAAGCCGCTCTGGACTGTTCTGCTCGGTGACGACGCTCGTCCTTCGGGACGCGGCCTCGCGGTGGACGATCAGTTTTACCTTCCGCTCAGCACGGGTGAGCTGCGGACGATCGACCTCAAGACCGGCAAGACCACTTCGCAAACGTACGTGCCGTCCAAACATCCTGCGCTCGGAAACTTGGCGATGCACCGAGGCAAGCTGGTCTCGGTCGGCCCGTTCGGCGCGGTCGGCTTTGGCCAGCGTGAAGCGTTGCTCGCCGAGATTCAACGCCGCAAAGCGATCAACCCCACCGACTCGTGGGCGGTGCTGCGTGAGTCCGAAGTCCATTTGCTCAATCGCAATCACACGGCGGCACTGCCGCTCCTGCGTTCGCTCGCCACCGACAGCCTGTCCGACGACGAGCGAGTCCGCCAACACGCGGCACACGTCGAATCACTCGCCGCGATCATTCGGCTCGATCCCAAATCCAACGCGGCCGCACTGACGGAACTGACCGAGATCGCGGCGCTTCCCGATGAGAAACTGCTCGTCCAAGAATTGACTGCCGATCGACACGTTTCCGAGGGCCGGTTCGCGGCGGCGTTCGATGTTTACTGGTCTCTGAGCGACCTCACTACGAGCGTGGCCGCGATCACACGCACCGACGACCGGCAGGTCTCCACTCAGCGCGTCCCGTGGATTTCGGGACGACTCTCTGAAGTCTGGTCCGCTGCGCGCGACGAGGAACGCACTCGAATCGACTCGCACATCGAAGCCGTTCTGGCGGGAGCTTTACGAGAAGACCGCGAACACCGCGTCGCCGCGAACGCCGCTGAGGTCGTGACGACATGGTCCACCTCGGCGACGAGACTCGCGCGGTTGCTCGCCTTCCATCCGGCCACGGCGACGTTGCGAGCCGCGATCATCGACGACCTCGCCGCAGCGGGCGACTTCGGCGGTGCTCAACTTGAACTGTTGAAGTGGACCGACGATGCCGATCGCGCGGTGGCCGCGCGCGCCGTCGAGCGACTCGCGCGGTTGATGGATCAATTCCAGATGCCCGCCGACGCCGCTCATTACCGTCGCCGATTGGCGACCGAGTTCGCCGATGTGACGCTGAGCGATGGCCGCACCGTCGTGAAGCTGCTTGAAGAATGGAACCGAGACGGCGGACTCGGCGGGGTGGCCGGAGCTGGAGCGTCTTCGCGAAGCCCCGGGGTTTCGCCCAAAGCGTCTCCAACCCCGGCCACCCCGCCGATCCGCCCGTGGGACGACCGCCCCTTGCAGATCGTGGTGCAAGGGACCATGCAATACATGCCGCCGTATCAAGAGGTCTCGCTCACGTCGCCACTCCCGTACTTCCGGTCACTGGGGATCGAAGTTCACGCGCAAGAGCAGCGTCTCGCGTTTGAATCACTCCTCGACGGCTCTTTCGCGTGGCTCGCTCCGCTACGCAGTGGATCACGCAATCAGGGCGAGGCGTTTGTCTCGACCGATTTTCTGGGTCATCAATTGGCGGCAGTCAATCACGACGTGCTGCACATGTTCTCGCCGACCGAACGACGGCTGCTTTGGTCCAAGCCGCTCGACGGCGTGGGTGAGGGCGGGCCGGCCTGGCGTCATGCGTCTCGCCCCCCGCCACAAGCGATGCTCTTGGCCAGTCGCGACTCGGGTCGCCAGATGTCACTGATGCAGTCGGCTCAGTTCACGGGACGACTCGCGGTGGTGCAGCCGAATTATCTGTGTCTGTACGGCCGCCGTTCGATCACGGTTCTCGACCCGCGTACCGGTGAAGAACTCTGGCGCAAAGACGGTCTGCCGCAATACTCGCAGGTGCTGGGAACTCAACACGCGGTCTTCCTTGTGCCGCAAGACCACACCCAGGCGCAGGCGTACCGCGCGCTCGACGGCCAGCCTCTGAAGACGGACGGGCTGGGTGCTTTGCTCACGAATACACTGCTCACACGCGGCGACTCACTGCTGGTGCTGGAGCCGTCGCAGTCGCGAAAGTTGTTTGGCAAACAGTCGAAGACCGTGCTGCGCTTGGTCAATCCGGTGACGAAGTCCGAGGGCTGGAAGGCCGAGTTCCCCTCGCAGTCGCTGGCCTCACCCTTGGACGAGGAGGAAGTCCTGGTCTTGCCGCCGGGTGGCGCGCCCGAACGAATCGAAGTCGCCACCGGACGCCGGACGCCCTTGGAACCACTCCCCGCCAATTCTCCGAAGCCCCGACCGGGGGAGACGTTTGCCGTCGCTGACGACCACCACATCTATTTGGTTGTCAACACGCCCGACAATAGCGGCGTCCACCATTACGGCGAGAGCCTGCTGTCCGTGCGCGCTCACGGCATCGTCTCCGCGTGGAACCGCGCCGACGGCAAGCTGGCGTGGCAACAGGAAGTGAAGCACCAAAACCTCGTCGTCGATCGGTTCCGCTCGCTGCCGGTGATGCTGTTCGTCTCCCGCAGTTCAAAACAAAAAGGCAACCTGAACTACGGCACACTCAGCATCCAGGCGATCCACAAGCAGTCCGGCAAACGGCTCCACGATTCGACCACGCCCTCGATGTACGGCGGCTTCCACAGTATCCAAGTCAACGCGAGTGAACCGTCCATCGAACTCAAGTCGTACAACCTCCGCCTGAGACTCATCCCGACAAACGCTCCTGCCGAGACCAAGTAGCCAACTCCGCTGCTGTCCATCGGGCAGGGCCATCGCCTTTTTCACGTCGGGTGGGACAAGCTCGCTTCGAGCGCCGGCCCACCCTGTAGGAAACATCGAGAAATCATGGTGGGCCGGCGCGGCGAAGCGCCGCTGGTCCCACCCTACAGGTTGCGCGACTCCAACAAGACGATGGCCCTGTCCATCGAGACACGCTTCTTGTTGGTCCTCTGGCTCACTCGTAGACTGGCGTGACGTTGATCTTCCGCAGTCCATCTCCTTCAGGGAGTCGAAACATGCCTTCCCCGTTCCCCGGAATGAACCCTTGGCTCGAACAAGACGCCTTGTGGCACGACTTTCACCAAAGCTTTCTGTCGGGCCTGCGCGATGCCATCGCCGATGAGGTCTCGCCGCGCTACTACGTCGCGCTCGAAGAGCATGTCTACATTCACGAGCCGCCCGAACCCGTTGCGCGATTTCTGGGACGACCGGACCTCGCCATTGTTGCAACTCGTGACCCCGGCCGAGGAGCGTCAACCGCCGTCATGGAGGCTCCGGTTTACACCGTTCTTTCCGAACCGATGGATGTCGTGCGCGAGTCCTTCATCGAAATTCGAGACACCGAGAATGAGTATCTCGTCACCGTGTTGGAGTTGTTGAGTCCCTCCAACAAGCAGGCGGGCTATGACCGGGACGCCTATGTCGCAAAGCGTCGCCAATACCTTCACAGTGACGTGAATTTCGTCGAAATCGATCTCTTGCGCGGCGGACCACGGATGCCGATCGAGGAGCTTTCTCCCTGCGACTACTACGTACTCGTGAAGCGTGCCAGCGAGCGGACTCGTGCGGGGGTCTGGCCGATCCGGTTGCGAGACGGTTTGCCGTCAATCCTGATTCCCCTGCGATCCCCCGATCCCGACGCGCGGCTCGATCTGCAATCGGTGCTGCATACCGTCTACGACCGCGCTGGCTATCGACATCGCATCTACCGAGGAACACCCAAGCCGAAGCTGGTCGCCGATGATGCCCAATGGGCGGACGCGATCTTGAAAGAACATCTCGTCACGTAACGGCCTGTTGAAAAAACCGTAGCACAGGCGGCTCGCCTGTGCTTTCCAACGATACTTCGTGCGGCCGAAACTGACACATTTGACGCTGAGTCACACTAACCCGAAGCGTAAGCGAGGATGTGAGTTGAGTCCTCGTTTACACTTCGGGTTAGTGTCAGTTACGGCCGCGTAAAGTATAGAAATGCGAGCAGGCGAGCCGCCTACTCTACGTTTGGCTCATCCGGTGTTTCGGGGAGGTCACTAAGGAACTGGCTCGAAACAACTTCCCGGATTGACACTGGTGTTTCTGTGAGCGGCAGGGCGCTAGCCGCCCCTTTGTCTTTACTGTTGGCTGTTCGCTCAGCCGGTTTGGCCGCAGCGTGTTCACCACCTTTCTTCACCGGCTTCACCTTGG
>JAYSQC010000305.1:0-4114 GCA_043721755.1 Schlesneria sp.
GAAGTCGGAAACGTCAATGAAACCGCTGATCGCGACCCGGCGGACGGTGCTCCCGCAGAGCGATTGTTATGCTCGCCACGCGATTCGATCCGGTGTTTCCGAAGGCCAATCTATCACGAAGGAGTTTGCGATGCGCATCGTCCAACCCGCATTGATCGCGATGATGATTCTCGTGGCGTCCATCGCGCGAGCCGACATTGAATCGGGACCGAACGTGGGGACCGTGGTGACGGCACTGAAGGTTTTCGCGGCGACGGGCGAGCACGCGGGGAAGGAGCTCGACTACGCGGCTGATCGCGGCGCGAAACCGACCGTCTATGTGTTCATCCCGTATGACCGGTTCGACCGCCCGTTGGCTCGCCTGCTCAAGACGCTCGAAAAGTCGGTGATTGAGGCGGGGAATGAAGCGACCGTCGTGACCGTGTTCCTTGCCGATGACGAAGCGGCTGCGAAGGATCGTCTACCGAAAATTCAAATGTCATTGCAGTTCACTTCCAACTCACTCGTCGTCTTCCCGAGCATGAAGCAGGGGCCGGAAGGCTGGCAGGTGAACACCGATGCGCAGGTCACGGCGCTCGTCGTGAAAGAGGGCCAGATCGCCGCGAAGTTCGGCTACAGATCGGCCAACGAAACCGTCGCCCCGGAGATCGTCGAGGCACTCAAGAAGGCGATCGGGAAATAGAAAAGGGAAAGAACCAAGAACCAAACGAAAGTCACGCACGGCCACGACTTCTTATTTGGTTCTTGAGTTTTGGTTCTTGGTTCTTACTGCACCTGTTGCTTGAGCAGCTTCATGAACTCGCGGAACAGCGGCGTGTTGTCGTGCCAGGTGCGACCGCTCACCAAGTTGCCATCGACGACGACGGCTTGGTCGATGTAGTGACCGCCGAACGACGTGATATCAATCGCGCACTTGGCAACCGTCGTCAGAGTTCGTCCGGTCAAACAACCGGCGGCGGCGGCGATCTCGACCCCGTGGCAGACCGTGGCCACCGGCTTGCCCGCGTCAAAGAAGTGTTTCGTTAGGGCGAGCAGATCGCGGTCATAACGGAGGTATTCCGGAGCGCGTCCGCCCGAGAGAAACAGCCCCACGTAGTCGTCGGGGTTCACGTCTCGAAACGCGACCTTGGCCTGCACGTGGTAGGCCGGTTGCTCGCGCGTGATGTCCCACGGGATGCTGTCGTGGGGCGGAACTTCGTGCATCACGCCGTGGTATTTGCGAGCCTCCGGCCCGGCGACGACGACTTCAAATCCGTCCTCGGGGAGCCGAAAGAACGGGTAGAGCGTGTCCATGACTTCGGTCGCATCGCCGATCGGCATCAAGACTTTGTAGGGCATGGGGCGGGCCTTGCTATGGGGAAACAAATGTTACGGCGGCCGAGGATACATTTGGACGGAAGGGGCGGCTACCGGGCACTCGAAGTCCGGCAATACCTCTCGCGGTCGAAATTGAGGCAGCGTCGTTTAACCGCGTGGGCAACGCCCCGCGCGTTGAGCGGCAGAACCACTTTTCACGTCGCTCAACACGCGGGGCGTTGCCCACGCGGTTAAACGAGCCAGCACTGACCGTGCGAAGTATGGAAGTCCGGCTAACAAAGCTAAGGAACTGGTCCGAAACAACTTCCCGTTTTCCTCGCCTTTCCTCCCTCCCCTCGGCGGGGAGGGCCGGGGAGGGGGGAGGAAGGTCAAGTTGATTTGCCACTCGCCCCCCCTCCCTAGCCCTCCCCGCCGAGGGGAGGGAACAAGAAGGGAACTCGGGAAATTGTTTTGAACCAGTTCCTAAGCCGGACTTCCATCGCGAGACGTTGCCGATTGAGATTGCCGGAGTGAACCCTCTGCGACTATCTTCCCCGGCCTTACGAGCCGGAGATTTTGGATGTTGGCTCGTTCGCCAAGGAGTAGGCGATGATGCGAATTGTGCTGACAGGGATGTTGGCGGTGTGGGCGTGTGGCTGTTTCAGTCGCAGCGGCACAGATTTATTGCAGGCCCGGATTCGGGATCAGGAGGTTCACCTCGCTGATGCCGAGCGGCAGGTCGCGACGACTCAGACTGAGTTGGCCAAGGCGCGGCGCGAGGCCGATGGGCTGCGAACCGAACTCGCCAAGCGAAACAGCGGCGGGCCAATGGCTGAGCAAACGGAAGCGCTCGTGCGTGTGACCAAGCTCCAGATTCATTCGCTGTTGTCCGGCGGCGTCAACAAGGATGAGCAACCGGGCGACGATGCCTTTGTGGCACAGTTGGCTCCCGTCGATGTGGACGGCGAAGTCGTGAAGCTGCCCGGCCAAATCGAACTCACACTGCTTGATCCCGCCGTGGCGGAAGGCCAGCGCGAAGTCGGTCGCTGGAACTTCACGGTCGAGGAATGCCGTCAGCATTGGACGCGCGGGCTGACTGGCGCGGGATATCAGTTCACGGTGCCACTCGCCGCATCGCCCGCTCACGACAGCTTGGTTCTGCACGCGAAGCTCACGACGGTGGATGGCCGTTCGTTCGATGCGAGCCAGATCGTGCGCGTTTCGCCCGCGACGACACTCACTGCCAGCAGCCGTCGGGAGGTCCTCGACCGTCCCGTGCTTGACCGTTCTGTACTCGACCGACCAGCCCTCGACACCGTGCCGCGCGAGTTGGATGACATCAACGATCCGCCTCCCGCGCCGCTGAAGGATCAGCCCGAGGAACTCCCCGCGTGGGCGGCTCCAATACAGCCTGCTGCACGGGCCAAGTCGGCGGCGAAAGCTCCGGTGGAACTTCCCGCACCGGGCTTGTTCCCCCCCGCACCGAAGAAACGCGAGCTGCCACCGCTGCGCGACTCGACCAACTGGACTGAGGGAACCATCCCACAGTTGCGGTGAGGCTGAAGTCCGACTTTCGCGCTGAAGAGCGGCGGGCAAGAGTGACGTGCCCGATAAAAGTAGCCTTCATCGCTCCGCGTGAAGAAAGCCGAGTCGCCAGCGACCTAAATAACCGGGGAATTACGTCTTTCGTCATTCGGCTAACTTCACGCGGAGCGATGAAGGCTACTTTTGGCGGACGGGCAAGAGTGCCCGTCCGACGAATTCGATTCGTGAGTGACGGCCGTCACCGTTGGCAGCGCGGGCAGTAGAACGTGGATCGCTGGGCTTGCACGACGCGCACGACGGTGGCTCGATCGCAGGTCGGACACGTTTCGTCGGCACGCATATAAACGCGGTGTTCGTTCTGATAGCGACCGCTTTGGTTGAGGACGTTCCGGTACGTGCCGTCTCCCAGCGTCGAGCCTTCGTAGGTGATCGCCAGTTCGAGAACAGACTGCACGGCGGCGGCGAGTCGTTTCACTTCGGGCAGTCGCAACGAATCGGCGGCGCGATGCGGGTCGATTCTCGCGACGTGCAGAATCTCGCTCGCGTAAAGATTGCCGATCCCGGCGACGAGCCGTTGGTCGAGCAGCGCGACCTTGATCGCGCGGCGGGTCGCGGCGAGTCGCTCGCGCCACTCGGTCACCGAAAATGCCAACGCATCCGGGCCGAGCTTGTGGGGTCCAAGATCACGCTCCAATTCGCCGGGTCCAAACAGACGAACGGTTCCCAATCCTCGACGGTCCCAGAACCAGATCGAATTGAAGTCGCGCTGGCCCTCGAATTGCCATTCGAGTCGCAGGTGTTCGACATCTGGCGGATCGGCCAGCAGCATCAGTCCCGTCATGCGCGGCTCGATCACGAGACTCGATCCGACCGCTAAATCGAACACAACCCGCTTCCCCAGTCGTCGCACCGCCGTGACGGTTTGCCCTTCGATGCGACTCGCCATTCGAGCGAACGTCGGCGTCAGGCTGATCGGTCGGCAATGTGTTTTGCAGCGTTTGACCTTGAGAATGCGGCGGCCTACGACGAACGGTCGAATGCCACGGACCATCGTTTCGACCTCGGGTAACTCTGGCAAAGGAAAGCTCCGTAGGCCGGGCCTCATGGTCCGGCTGTTTCTGACGGCCTGTTGAAAAACGTAGCGTAGGCGGCTCGCCTGCTCGCATTTCTATGCCTCACGCGGCCAAGAGTGAGACATTTCTGAGCGGGGCGGCGTAAGCCCCCCGGTTCTTGGGCGTCAGCCCGTGTTTGAAGAACCGGGGGGCTTACGCCG
>JAYSQC010000306.1:0-5019 GCA_043721755.1 Schlesneria sp.
GACTGTCTGAGTTGTGCAGATGTAGGGTGGGCTGTGCCCACCATTCCACAACCGATTGTGGTGGGCACAGCCCACCCTACGGGAAGCCATACAGTCGAACTAAATGGTTCCGCCGGGCAACTTTGGAAAGAACGCAACTAACAGAAATGTGGCAAAGGGGCCAAACAACAGCGACAGCAGAAACCAGTTGAATCCGCTGCGGTTCTTGCCTTGAGCCAGTCCCGCGTTCACCAAGGCCAGTGTTCCCCAACCGACTACAAATGTTTGACGCTCTGGAATGCCCATGTTGTCTCTCTGCGGTTGAATGGCGGTTGAATCACCCCGTAGGACGGGCACTCCTGCCCGTTTTGTCGTTTGAAAACCGACGGGCACGGATGCCCGTCCGACCTGTTTTCAACCGGCTCTTCAATGGTTGAAGTGCGTCATCGCCCGGCCGAGTACATCGGAACCCCTTTTCGATTTCAAGTCACGTCCATTACGGCGACCGGCAAGAGAAAGTAGACCCGACACTCCGTGGCGGGAACGGTTCGTGTCACGGAGTGACACGTCTACTTTGGCTAAATCCAATCTTGCCGCTTGCCTTACGGCCAGTTCGACCGGCCATCGCTTCGCTCCCGCCCGTACTTTCAGCCAGCGAAACTGGCTCGACGCGACGGAGGTTCCTTCGCTCACTTCGCGCCTGCTGGTCGAACTCGCGATACTTTCGCTCGTGTGACGAAAGGGATGAATGCCTCGACAATGGGCGGACTCGATGTCTGAAAGACTCGGTTGGATTGGTGACGAGTTGCGTGAGTGGCAAGCGGAGGGACTCCTTCGTCGCAGACGCTGCGTTCAACCGCGCGGTGGCGGTGAATGTGAGATCGACGGTCGCCGCGTCCTCAACTTTGCCTCGAACGATTACCTCAACTTGGCTGGCGATCCGCGTGTGATCGCGGCAGCGGCGGCGGTGCTGTCCGAATGGGGAGTCGGCTCGCGGGCGAGTCCCCTTGTCTGCGGTCGCAGCCACTGGCACGAGCGGTTGGAACAACGTCTTGCAGAGTTTGAAGGCCAACCCGCGGCGATCCTCTTTCCGACGGGAATGGCGGCCAACGTCGGGACCGTGGCCGCATTGGCCGGTCCCGGCGATGTCGTGCTGTGCGATCGACTGAACCACGCGAGTCTCGTGGATGGATGCCGGTTGTCCCGCGCGACGCTGCGTGTCTACCGGCACGACGACTTGTCAGTTGTCTCGCGCGAACTTCGTCAGGCCAGCGCCGCGAGACGCCGCTGGATCGTGACCGACGCCATCTTCAGCATGGACGGCGATCTCGCTCCGCTTTGCGAGTTGTGCGACTTGGCTCAACAGTTCGATGCCGCCTTGATTGTGGATGAAGCGCACGGCACCGGCGTCTTTGGGGCGCGCGGCCGCGGCGCGTCAGAAATGCTGGGTGTCGAGGATCGCGTCGATGTGCGCATCGGCACACTGAGCAAAGCCGTCGGTGTTCTCGGTGGCTTTGTCACCGGATCGAATGAGCTAGTCGATTTTCTGTGGAACCGCGCCCGCCCTCAGGTTTACTCCACGGCGTTGCCGCCCGCACTCTGCGCGGCCGCCATCGCCGCGCTCGACATCATGACTGCGGAGCCGCAACGTCGCACACGTCTTGCCGCCGCCGCATCCGGGTTCCGTCAGATGCTGTTGGCGGCGGGGATAGAACCGTCACCGAACTCACACGGGCCGATCATTCCGATCCCGCTGAAAGACCCGCACGCCGCCGTTCGCGTGGCGAACCGACTGGAAGAGCAGGGCTTTCTCGTCGGAGCCATTCGCCCACCAACAGTGCCGCATGGAACTTCGCGGCTGCGCATCGTGGTGACGACAGCTCACTGCGACGAGGACTTGAATCGGTTGGCGACTGCCGTGTCTGACTCGATTTTGCAGGATTCTGTGGAGACCACAACGTCGCCTTGACCGCCTGTTGAAGAGCAGAGAGCAGGCAGCACGCCGACTCTCTGCTCCAGTGGAAAAGCACAGGCGAGCCGCCCGTGCTGTGGCAGTTATGACGCACGCGACACACTAACCCGAAGCGTAAGCGAGGATGTGAGCTGCTTCCTCGCTCACGCTTCGGGTTAGTGTCCGATTCGGGTTAGTGTCCGATTCGGCCGCGCGGAGGATATTCATGGCGAGCGTTGGGCGGTCACTTCGGTTCGGTCACTTCTGCTGGCTTGAGTCGCAGGTCTTGCAGCGACGCGTACAGCACGATGTTTGTGGCGAGCTTGACCGCGTCTTCGGGGAGATAGCCTTCGCAGTTTCCCGCCGCCTGTCGTTCGAGGGCGCAGCTGATGTCGTACTTGCTGTAGATCACGGCGAGGCGACCGTCGATTTCGATCCCTTCCAGCAGAGGATCGACCTCACGCACGTTCATGGATGACGCGGCCGTCTCGCCCACGGACTCTTGCATTCGGCGGCGGAGCTTGCGGATGTCGTGGCCGTACTTTTCCGTGAACAACTCGTGGTTGACGGCGATCCGCTCGAACTTCTTGTCGGGGAAGACGGCCTGCATGAACTCACGGAACGATTTGTCGAACGGCTTTGCGCCGCAGCACGAGTCCGCGAACAGGACGCCGCCACGGTCGAGGTACTCGCGCAGTTGCTTCTTCTCGTCGTTGTTCATGGCGAAACGATTGCGACCGTGCATGTAGAGGATCGGGTGTTGGAAGACGTTGGGATCGGCAAAGGTCAGCTCACGCGATTTGGTTGAGGCGGCCATGCCCGCTGTTTCGTTCAGCGCGACGAGCAGATTGCGCAACGCGCGCGGGGCGGCATTCCAACCGCCGTCATGTTTGATCTGCGCGATCTGGAGCAGGCCCCGTTCGACGTTGTCGAGGTCGGCCGCTTCGGCCACTTTCTTCGGGGCGTCGGTCTTGTCGGGCGGCTCACGTCCGGTGGCATAGGCCATCACGTTCACACCGATCTGCGTCGCGCGCAGGATCTTCGCCGTGAGCTGCACGTTTCGTTTCGGCGGGTCTTGCTTCGCCCAGTAATCCCACAGGCAACCGAGGTCTTCGGGCGAGTAGATCACCGTCGTGCGACAACCGAAGTCCACACCGAACAGCGGCACGCTGTCGGAGTGCAGCAAGTGTTCGCTGCGATAGACCGGGTGATCGGGCGTGAGCGGTTTCAGCTCCCCTTCGCCCGGCGGCAGGATTTGAGTCAGCACTTCGCGCAGACCGGCTTCAAACTCGGTTGATTGGCACGTCGGCATAGCGAAAATGAAACCGCCCTCTTGGAGATACTCTTTGAGCAGTTTGAGTTCTTCCGGCGCGAACTTCGGTCGGTCCTTGCCCGTGATGAACAGGACGGGAGCTTGCAGCAGCGAGTTCACGCCGTCGGACTTCACGGCGCGTGCGAGGTCCACTTCTTGGGACGTGAGCAGCTTCGGCCATTTCGGTCGCCCGCTGATGTGTTCGGTCAGGTTGCGGATGTCACGACGATGGCGGTTCCAATCGTCACCCACGACTTCGAGCGGTCGTTGAGGATCGCGCGGCCCGTACTTCAATTTGTTGACGAGAACCGGCGCGAGGCCCTTCGACAGGAACAACAACGCGTAGCTCGTCGCAATCACGGGGTGAGACTCACCGTGGCCCGCTCCATCCCAGCGGCCAATCACCGCGTTCTGCATTTTGACGAGGTACGCGGCCCCTTCGCGGTACCAATCGTGTTCGCCAAAAAATCGCTGGCCGCTGAGTCGTCCGGCTCGCTCGATGCCGTAGAGAAAGTACAGGACGTTGCCGTTCTGGCTGCCGGCGTTGTTGCCGGGGTTGAAGTGACGCGCCAGCCAATCCAGGCCCTTCTCCAATTCGGGGTTCGGCTCGGCCTGATTGCAACAAGGAGGAGTTCCGTCCGCCGCGCCCCCCTGATCGGTACGCAGCATTTGTTCACAGATCGCCAATGAGGAGACTCCCGCCACCGTCATGCTGCCGTAGCTGCCGTCCCGGCCTCTCACACTGGTATAGGCCCAGCCTCCGTCACCATTCTGACCGCGAACCCAGTAGTCGCGGTTTCGTTGCCACGTCTCGCGACTCACGATGGCTCCCGCTTCAACTGCTTCTCTCAAGCCGAGAATGGCGAACTGAGTGTTGCTGCTGTCACCTCCGATGAAGCCACCACCACCGCCGAGTTCATAACCCCACGCACCGGAGTTCGTCTGTGTGACCTGGCCCCCTTCGAGACGCTGGGCGAGCTGACTGATCCGCAGACGATCGGTGGCTCCGTCCTTCGCCGCAGCCAGCGCCATGATCGCAAGCGCGACTTGATAGGTTTCCGGGCCGCCGTGCGAATCGTTCTCACGCAGGAACTTCAGGCCGCGTTTCACCGATGCGTCTTGCGGAGTCATTCCCGAGTTAATCAGCGCCAGTAAAACGAGTGATGTCGTACCGACGGTCTGGCCTTCACTGCCGTTTGACCAAGCGCCACTCGCCTCCTGCTGACTGGTGAGAAACTTTTTCCCCCGCTCAATCGCCTCTTTGACGGCCGCTCCCGACAGGTCCGCCGCATTGGCGCGCTGTGGCCCATCGCCCTGCAGCAACGCCACGATCAACAAGCCCGAGAGAACAATCCGAGTCCAACGAGTCATGGCGTTCCTTTGCCTGTTCTAAAGATCCCACGCGGCAGTTGATGAGACATCCGAGCGGGGCGGCGTCAGCCCCGTTGAAAAACGTGAGGTAAGCCTCTGGCTTGCCCATTTTTCAACTGCGATCACGGGCAAGCGAGACGCTTACCCTACGTTTTTCAACAGGCTGTTACGCCGCCCCGCTCGGAAGCGTCTCACATTGGGCTGCGAGCGGCATAGACGGACTCAGCACCAACCCGTCGTGCGAGGCAACCTGCCCATCCGCGAGAGCTGCCGATACAGTACCGCCGTTTTGATGGTAGCGGCGGCTGGCAACTCGGCCCAGACGACTTGCCGAATTGGGGTCGGGCGTTCAAATTTCAAAATTGGCCGTGAGTGCGCTGCGTTCGTTGAGTGTTGGTTGTGCGGC
>JAYSQC010000307.1:0-9283 GCA_043721755.1 Schlesneria sp.
ACCCCCCCCCCACCCGCCGACCCACCCCACCACAGAAGAATCTCGCCTCATCCGGTTCAAAACATAAGACGAGGGCGGATTGGAGCGGTCATGCCGATCCGGCGGCCGCGCTGGTCGGAAGAGTTGGCGACACCGCAGACGCCTCGGGCACGACGATCCGATCCCGCACCGCCGGTCGTCGCGACAGCCAGACCATGAACCCGATGTTGACCACGAACAGGCTGATGCTCACCCACTGCGAAATCGTCAGAGAAGTGCCGAGCTGGCCTCCTTCGTCGTTCCGCAGAATCTCAATCACGAAGCGCGTGATCGGATAGATCATCAACGCGACCGCGAAACACTCACCATTCCGCCGCCGGTGGCTGAAGTACCAAAACGTCAGAGCCGCGATCAGGAAACCATCCAGCGCGCTGTAGAGTTGAGTGGGATGGAGCGGCGGCGTCCACAAGGCATCGGGCGGAACAAGCCGTTTCCAAACGAGCGCATCGAACGTCGCGCTCCCTCGCGGAAACTGCACCGCCCACGGCAACGAACATTCGTCGCCGTAGCAGCAGCCGTTCAAGAAACAGCCGATCCGACCAAACCCGATCCCGATAAAAATTGACGGCGTGATGACATCGAGCAAGCCGAGCGGTGACACTCGACGATACCGGCAAAAAGCGAAGAACGCGGCGGCTCCCGCGAGCAACGCTCCGTAAAGCACCAACCCGCCTTGAGAGAGGTTGAAGACCGCATTGAGCAGACTTGGCACATCGTTGACGTTCGCGAAGACTTCCTCACGTTTCTGCACGAGATAGAACAGTCGCCCTCCCGCGATCCCGCACAAGAACAAACAAAAAGCCATGTCCCAGATGAGGTCGGTCGAGACACCCTCGCGTTCTGCCCGCCACGATGCCAACCAGATCGCACTCGCCATTCCGAGGAACAGCATGAACCCGTAGCCGAACACCGGCAGACCGTCTCGAAAATTCGGTGACCCATTCGCGCGCAGCCACGCTCCCAACTGCGGCGCGGCGAACACGATCACGAACGCACCGACCAGCCAACGCCCGATCAGCCAGAGGTCGTCGGCATCGAAGCGACGGTCCACTTCTTTCCGTCGTGCGATCCACGCCCAAAGGCCAAACAGCACCCAGGCCAGCAGCACGACCCCGAAGCCAAATCCGGGCACCAGAATGTGAGGGCCGAAGGTCCAAATCGGATCGAGCGGGATGTGAAACAAAACTTGACGCATGGCGAGCCTGACAATTTAAGAGCACAAAGTCATTTGCGAATGAAGACCGCGTTGTCGATCAGCCGCGTTGTTCCGAACCGGGCTGCGATGAGAGCGACCATCTCCGGCTCGGCCGTCTCCAAGGGACAAAGCGTTTCCGGATGCACGACCACCGCATAGTCGAGGACCGCGCCGGGAGTCGCCTCAATGAGGCATCGCATTGCCGCTTCAACCTGTTTCACGTCGCATTCGCCTGACTCAAACGACCGCTCGGCCAAACGAAGTGCCTGCGACAGACACAGCCCTGCCTGGCGTTCGGTCGCGCTGAGATACGCGTTGCGGCTGCTCATCGCCAAGCCGTCGGGATCGCGCAGCGTCGGGCAAGTGACGATCTCGGTCGGCAGATTCAGTTCGCGAGTCATCACGCGAATGAGCATCTGCTGCTGATAGTCCTTCTGTCCGAAGTAGGCTTTGTCAGCGAGAACGATCAAAAACAGCTTGGTCACGACGGTCGTAACCCCTCGAAAATGGCCCGGTCGGATCTGACCTTCCAGCACGTCCGACAGACCGCTCACTTCAATAAACGTCCGGTGTCCCGGTGGATACATCGTCTCAACGGTCGGATAGAAAACGAGATCGGCCCCGGCGTTCGCGCACAGTTCCAAGTCGCGTTCGCGGGGTCGAGGGTAGCGGTTGAAGTCCTCGTTCGGCCCGAATTGCGTCGGGTTAACGAAGATGCTGACCACCACGAAGTCGCATTCCGCGCGAGCCTGTTCGATCAGACTGACGTGCCCCGCGTGCAAGGCGCCCATCGTCGGCACGAACCCAACGGATCGGCCAGCTCGATGCCTCACAGTCACCGCCGCGCGCACGTCCGCGACGGTTTCGGCGACGAGCAACGTTGTCGGCTGAGGAGCGGTCACGGAGATTCTCTCGACAGGATTTCCAGAAGTTCGGAGCGGGGGACGTGAGTCCCCTGAATCCGGCCTCCACTGCAACCAGCGCCGATTCAGGGGACTCACGTCCCCCGCTCCGAAAAAGGAGAATGTTGCCTCAGCTCAATTACGGAAACGCATACGACCGGTTGCCGCGATCAAAATCGGCATCGGTCAGCTTCACGTTTACCTTGAGGTTCGCGTAGGTGTACTCCTCGATCACGGGGGGAGCCTTGTCGTTCTTTTGCGGGAAGCCGAGTTGCTCGATGCGAATGGCCAAGCCGGACTTGGTCTCGATCCAAAGCCGCGTGATGTGAAACTTGAATTGGTTGCGCGGCGTCGGGTGGAGCGACTCATACGCGATGCACTCTTCGCCACTGGGAAGCTTGGCACCGGGATACTTTTGCGTCTTGACCTCGCCGAACTTTCCTTCGTCCTCCCATTGCTGGATGACTTTGTCGAGCATGAATTTCAGACCGATCATCGTCACCGGGTAACGGTTCTCGGCCATGACATCGGCCGCGTTCGGGGCACGGAAGACGGTCCCGGCCAGCGATTTCAGGCCCGCTTCGTGAATGAGCAATTGGTTGTTGTTGCGACCTTGCACGTACAGGACTTCGCGCCCGGCGCTGGTGTCGATGAACTTCAAATAGACGCTGAATGGCTCTTCGCGCAGCTTGAGCTTCATCGTCGTCGATTGCAGGCGGCGACCGAGCAATTCGCGTTTGACGAAGTTGGCCTCGTAATCCTTCACCGCCTTCAGTGCTTCGCGCGCCTTGTACGCTTCTTGCAACGGCAGGTAGAGCGGATGAGCTTCGTCGATGGGTGGCTTCGGAAGTTCCTGACCATCGGAGGACGTGACCGAGGTGATGGGCGAGGCCTCTTTCACGGCAGTCTGAGGCGGTGGCTTCGGCTTGTCTTGGGAACCGCTTTGGGAAGGATCGTCCGCGCACACGATCACCGCCAGCGAGAGCGATCCCATCCATGCAGCGGCGATCACCAACACGGCTGTCATCCAGCCGCTGCGGTTCATCAACATCACTCGAATCGACATCGCATCTATCCCTTCCGAAACAGGCTCGGAAGGCCGTTTCACTGATCTCGTGAACGATCCCGCCCGGCCCTCATATCGGTCGGAACACTAGCTGACAAGCCAAAAACTGGCAAACCCAATCGTTGCTGGCGACCACGCAATGAGGACGCATCAGCTCGTTTAACCGCGTGGTCCGTGATGAGACTTCTGAGCGGGGCGGCGTCAGCCCCCCGGTTCTTGGGCGTAAGCCCTCTTCGGAAGAACCGGGGGACTGACGCCGCCCCGCTCGGAAACCTCATCACTTTGTGCCGCGTGAGGTATCACGTCGCTCGACGCGCGGGGCGTTGCCCACGCGGTTAAACGAAGCGCCGATACCACGTAAGACACGAACACCGCACTCACTTTAGGTGCGCGATGATCTTCTGATCGAGATTCGGAATGCGACGGCGCAGGTGCTGACTCAGCGGCGTCGGGGCTTGGCCTGATTTGATCTCATCGAAGTACGCAGCCAAGGCTTCGCGCGCAGCGGGGGGGCCGTGCAGAATGAAATGGATGACGCTCCACGCATCGCGGTAGTCGTCCTTGCCCATATCGAGCATCTCGCGTTTGGCTTCCAGCTTCTCGATCTCCGGCTTCCAGCCCAGCCACATCGCTCGCCGAATTTCTCCGAGGTGAGGGTGGTGTTTCTCACGCAGTCCCGGCGAGGCTTCAAAGTATTCGGCGAACCCTTCGTCCAGCCAGAGCGGCACGAAAGGGAGCGCGGTGTGCAGCAGCGCGTGCGTCGTTTCGTGTCGCACATCCGTGTCGAGGTCGCGCGTCCGATAGGCATAGACGCGCCCGGCATCGGCCCCCTGCACAAACAACGCGCGACGTTTGGTTCCGTCCGGAATCCGCTTGCTCAGATAGTTCGCATAGGTCGAGCGACTGCGAAACAGGTGAATCTGAATTTCCGTCGGCTCACACTTCAGCGACAGCATCGATTCGAGATCGGTCTGCAAATCGCCGAGGTCACTCACCAAGTCCGACACGTCGCGCAAGGCGAACTCGGATCGGATCAGGTACGGCCCGAGTTGCTGTTCCTCGACCCAACCCGACGCCGCCCACAACGGCAGCGCGATCAGAAGCAAAACAACAAAGCTGGCTAGAAGTCCTCGCATGGCGGCGGTGTGTATCCGAGCCTGCGGGAATTGGTCAAGACGAAGCGCAGCCACACCAACCCGAAGCGTGAGCGAGGACGAGCATCTATCCGAAGAGCGTTGCCCGAAGTCCGGCTTTAGGAAAAGCCGGACTTCGAGATTTCCCCTTCGGGACTTCGTTTCACCGAACAAGACTCTCCACCGCCAGGTCCACGCTCGCGACCGGCTTCGGCGCACCACCCAGGAATTCAATCTGCCCCTTGCGGTCGATCACGAACACACCGGGCTTTGCCTTTTCCGTCGAGTCATCCCAGCGTCCCCAGCGTCGGTGGATTTTTTGAGCTTCCTCGGGTGAGACCGGATTGAAGTCGGAGACGAGCGGAAACGGGAACTCACCCGCTCGATCAGGCAACATCGCCGCGCGGTTCTGTTGCGGCAACGCGGTACTCACCGCGATGACCTTCACATCGTGAGCCTTCAACTCAACGAACCGCTCACGCAGACGCAGCAACTCCGCGTCTTTGTCCGCGCCCAGTTCGCCATCGAAGAACAGGACGAGGATGCGGTGACGCCCCAGAAACGCCGCCAACCTCACCATCCGGTTGTCGGAATCCAGTCCCTCAAAATCCAAATCGGCCGCCGAACGAGTGACGACTTTGGCCGCTTCCAAACTCACTTGAGCCGCGTAGTCCTGCGGCCTGTTCGTCATCACCCGCCAAGCACACAGCACGGCGATGACGACGCCGGCGACGATGGGGATCAGCACGCGACGGTCTGTCATGAAGTTGGTTCCGTCGTTGGGAGCGTTCGCTCGTCGCATGTGAATTCTGAGCGGGGCGGGGTCAGCCCCCCCGGTTCTTGGGCGTCAGCCCGGTTTCTAAGAGCCGGAGGGCTGACGCCGCTCCGCTCAGAAAGCAAGAAGAGGGCTGACGCCCGAAGACAACCATCAACACTCGCTAAATCACACACCCGGTTCGGGCTTCTCGGACGGGGTTTCGGCCACGGCTTTGTTCAGGGCTTTGAGATAGGCGAGCGCGCTCGCTTCGAGGATGTCGGTACTCACCGCTTTGCCGTGGTAGCGGCGGCCGAGGTGGTTGATTTCGACGCTGGCTTCGCCTTGAGCGTCTTCGCCGCCGGAAACCGCTCGGACTTGGTAGTCCTTCAATTCGGCGGTGACTCCGATGATCCGTTCCAGCGCTTTGCAAACGGCATCGACGGGACCATCGCCGATGGCAGCGTCTCGGTACGACTGCGGTTCGGCCGGATTCTTCTCATCGCGCAGCTCGACCGTGGCGGTGGGGATCGTTCCCGTTCCGGCGGCGATGTGAAACTGAACGAGCTTCCAGCGTTCGGCCGTGACGTTCGCCTGCCGGTCGATCAAGGCAACGATGTCGGCGTCGTAGACGTGCTTCTTTTTGTCGGCCAACGCGATGAAGTCGTCGAAGACTTTTTGGAGCTGCGCTTCGTCGAGCGTATAGCCCAACTCCGTGACTCGGGCACGGAAGGCATGTCGGCCGGAGTGCTTGCCGAGGACCATGTTCTCACCGACGAAGCCGACATCCTCGGACTTCATGATCTCGTACGTCGCACGGTTCTGGAGCATGCCGTGCTGGTGAATTCCCGCCTCGTGAGCGAAGGCGTTCTGGCCGACGATCGCCTTGTTCCGCTGAACCAACATCCCGGTGATGCTCGACACGAGGTGACTCGTCTTGCAGAGCTTCGGCGTGTTGATGCGCGTGTTCACGCCGTAGTAGTCGTGCCGGGTCTTGAGAGCCATCACGATCTCTTCGAGCGCCGCGTTACCCGCTCGTTCGCCGAGACCGTTGATCGTGCATTCGACCTGCCGCGCCCCGGCCTCGACTGCCGCGAGACTATTCGCCACCGCCAACCCCAGATCGTTGTGGCAGTGCGTGCTGATGACGGCTTGGTCGATGTTCGACACATGTTGCTTGAGGTACGAGATCACATTGAAGTAGTGCGTCGGCGTCGCGTATCCGACCGTGTCGGGGATGTTGACGGTAGTGGCTCCCGCCGCGATCGCCTTCTCGACGACCTCGCACAGAAAATCGAGTTCCGTGCGTGCGGCGTCTTCCGGCGAGAACTCGATGTCGTCGCAGAACGACTTGGCCAGCGCGACGTGTTCCACGGTCGCCTTCACGATTTCCTGCTCGGCCATCTTGAGCTTGTACTGCATGTGAATCGGGCTGGTGGCGAGGAAGACGTGGATGCGCGGCTTCGCGATTCCCTTGAGCGCTTCCGCGGCGCGTTCAATGTCGTCTTTGCGGCACCGCGCGAGACCACAGATCGTCGTGCGATCGCCAAACTTTTGAGCGACCGCTCGCACCGCTTCAAAATCGCCAGGCGAGGCGATCGGAAAACCGGCCTCGATGACATCGACCCCCAGTTCAACGAGGGCCTCGGCGACCTTGAGCTTCTCGGGCATGGTCATGCTGCAACCGGGAGACTGCTCGCCATCGCGGAGCGTCGTGTCGAAAATGATGACGTTGTCGTTCATGGTGGGTTGAGGGTCTATGGTTGAAGGTTGATGGTCAGAGGCTGCAGGGCGTGGTCAATCGGTGTGGCCTTTCTCTGGCCATCAACCTTCGACCCTCCACCCTCAACCAACAAAAACACCCCAAGGCCGCGCGGCCTTGGGGTGAACTGGTGCATTTGATGCGACTGGACGTTCCCCGGACCTCGCGTTTCAGCGGGTAAGTAGCAGGCCGAGGAGTAGCAGCGATTCGTGTTTCATGATGGCGTCTGGGACACGGTGAGTTCAAAGCGGGTTCGCCGCAAATGTGGCGGGATGGTATCGGTGCTTTTGAGGTCGGTCAAGAACGTGCGTCCGCTTGAACTGCTGTAGGGTGCGTGGAGTCTTCGGAACGCACCGCAGGAAAGTTACCCGGTGTCGAACCGGTGCGTTCCGAAGACTCCACGCACCCGATCAGCCTGCGGCATAACGTAGGGTAAGCGTCTCGCTTGCCCATCTTCCAACTGCAATCACGGGCAAGCGAGACGCTTACCCTACGGTCTTTCCAACAAGCTGCTACGTGCCGGTTCATCCCACGCGTTTGACGATCAGCAGTGTCGAATCATCCGGTGGCAGCGGCCGCCCGTGGAACTGTTGCACGGCATCGCGAACGGCGGCGACGATCTCGGTGGCAGACTCGTTTCGATACGCGAGCACCAATTGTTGGAGTCGCTCATTGCCGAACATCGTGTCACTTGAGTCGCGGACTTCAATACAGCCGTCGGTACCGAGAACCAGCAGATCGCCGGCTCGAAGCTCTAACTGAGGAGGCGTCTGTCCAGATAAGAGCCTCGGAAATCCGAGCGGCAAGCGCGTCGCATCGAGTCGTCGAAACGTGGCCGCAGCCGTGTCGAGATGCAGCGCGGGGGCGTGGCCGGCATTCGCGAAGTGGACTTGGTGCGAAGCCGGATCGAGGGCGACGAGCAGGAAGGAAATGAACTGCGATTCCTTGAGGTCCGGCGCGATCGACTCCGCCAGCAGATCGACGATGCGGTCGGGATCGGCGAGCGTCTTCGTGAGGACATGCAACATCGCGCGCAGCGAGGCCATGATGAGCGACGCCCCCAATCCATGGCCGCTCACGTCTCCGATGGCGAAACCGATGCGACCGTCCGTCAGCGGTAGCCAATCGTAGTAGTCGCCACTGACGAACTCCGCCGGTTGCCACCAGGTGGCGACTTCATATCCGGCAATGTTCGGCAGCGTGTCGGGCAGAAAACCGCGTTGGATGCGTCGGCCCATCTCCATCGCGTGTTCGAGTTCGTGCGCGTGGCGAGCTTCCTCTTGAAGTCGCCGCCGTTCGAGAGCCGTTGCGGCGTGAGCGGCAAACGCGCGGATCAATTGCTCGTCGAAGGGACTGAACCCCGCGTCAGCCTTATTGAGGAGCTGCAACACGCCCACGAGTCGCTCGTCGATGTTCGAGATCACCGGCGCACAAAGGATGTTGCGAGTCACGAATCCCGTGCGGCGATCAACGGAGGAATCCCAGCGTTCATCGGTGTCGGGCTGCGGAACGTGAACGCCCTGCTGATGCCGGGCAACCCAACCGGTGATCCCCTGATCGAGGCTGTGCCGGATTTCGTTGATCTCCAGTTCGGTGACGACGCGCGTGTAGAGTTCACGCCGCACTTCGTCGATCACGAACAGGCTGGCTCGTTCGCAATCGACCGCGTCACAAACGCTGTTGGTCACGATTTGCAGGATGCGGTCGAGGTCGTTCTCGGTCGCCAATCGCAACGCAAGGTCCAACAAATGCGACAGCGCGGCGGCACGAGGATCGCCGAGAGCAACCAGCGGGAGCGCGTGTTCCGTGTGAGCGGTCGTCATGAGTGGCGTTCCTTCGCGAAGTCATTGAGGGTCATCGTAGAAATCACTGTCGCAATTGTCGCCTTTCGCTCCGCGAAAGGACGTTCTTTCGCGGAGCGAAAGACGACACGTGTTGATGGGCCGGTCCTAAGGTGAGTGACAGGAGTTCGCGTACGTGCAACGTAGGATGGACGCCCCCGTCCGTCCGGCTTTACTGGGCAAGCTCGGACGGACGGGGGCGTCCATCCTACGGGTAAACTCTTTCCTGCCGGTCGCCTAAGCCCCGGCTTCGATGTTGGTCGCTACGAATCCGCCGGGAGCGCACCGACAGCGGATGTTGTCGGTGCGCTCCCGAGTCGCTCGTCAATCCACGGCGGATCGACGAAGCGGCGGAGCAGCCAGCGGAAAGTGTGTTCGATCCGAGCTTCGGTCACGGCACACGCAGGATCGGTGATCGCTCCCACTTCATCGGTCAGTACTTGAAACGACGGTTCTTCAGACGTGTCCGTCCAAACGAAGCAACCGCCCCGCCCGGATGATTCATGTCCCTTGAGGACCGGCGCAAAAATTACTGTCGCATTGTCGCCTTTCGCTCCGCGAAAGGACGTTCTTTCGCGGAGCGAAAGACGA
>JAYSQC010000308.1:0-17329 GCA_043721755.1 Schlesneria sp.
CTTCAGGATGCCACAGCCAATTGTCCAACCCCTTCCGGGGGTGTCGCTTCGCTCAACCCCCGGCTAATGGCTGGCATCCCTTCAGGATGAAGACCGGCCGCCGTCGTTCATCGCTCTCCATATGAATCCCCCCAAAACATCCGATGAACCGCAATTCTCTGAAGAATTGCCGGTCCACTTGCCGTACCCGCCGCTGTCGGACAAAACATCCGCGTAGGAACTTTGACATCGGCGAGAATCTGGAACGCTGATCGGCACTGATCCACGCTGATAAAAATCAGTGAAGATCAGCGCAGATGAGTGTTCCAGTCGCCTCCTGGATGCACCCTCAGCCAAACCTCCCATTTTGGATTTGAAATTCATGCGACACCGATTGGATGCGGTTGTGGTTCCGTTCTTGCTCCTCGTGCCGGTCGTTCTCTCGTGCGACGCGCGTGCCGCCGAGGGGCCGCAGCCGGTCAGCTTTGTGCGAGACGTGCGGCCGATCTTGGCTCGCGCTTGTTTTGCCTGTCATGGGCCGGACGACTCGCATCGTGAGGCCGAACTGCGACTCGATACGCGCGAGGGAGCCACGGCCGCGCACGACGGGCGTCGCGCGGTGGTGCCGTCGAACGTGGCCGAGTCGGCACTCGTCACACGCATTCTCTCCGACGACGCGACTCAGAAAATGCCACCACCCGATTCGGGGAAGTCGCTCACCGCCGAACAGGTCGAAACGCTCAAACGTTGGATCGCCGAGGGTGCGGCGTGGGGAACGCATTGGTCGTTTGAGAAGCCAGCGCGGCCGATGCTCCCCGAGGTGAAAGAGGCCACGTGGGCGAAGGTCGATCTGGATCGCTTCGTCCTCGCGCGGCTCGAACGGGAGGGACTGAAACCGTCGCCTGAAGCGGATCGGCACACGTTGGCACGCCGCGTGGCGTTCGATCTGACCGGCTTGCCTCCCGATTCAAAGCTCGTTGCAAAGTTCGTACGCGATCCGTCGCCGAACGCTTACGAGACGCTGGTCGATGAGCTGCTCAAGTCGCCCGCGTTCGGTGAACGTTGGGCGAGGATGTGGCTCGACCTCGCGCGCTATGCCGACACGAAAGGCTACGAAAAAGACCTGATGCGCACGATGTGGCGTTACCGCGATTGGGTGATCGACGCCTACAACCGTGACCTGCCTTATGACCAATTCACGCGCGAGCAACTCGCCGGTGACCTGCTGCCGGACGCGACGACCGAGCAAATCCTCGCGACCGCCTTTCACCGCAACACGATGGTCAACGATGAGGGCGGAACCGACAACGAAGAGTTCCGCATCGCAGCCGTGAAGGACCGCGTAGACACGACGCTCCAAGTTTGGATGGGTCTGACGATGGGTTGTGCGAAGTGTCACAGCCACAAGTACGACCCGATCTCGCAGCGCGAGTACTACCAGTTCCTCGCCTACTTCAATCAGACCGAAGACGCGGATGACTCCGACGAACGCCCGAAGCTCGCCACGCCGACGCGCGCGCAATCGCTGCGCATCGAACAGCTCAACGGCGAGATCGCGAAACTCGAACAGCAGCGCGACGCGGTCACTCCCGAATTGAAAGCTGCAGCCGACGAGTGGACCGCGAAACTGAAGACCGCGCGCGGCTGGGTCGTCTTGAAGCAGACCCCACAGAGCGGCGTCGCCTACTCCGCCGCCAGTGGTTCAAAGATGACGTTGCAAGAGGACGGATCATTCTTGGTCGAAGCCACGTCTCCGGCGGCAGAGATGTACATGCTGACCTTGCCCACCGATCTGCCTCACTTCACGGGACTCAAACTGGAAGCGTTGACCGACAAGTCTCACCCCCGAAGCGGTGTCGGCCGCGCGGTCAGCGACGGGAACTTCGTGCTGTCCGAGATCAAGGTTCACACCGGGAAGACCTCGGGCGAGATCACCGAGATCGAACTGACCGGCGCGAAAGCCGACTTCTCTCAGAACGGCTATCCGGTCGAGCACGCGCTCAAGAACGCCGATCGCAAGAAGCACGGTTGGGCCGTCTCACCCGAGCAAACCAAACCCCATGCGGCGGTTTTCACACCGGCTGCTCCCGTGACGTTGCCTGCCGGGACATCGCTGATGGTCTCGCTCGCCCATCTGTTTGAGAACGGCACGCCCGGCTTCAGCCTCGGCCGCTTCCGACTCTCTGCCACCAGCGACGACAATCCAACTCTCGATGACAAAGTCCCCGAGCCGATCCTCGTGATTGCGAAACTCGCCGAGAGTGATCGCTCACCCGCTCAACAGACTCAGCTCCTGAAACACTTCGCGGGGATCGCACCGCTCACGCAGCCACTCCGCGATCAGATCGCTTTACTCAAGAAGGAGATCGCCGCTGTCCCCATTCCGCAAACGCCGATCCTGCGCGAGTTGCCTACCGCCAAACGTCGCACCACGAAACTGCATGTGCGCGGCAACTTCCTCGAACAGAGCGATGTCGTCGAACCGGCGGTCCTCGCGAACTTTCATCCACTCGCACCGGAGGCACCCGCGAACCGACTCGGCGTCGCCGCGTGGTTGACTCATCCCGACAACCCGCTCACCGCGCGCGTCGCCGTGAACCGCATCTGGCCGCAGTTCTTCGGAGCCGGTCTCGTCGAGACCCAAGAAGACTTCGGCTCACAAGGCCAGTCACCGACGCACCCCGAACTGCTCGATTGGCTGGCAGTCGAGTTTAGGGGAGGTACGTCGGGCGAGGCCAACTCCCCGTGGTCCCACAAGCGTCTCTGCAAACTGATCGTGATGAGCGCCACGTACCGACAGTCGTCGCGTGCGTCGAGCGAACTGCTGGAACGAGACCGCTTCAATCGGTTGCTCGCACGCGGGCCGAGGTTCCGGCTGGAAGCGGAGATGATTCGCGACAACGCGCTCGCCGTGTCAGGGCTGCTCAGTCACAAGATGTACGGACCGTCAGTGATGCCGCCTCAACCCGACGGCATCTGGCAATCGACCTACAACACGACGAAGTGGGAGACGAGCCAAGGCGAAGACCGCTACCGGCGCGGCCTCTACACATTCATCAAGCGGACAACGCCCTATCCCGCGATGACGACCTTCGACGCACCCAGCCGTGAGCTATGCACCGTCCGCCGCATCAACACGAACACGCCGCTGCAAGCCCTCGTCACGCTCAACGACCCGGCCTACATCGAAGCGGCGCAAGCCCTCGCCCGGCGCATGGTGAAGGAGGCCGTATCAGCCAAGCTGGAAGATCGCCTTGCTCTCGGCCTGCAACTCGCGTTGATCCGCCCCGCGCGTCCCAACGAGATCGCCACGCTGACCAAGCTGTTTGACAGCCGCCGCGCCCATTATGAGACTCATCCCGCCGAGGCCGTGAAGTTCGCCACCGATCCCCTCGGCCCACTCCCCGCAGGACAAACCGCCACAGACCTCGCCGCCCTGACCGCTGTCGCCAATGTGATTTTGAACCTCGATGAGTTTGTGACGAGGAATTGATCGCTACCGTAGGGTAAGCGTCTCGCTTGCCCGGTTTTTGCTGAGAACTTTTGCCAAGAAGACGGGCAAGCGAGACGCTTACCCTACGTTTCAACGCACCAACGCGCTTCGGAGTCCCCACCCATGCCCGTCCCCTTCTCGATCTCACGTGATCCGCTCTCACGCCGCGCGTTCCTCCGTGGGACCGGCGTCGCGTTCGCCCTGCCATTACTCGACGCGATGCGGCCCGCGTTTGCGGCCGACGATGCGAAGCAAGTCCCTCGGCGGATGATCGCCATCGAAACGAACATGGGGATCCTGCCTCAGTTCTTCTTCCCCGAGAAAGCCGGACGCGATTACGAGCTGACGCCGTACTTGCAGCAGCTCGCCGCGCAGCGCGATCAGTTCACAGTCTTCTCTGGAACAAGCCACCCCGGCGTGACGGGTGCTCATGCGGCGGAAAAATGCTTCCTCACCGGGACGCCGCATCCGGAACGCGGCGGCTTTCGCAACGGGGTCTCGCTCGACCAGTACGCGGCTGAGTTGATCGGCAACCGGACGCGCTACCCGTCGCTCGTGCTGGCCAACAGCAACGAAGGCTCAACGCTCAGCTACACCCGCAGCGGCGCACCGATCCCGTCGGAGAAGAGTCCCAAGAAGCTCTTTCAAAAGCTGTTTGTGCAGGGAAAACCGGCAGAAGTCGCGGCGAATGTTGAGGCACTCCAGCAAGGCCGCAGCCTGCTCGATTTCGTCGGCGAGCAGTCAAAACGGCTGAACCGCTCGCTGTCAAAGAGCGACCAAAACCGGCTGGACCAGTACTTCACCGCCGTGCGAGACCTCGAACAGCGACTCGCCAGTTCCGAGACTTGGGAACACCAGCCCAAGCCGGTCGTGAGTGCGAAGCCGCCGGAAGACATCGACGATGCGAAAGCCTTCGTCCAACGCACGCGGCTGTTCTTCGAGGTCATCAAGCTGGCGCTCGAGACCGATTCGTCGCGCGTCGTCTCGCTGTTCATCGACACGACCGTGATCCACAACATCACCCACCACGGCAACCGCCCGGAAGTCCTCGACGAACTCCGCAATCATGAAGCAGGCCAGTTCGATGCGCTCGGCGGCTTCCTCAAGTCGCTCAGTGAAACGAAGGAAGAGGGCGACTCGCTCCTCGATCGCACGATGGTCCTCTACGGAACTTGCATGGGGAGCGCGAACTCGCACAGCAACGTGAACCTCCCCGCCCTGCTCGCGGGCGGCGGCTTCAGGCACGGCCAACACCTCGCCTTCGACCAACAAAACAACTACCCGCTGACCAACCTCTTCGTCTCGATGCTCCAACGCCTCGGCATCGAAAACGATCAGTTCTCGACCGGTAAGGGAACGTTCCGCGGGCTGGAGATGGTGTGAACACAGATCGTTCGGGAACCGGCTCGCAATCACTTCCCGAGTTCCCTTCTGGTTCCCTCCCCTCGGCGGGGAGGGTTAGCAGTCCGTTGAACAACCACCCCACCGGGCTTGCCCCGGTGGAAACAGGTCTTTGCACTACTCAATTCCAATGGAATTCCGCCGTAGTGCAAAGCCCCCTGAGCCACCGGGACAAGCCCGGTGGGGTTTATCAACAGGCTGTTAGGGAGGGGGACGAGTGGCAAATCGACTCGACCTTCCTCCCCCCTCCCCAGCCCTCCCCGCCGAGGGGAGGGAGGAAAGGCCAAGAATGCGGGAAGTTGTTTTGCACGGCTTCCTCAGTCGTCCCTCTGGAGAAACACCAATGACCCAACCCGACGCGGAAACCAAAGCGTTGATGGACTCGATCTTCATCGAGAAAGTACTGCGTGCCCGCCGCACGCCGATGGATGAAAAGATTCTCGATGGCCCGCGACTTTTCGATCTGAATTGTGCGTTGGCTCGCAGCGGAATTCGAGCTCAGTTCTCGAACTTCGACGACCAACAAGTCGAACAAGAATTAGACCGGCGGTTGGCAATTGCCCGCCGAATCGCCGACGCGGGAATCTATCGCAACATTGAGGACACCGATGAATAGCATTGAGGCGACTGCGGCGGTTGTTGACGCATTTGAAGCGTGCCAGATCGAATACATGGTGGTCGGAGCGTTCTCATCGAACGCCTACAGTATCGGACGATCGACCAAAGATGCCGACTTCGTAGTCGCACTGCGGTCGGGCCAATTGACTGAGTTGATGGAACGACTCGGTGCGGATTTCCGGCTTGATCGGCAACTGCAACTGGAGGCACTGACGGGATCGAAACGAAACGTCGTCACTTATCTACCGACAAAATTTCAGATCG
Organism: Schlesneria sp.; assembly: GCA_043721755.1. Taxonomy (GTDB): domain Bacteria; phylum Planctomycetota; class Planctomycetia; order Planctomycetales; family Planctomycetaceae; genus Schlesneria. Next base: position 5,756 of record JAYSQC010000308.1, read on the forward strand.
AATTGTTTCGGCTGAATGAGCAGGATGAGCACCACCGCGAGCGATTTCGCCGTCGCTATCGAAGAATGCTTGGCGAGATCCACCGAGAGGTTTGGCTCCCCACAGTGGAGGATGTCGTCATCCAAAAGCTCCGCTGGAAACGTCGAAAGGACTTGGACGATGTCGTCAACGTCCTCACCGTCAGCGGCCCGATCATCGACTGGACCTATCTCCGGTCGTGGACACAGAAACACGGCACCGACTCGCTGCTGGACGAGTTGCTCAGAGAAGTGCCGGAGTTGCCGGACGAAAAGAATTAAGAGGCGCCGCGCGAATTGAGGGGAGCGCGAATGAAGATCAAGACAAATGAAGGGAAAGACAAGTGCGACTGACCTCATTCGTCTCTGTATTTATGGTTCATCTGATTTTTGGGGGGCGACTGAAAGAGATCAAATACGGATGTCGGTCGGTGTCTTCATCCTGAAGGGATGCCAGCGATTAGCCGGGGGTGTCGCAGACGCTCAACCCCCGGCTAATCGCTGGCATCCCTTCGGGATGAAATACAGGCGACTTCCTTCTTCCGTCTGGAACCAACAATCCCCCGAAAACATCCGATGAACCGTATTTATTCGCGCCCCCCTCAATTCGCGCGGCTCTCATCAAGAAAGCAAAACATGCTCAAGACAATCAGCCACAGCTTCGCAGCTTATCTCCTGCTGGTCGCCCTCAGTGAATTTGCAAAGGCAGCAGAGCAGCCAGACGTTTTCTTCAAAACGCACTGCTACCAGTGCCACAGCCAGGATGTGCAAGAGGGTGGCTTGAATCTGATGTCGCTGAGGCCGGACTTTGCGAACGCCGACAGCTTCACGCGGTGGGTCAAGATTCATGACCGGCTTGAATCGGGCGAGATGCCGCCAAAGGGACAGGCTCGACCGGAAGCGGCGGAGCGGGACGCGGTGACGAAGCAGTTGAAAGCGTCGCTCATTAAGGCCGAGCGGGAACGGATCGGGAGTGAGCCGCGAACCGGGACGCGGCGGATGACGCGGGCTGAGTACGAGAACACCATCCGCGACCTGTTCGATATGCCGGGCATCTCGCTTCAGAATGACCTGCCAGCGGACGGGTCGGCGCACGGGTTCGATAAGAACTCAGACGCGCTCGACATCTCGCACGTCAATCTGGCGAAGTACATCGAAGCGGCTGAGCATACGCTCAAACTGGCGATCGCCATTCAGCCGCAGCCGCCAACGGTGAAGACGCAGCGCATCTCGCTCGCTAATCCGGCGGGGTTCGTCGCACATGTGCTGATGAATGGCGATGGCGTGTTGCTCAAGAACAAGCAGCCTGATCCCGAATTCCCACCGGCGGGCGAACAGGGTCACATCGACCAGGGTGCTCACGAGCGGATGGGTTCGTTCCACAACGGGGCGAGCGTCGGCCTCTTCCGTCACGAGGACGAATCGTTCCACCCGTACTTCAACGAGTTCGTCGCGATCTATCCGGCGCGGTATCGGCTGAAGACATCGCTCTGGAGCTTTCAGTGGGATCAGGGAAAAGTCCTGCCCGGTCGCGGGACGGAAGCGGCGCGGCTGTCGATTGTGACGCTCACCGGCGACGGGCGCGGCGGCGGCCATCCGAGCAGCGTCCTCACGCATCTCGACGCTCCGTCGATGAACGAGCAGATGCACGAATTCACCACCTGGTTGAACCAGAACGACACGATCGGCTTCAACACCGCGTCACTCGCTCCGGCCGCGAACTACTTCAAGAAGAAGCGGGCGATGGAGTTCACCGGGCCGGGCGTCGTGTGCGATTACCTCGACGTGGAAGGCCCGTTGTTCGACTCGTGGCCGCCGCCGAGTCACAAGCGATTGTTCGGCGATCTGCCGCTCGTTGAGTTCAAACAGGAGCAGTATCCGAACGTCCGCCCGCCCAAACATGAGCCTCATCGCCAGAAGATGTTCATGGGCAAGAACGTCGCCGATCCGGTGAGTGGTCTCTGGACGGTTCACAGCGAGCAGCCGCTGGTCGATGCCGACAAGTTGCTCGCATCGTTCTTGCCGCGCGCGTTCCGACGACCGGTTCCGGACGATGTTCGCGCTGCCTACGTCGCACAGGTTGAGGGGCGACTCCAGGCGGGCGACTGCTTCGAGACCGCACTGCGCTGGGCCTATCGCGCGGCGCTCTGTTCGCCCGACTTTCTGTATCACGTCGAATCCCCTGTAGGACGGGCACTCCTGCCCGTCGAGCGAAAGTCTCCGGATGCCACGAACGTTGGCGACGAATCGAAGACGGGCAAGAGTGCCCGTCCTACAACGGAGATGACGATCGACGACCACGCCCTCGCGGCGCGGCTCTCCTACTTCTTCTGGAACTCGATGCCGGACGACCGGCTGTTGGAACTCGCCGCCGCGAACACGCTGCACGAACCGGAGACACTCAAGGCTGAGGTTGAGCGACTCCTCACGCACTCGAAGTCGCAGCGATTTATCGACGACTTCCTCGGCCAGTGGCTGAAGCTGCGGCAGATCGCGGCGAACGATCCGGACAAGAAGCTGTATCCGGAATTCAGCGCGTACCTTCAGGACTCAATGATCGCCGAGACGCGGGCTTACTTTCGCGAGTTGCTCGACAAGAATCTCGACGCCAGCCATCTCGTCCGATCAAACTTCGCCATGTTGAATGAGAAGCTTGCCGTCCATTACGGCATCGCGGGCGTGACCGGTTCGCAAATCCGCCGCGTCGATCTGCCTGCGAACAACCCGCGTGGTCCGTTCCTCACGCAAGCCGCGATCCTCAAGATCACGGCCAACGGAACCACGACCTCGCCCGTCCCGCGCGGCGCGTTTGTGATGGCTCGGTTGCTGGGAAAGGAACCGGAACCGCCGCCGCCGAACATCGCTGCCGTTGAACCCGACGTGCGCGGCGCGACCACGATCCGCGAGCAACTCGACAAGCATCGCAACCACACCACCTGCGCGTCGTGTCATCGCCACATGGACCCGCCTGGCTTCGCGCTCGAAGCGTTCGATGTGATCGGCGGCTTCCGCGCGCGCTACCGATCCATCGGTGAAGGCGACCCCGCCCCACGCGGCTCGATCGACCCGTTCATCGGCATCGGATTCAAACTCGGCCCGCCGGTCGATCCGAGCGGCATTTTGGTGGACGATCGAGCCTTCCAAGACATCGTCGAGTTCCAGTCACTCCTCGCCGCCGACCCGTCGCGGCTGCTCAACAACCTGGCCCGACAACTCACGATCTACTCGACCGGCCGCGACCTCTCATTCGAGGACCGCGACGAAATCGCCGCCATCGTCACGAAGACACAGAACAACGGCAGCGGCATTCGCACGCTGATTCACATACTCGTTCAAAGTCCGCTGTTTCAAACACGCTGAAGACAGAAGACGGAAGGCAAAATGATGGGAAACAGAATGATGAAGCCCCGGAAGAACCAGAGGAGGCAGCAAAGCGAACTGCTTCCGAGCGGAGTGGCGTCAGCCCTCCGGCTCTTGGGCGTCAGCCCTTTTGCGATTCTAAATGGCGGTCGTCAAAACGACGGTCAGACTGCGGACATCGCGTTCCCATCGCACCGGACGATTCGCTCAGTCTTTCACCCACCCCGTCTTCGCCTGCATCATTTTGCCTTCCACATCATTCTGTCTTTCACCTCCCTCACGATCCTGTCCGCCGCCGATGCGCCGCAGAGTGAGCGTCCGCCGATCAAGCATCAGATCACCGGGTTGTTCCAGCCGGATCGCGAACAGGATTTGAAGGACCTCTTCGAGAAACGGGCTGACAAGTTTCCCGGCATCACGCTGGTTCGCATCGACTACGAGCAGGCCGAGGCTCATTTCGATTACGACCCGGCCAAAGTCTTTCCCGGCGCGAAACCCGACCAGATCGTCGAACGGTTCGACAACCTGCTGCGTGATGCCACGCGACACACCTTCGGCGTGAAGCCGCTCTGTCCCGTCGAGCGTGACAAATTGAAGCGGGTCGAAATCCCCGTCGTCGGTCTCGACTGCAAAGCCTGCTCGCTCGCCGCTTATGAAATGGTCTACAAGCTGAAGGGGATCGAGATGGCCACAGCCAGCTTCAAAACAGGAAAGGTCACGGCATGGATCGACTCGGAGCAAATCGACCAAGCTGAGATCGAAATGGTTTTGAAGCAACGCGGCGTGCAGTTGGTTTCGACGAGCGAGAAGAACGATTAGGAACGCTAATCGACACTGATCTCCGCTGATTGAAATCAGTGTCGATCAGCGAAGATCAGTGTTCCAGTTCCTGCTTTCTTCCGGGTTATGGCTGATCACGTTGAAGTCTCGTCGGGTTGAGTTCTCAGTCGCATCGTCCATCGTTGGACTATGCCGCACGTCACACGAAATGAGGTTTCTCATGTTGGATTCGGATTCGTCGGAGTTGTTGAGTCGTCGCCGGTTCCTCGCCGCGAGTTCTGCCTCGGCAGGTGCGGTGGCAATGGGAGCAAACTGGCTGGGGGCGCGTGATGTCTTGGCGGCGGAGGCCGATGACGTGTCGTTTTTCTTCATCAGCGACACGCACTTTCTCGCGCAGAAGGAGGCTCCGACGAAGCTGGATGAGAAGTCGATTGCCACCTGTCGCGGATTGGTTGAGACGTTGAACCGTCTGCCGGGAACGGCCATTCCCGACGCGGCGGGTGGTGGGACGGTGGCCGTGCCGCGCGGAGTCATTCATGGCGGCGACGTGATCGACACGGGAGACAAGCACGGCGGGCCTCACCCACAGATGATCGAGACCGAATGGGCGGCCTTCGCGGACGAGTTCGGCCTGACAGGAGGCGATGGCCGGTTGAAGTTTCCCGTCTACGAAGTGCATGGCAATCACGACAGTCCACCGGGGACGGGGCTGCCGATTCAGAAGATCATCGAACGGAACAGGACTCGACCCGGCTTGAAGCAGGTCTCAGAGAACGGCGTTCATTACTCGTGGGACTGGGGGCCGATTCACTTCGTCAATTTGGGGATCGTGGTGGGCAGCGATCCCGCTCTGAAGCGACCGGGGCGATACAACCCGCTCGACAGCCTCGCGTTCTTGAAGCGCGATCTCGAACGCCACGTCGGTTCGAGCGGCCGACCGATCATCATCACGCATCATGTCGATGTCGCTCGCAACTCGGCACCGTGCGATCCCGCCGCCAAACCGAGTCACGGAGAATGGGACGCCTGCGATGTCGGTTCCTATCACCGTGCGCTGCAGCCGTACAACGTGACCGCCATTCTGTACGGGCACACTCACACCCGAAACATCTTTCAGTGGGACGGGACCGCACAGGAAGCGGCGATGGGCTACTCGATCTTCAACGTCGATAACGGCAGCCACTTCTCGGGCAAGGAACAGGCGTTCTTCTACTTCCAGTTGAGGGGCGGAACGCTGACCGTCCGCGAAGTCTTCACCAAGGACCGCTGGCAGACATTTGGCTGGACGCCACAAACGTGGACTCCGGCGATCAAGCTGGCCGCTCGCTGAATCGCTCGGCATCGTGCCAAGCATCTCTGAGACGCCGTGCTGACCGTCAGCGGAAAAATTAACCGTCAGATGTTCGGTGCCGGCTACCGTGACTTCGAGTACCAGGAAGAGTACGCGCCGGTCTATCACTACATCACGGCCGACTCACCCGACCTGTGGCGTCGCAGCGTCTATCGGTTCGCGGTGAGAACCACCACGCACCCGTTCCTGACCACGCTCGATTGCCCCAGCCCCGCGAATCTCGTCCCGTCCCGCGCGTCACGACAACCGCACTGCAATCATTGGCCCTGCTCAACAACGACTTCCTGCTGCGGCAGAGCGACTACTTCGCGCAACGGATCGTTCACGAGACGACGACCGCACGAGGCACCGACACCGTCGCCAATCCCGTCTCGCAGGTGACCCGCGCGTTCCAGATCGCCTTTGGCCGCCAGCCCACTCCCACCGAAGCGGCCGCCGCCCAAACACTGCTCGAATCCCGCGGCCTCCCCGTTCTCTGCCGCATGCTCCTCAACGCGAACGAGTTCGCCTGTCGATTGAGTGTCGAGGTTGTGGAGCCGTGTCGAGTGGGTCAGAAACGGACAAGGGGTGCGCTTTGCACAAATAATGTAGGGTGGGCTGTGCCCACCACAAACGATGGTGGAATGGTGGGCACAGCCCACCCTACATGAAGTGTGCGACCTGATTATTTGTGCAAAGCCCAAGGGGTGGCCCTGCTGGAATGGCTTTAACAACCTTGGATGTGCCACTGCTTCGGAGTCCTCGGAGAAGCAGTGCCGGTGGAGAGCCGGTTCTCGTTCTCACTGCTTCTCCGAGGACTCCGAAGCAGTGCCACGTCCAAACAAGCTTGCACTCTCAGTCGAGCAGAGCGGAGCCACCCCGCCTCCTGCCGCCGAACGAACAGGTTAAGCGGCGGCGCAATGAACGGGAGACTTCCGATGAACAGTGAAATCCCTGAACAACCACCGGCTCGCCGTCCGCTTGAACCGCTTGTTGGGCGACCTTTTGTTATTTGGCAAAAAAGAAGGCCCTGTCTTTCGACAGGGCCTTCCAGACGCCACGCTGGATTGCAATCTCCGGATGCGCGACGGCCTCCCGAAGGAGGACTTGAGCCCGATGCCGTAGCAGAGCGGGAACAACCCAAGCTTACCACGCTAAAGGAAGGCAGTCAAAGTGGACAACCCGATCCCGTGGAGAACGCATTCTTGAATTTTGGTCAGGTCTGCCTTGTCGATTACCCGAATGTCGTAGATCCGTTTACCGGAAGCGTCCTTGGCTTTGAATGGCAATGTCAGCCGATCAAACGACACCGTGTAGATCATATCGGCTTTTACCCAATGAAAACTTGAGTCGTAAGGTGCTGGCAGCGGCGGGGATACGTGCAATTTGAAATGATACGCGGCAACTTTGGTAGGCTCGGACGTGCTCAATGGAACGATAGTGCAGAGGTTTGCTCGACTTCTGAGCCGTGGTGACACGACGACGACAGGACGGCGCTTCACCATTTCTGGGGCAATGAATCCACGGAAGTCGCAGATTACGATTGTGCCTTGTTCTGGATGGAATTGAAGTGCCATGAAATGTCCATGTTTGCCTGCGGAAGGCTCAGTTTGGCAGATGTTTTTCTTGGCTGTTTTGTCTGTCCGTATTCTGCCGCCGAACGTCTGGCATAACCGGGCCGCCGCGGTTGATGCTCCATTTGAAAACGCGCGATCGGCGGCTCCGCGTTCATGCCATTGTTAGGCGGCCTATCCACCAAAGTGTGCAATCGAATCAGTCGACATGATCACCTTCTTCATCCTTTGCCTGTCGAATTCTTCGAGAAAGCTCATCGACGAAGAGATTGAAACTCGAACTATCCGGTCCCGCCCGTGCGATCGAGATTGCATCGACGCCCGTTGTGTTTTTGAAAACGGCGTGTTCTGTTTTCCGCCACGATGATATTAGTGCCAACAGACTGGTGGCTGCGGTGATGACGGCAAGGGCAGCGTCTTGCCCACATACGAACAACACCAGTGCCACGACCAGACCGCCCAGCCCTACAACAAACGCAGGACCCCTCTGTCGAACCGTTTGATATTCTGGTTCGAGACCCTTCAGCAGAAGTGTGTGCTGAGAACGTCTTCTGTTTCTGCCGATCGAAATGCTGTCCTCAGAAAGACTGAAGTGTCGTTTCCCCGTATCGTTGAAAACAAACTCTCTGTATTCCATAGCAGCTCCGGTCAGATCGTATGCCCACAGTCAGGTCAAGCCGCCTAACGATTCAGCTCACCGATGGCGGCCCCTCTGTGACTTCCGAATTGCCAGATGGCTTCGCGGGGCCGCCATTCGGTGCAGCGCCTGGTTCGGCATTTCTGGCGCCTGCCACCAACGGTGCCGGGGGATGCGCCACGCGCGTCTGTCTCTGCTCATCGATGTAATCGAGGACGTAGGACAGCATCAGAGGAATAGCACCAATCAGGGGCGAACTCGGGGGAACGAGTGCGACGGTCACAAGGGCAAGGACAAGAAAAGCAAGATAACCCCAGAATGGAGGCCTTTTGCGGTAGCGAACGGTGACGGCAATCGTAAAGAGACCGGCGAAGGTCAAGGCGTGAGAACCCGTGGCCACACCGACGGCTGAAAGTGACAGCCCGAAGGCAAAAAGCGAGATACTAAGTTTGTCGCGATTGCTCATGTTAGCCTACGTGTTGCCGAACGACGCCACCGTTCACCGGGCCGCGGCGAACGACATTGATCTCAGAATCCGCGCGGCCCGCGTCTCCGTGTGCAATGGATTGTTATGCCCTTTCGTGGCTGGGCTCTATGGTGTTGGCGGTTTTCCAACAACGCTAATCTGCCAAGTCGATTTTGCACTGACGCAGCAACTGTTGCAGGCCCTTCGCGCCAGGCTCGGTAACGTTTGTGTCAGAAAGCTTGAGGAATTCGAGTTCTGTTAATCCTGAAAGGTGATCCAGCCCCGCGTCCGTAACTTGGGTGTTGCGGAGATCCAATTCTCGGAGTTTGGTCAGACCCCTTAGTTGTTCTAAACCAATATCGCTGACCTGAGTGTCATTAAGCCAAAGGTGTTCAAGGCTCACCAAACCGCGCAAATGCACCAAACCGGCATCCGAAATCTCGGTGTTGTTGAGCGCAAGCAATTTTATGTTTGCCAAATCTTTTAGGTGTTCCAAGGCCTCGTCGGTTACGCGAAGATTGGACAAATACACAGCGACAACCGGCTTGTCCGATCTCGCTTCGTCCACTTGAAAGTGAAGCTTGACTTGGTCAAGTTTGGTGATTTCTGGTTGGGCAACAACCGCCGGCGCTGGTGCGACTTGTTGCGTCGGCGTGTCCGTTTCACCGCAGCCGCAAATGGCCATGAGACAAATTGCCGTGGCAACGTAAACGGCCCGCATGTTTGGAATCTGACATGAATGTCTCACGAACACCTCACTTGCCAAAACGCTGAGCTTGCGGCCTAACGACCAAGGTAAGCCGCACCACCAAGGGCCGCGATGAACGACAGACGTTCGGCGTGGCTTGCGGCATGACAAAACCAAAGACCGGCCCTTGGTGGTGTCGGCTTGAGCGACTTGTTAGGCGGTTCTTCATGCTTTGCAAACACATTGGACGAGAGATTGTCAGTCCGCTGGACGAGCTAGAGTTACTGCGCACTTTGCCATCGTATGAATCTTTGTTCACGCCAGAAGGGCACGCGGCTATGTCGGAGTCTGTTCTTCATTTTTGTCGGCAGGAACGCATGAAATGTTTGCAACCATGCCGAAGAGCGTCAATCCTTCGGCGAGTGTGCCTATGGTTGCGACTTTGTGAATGACGGTTGCCACTTGGAATCGTTTGCCGTCTTGGATTTCAATGAGTTCACCTGGCCGTGGAACAAAATTGCATCCGAGAAATATGGAGAGCGATTCAGCTTCATCGTCACCGGAAGATGGTGTTGCACAAATCAGGTTGACCGGTAAAAGTCCTTGACGACGAATCGCGGCACATAATTCGGGATGAGCCAGAGATGGCTCGTTTGGATTGCGATTAAGCATGATGAGTCAGGTGTGTTTGTTGTTGAGAGAACAGGCATCGAAGACACGACAGACTTTCAGACGCGGTCTGTTTTGGTTCTGTTTTTTCGACGCCTAACAGTGAATTGACCCGCGCGCTGGATAACTCGGCCAAGCGGTTGACGCGGATTTGGTCTTCACGCGGTGTAACATGCCGTTCAGTAAATGGGTTGTCAACGACCGCGTTGAGTTTTCTGTTGTGTGTGGTAGCGTGTTAGTCCGCGCGCTGCTCATCTCGGGTATCCCGGCGCGCTGCCCATCACCAATATTCGCGCAGGCAAGGACTGATGTCGCGGCGAGACGGCTGGGTGGCCGGGGCAGGAGCGTGTTTGCGATGTCCCGGTCTGTGGAGTTGATTGCTGCCTCCGTGGTTTCGCACAGGCTTTGCCCAACAAATCGTAGGGTGGGCTGTGCCCACCACATTGGCTGGTGAGTTGGTGGGCACAGCCCACCCTACATTTTGTGAGCCGCCGTATGTGTTAGGCAAAGCCTTTCGCACACAGCGGCTCAAGCCACCGCTGTCCGTCGATGAGGTGGTTCAACTTGCGTTTTCCGGTCGATTTCAACGGCTTGAGGCGTGTTCCCGGTGACTTGTTGTTCCGTACCGGTGTATTTTGCGTCTCCCCGGAATGAATGTGTCACTACCCGGACTGTGGTTGTTGTGACCCGGCGTAGTTGTGTGAGTCCCCGGCGACATTGTGTCGCTCCCCGGAGTCCGGTTGTGTGTCCCCTGCCTCTTTGAATGACTCCCCGGCAACATTCTGTTGCTCCCCGGCGGATGTTGGAGCTTCGGAAGTCGATGTTTAGGCGTTCTTTGTTCACTTTTCTTCATAAGTTAATGATGTCTGGCGATGGCAGCTAGGTATTTTGCCTCGACCTGTTCGTGGTCTGCCAGTTATTGGTACTGTTTGGCTGCAACTTGGTCGAGTTGCACCGATCACTGACACCATTGCACCTCTCCAAGGCGAAATCATGCCCATTACTTCCATCGGTTCGTATGTTCCGACGATTAACGGATTCAAGACTCACTGGTCGGCGGTGAATCTGGCGTTGGGGGCGGGTGGGCCGTTGATTTTGCCCGGCCCGGTGGCGATTGCCGATCTCAGCGACTTGGGCGATGCCCTTCAGGCGTTCGGGTTGTCGATTGCGGGCAAGCTGAACGATGTCGAGATCGCGCGGCAGAGCGTGGAGTTGAGTAAGCTCGCGCTGATGAGTCGGCTCGGTGAGTTCAATCGCAAGGTGCGCGGGTTCCTCGGTCACACGGCGTTTGTCACCGCGCTGCCACTGGTGCCGGGGACGAATTCCGGGCCGGGGACGATCCTCGCAGCGCTCGAAGACATGGCCACGTTGTGGGGCAAGATCAACGCGGCGACGATCCCCGGCTTCACCGGACCGCTGTTGCTGCTGAACAGCTATGCCCTCGCCACATTTTCGACTGACCTCACTGCACTCAAGACGGCCTATGCCACGTTGCAGGCGGCGGATCAGGAAGTGACGCTGGAGCGAGAACGTCGCAACGTCGCACAGGTGAGGGCGTCTGCCATGCTGGTCGATTATCGCAAGGCGGTGATCGGGACGTTCGACCCACTCGACGCACTGGTCATCAGCCTGCCGAAGCTCAGCCCCGAACCCGGCAGCACGCCCGATGCGGTGACGGCGACTGGCGTGTGGGACGTGCCGACTCAACAGGCGAAGATCACGTTCGCGGCCAGCACGTCAGCCAACATCGACCACTACGAGCTGCGGATGTCGCCCGGCCCGACTTACTCGACCGAGAACGAGACCGTGGTTGGCAGCCTCTCGCCCTCGGACCCAGTCGAATTCTTCACCGATGCAGGTCTGACGTCCCCCGGCGATGTCGCCTCGTTCAAGGTCTATGTCGTCACCACCACCGCCAACGAAGCGGGTTCCAACGCCGTCGCCGTCACCCGGCCCTAGTGGTTCGCCAATTTTAAGTTGTTCGGTTGCGTTGTTTAACCGCGTGGGCAACGCCCCGCGCGTCGAGCGACGTTCGAGTCTGTTCCCCATCAAC
>JAYSQC010000309.1:0-6841 GCA_043721755.1 Schlesneria sp.
CCTACTTTTGTTACTCGCCCCATTCGGGTTCGTTCCAACCGGGGGTGGGATCGGTGCCGCCCCAATCGAGATCGTACTCTCCTTCACGGACGAACCGGTGGAACGACGACCATTCCCAATCGCGGACTCGGGCGGCGACGTTGTGCTTGCGCGGGTTCCAATGGACGTAATCGACGCAGCGATTCAGGTCGTCCTCGTCCTGCACCGTGTGTTCCCAATACCGTCGCTGCCAGACCCCGCGCTGGCGGTGCTTCACGCGAGACTCCGATTGAGGCCGCTCTGCTCCACCCTCCGCGAGCCAGGCTTCGGTGAACTCTTCCTTGATCCGCATCCAGCGGAGCGGATAGCGATCATCGCCACGAGGCAGCGTCCACACCGTATGCCAATGGTCGGGCAACAAGACGACGGCCACGATCTCAAATGGATGATCGTTTTGGACTTTGTGGATCGCATCCCGCAAACAACGTCGAGCAAGATCGCCTGTCAGAATCGGTGCCCGCTCGTGCGTCACACAGGTGAAGAAGTAAGTTCCTCCCGGCACGTAGTAACGTCGATAGTCGGACATGATCGTTCCTCAATGTAGGGTGGGACCAGCGGTGCTTTGACCGCGCCGGCCCACCAGATCAATCACACGACGCAATCTAACTCTCCAAACAAGATGGTGGGCCGGCGCGGCGAAGCGCCGCTGGTCCCACCCTACGAAAGCACGCCTTCCACCACGTTTCCAAACACATCCGTCAGGCGTTCGTTGCGGCCTTGATGGAAGTACGTCAGGCGTTCGTGGTCGAGGCCCAGCAGGTGGAGGATGGTGGCGTGGAGGTCGTGGAGGTGGACTTTGTCCTTCACCGCCTCGAAGCCGAAGTCGTCGGTTTCGCCGTAGGACGTGCCGCCCTTTGCACCCCCTCCGGCCAGCCACATGCTGAAGCCGTAGGGATTGTGGTTGCGGCCCGGTTCGCCCTGGCCCTCGCTGAACGGCATGCGGCCGAACTCGCCGCCCCAGACGACCAGCGTTTCATCGAGCAGGCCGCGCTGGTCGAGGTCCGTGAGCAGACCCGCGATCGGCAGATCGACCTCGCCCGCGTGCTGGCCGTGGTTGGTCTCGATGCTCTTGTGAGCGTCCCACGTCTCTTCGAGATGCCCGCCGCCCGAGTAAAGCTGCACGAACCGCACGCCCCGCTCGACCAGCCGCCGCGCGACGAGGCAGTTGCGGCCGAACTCATCCGTCGGCTGACGGCCCACGCCGTACATGTCCTGCGTCGCCTTGGTCTCCTGCGACAGATCGACCGCCTCGGGAGCTTCGGCCTGCATCCGAAAGGCCAGCTCGTAGGAGTTGATTCGTCCGGCGAGATCGCTGCCGCCGGGCCGGGCCGCCAGATGCTCATCGTTCAACTTGGCGAGCAGATCGAGTTGCGAGCGTTGCGCCGCGCGGTCGATGTACTCCGGCCCACGCAGATCCAAAATCGGATCGCCGACAGGACGAAAAAGCGTCCCTTGAAACGACGACGGCATGAACCCGTTTGACCAGTTCGGCTGCCCGCTGATCGGCCCGCCGCGTTTGTCGAGGATGACGACATAGCCGGGCAGGTTCTGGTTCTCGGTCCCCAATCCGTACACGGCCCAACTGCCGAGCGACGGTCGGCCGATGATCGTCTTCCCCGTGTTCATCGCCACCAGCGCCGAACCGTGAGCGTGACTGTCGGTGTGACACGACCGAATCACCGCCAGCTTGTCGGCATGCCCGCGCACGTTCTCGAAGAAGTCCGAGATCATCAGCCCGCTGTTGCCACCCGGTCGGAAGGGGCGAAAAGAAGGAGTCAGAAACCCCACCTTGCGGCCTCCCGAGTTGGTGAATTTCTTGCCCTCGGGCAACGGCTGGCCAGCGAGTCTTTCGAGTTCGGGCTTGTAGTCAAACGTATCGACCTGACTCGGCGCACCGTTCATCATCAGGAAGATCACGCTCTTCGCGCGGCCAAACGCATGAGCCGCCTTCGCCGCGAGTGGGTTCGCCACCGCTTTGCTCTCGGCCCCGAAGCCGATTCGCTCAAAGAAGCCCTCACGAGATAACAGGCCGGTCAGCGCGAGGCCGGTGAACCCGGCCCCCATCTCCCACACGAACTCACGACGGGTCTGACGGCAAGGGAATTGGTTGGTCATGGTGAGACTCTCATGCTCAAGGGAGAAGAGTTTGAACCACAGATTTCACAGATGGGCACAGATAAGAGAGAAGACTCAGATAAGAGAGAAGACTCAGATAAGTCATGTTCTGGACACTTCACTGCTTGCATTCTTTTCTTTCCTCTTATCTGTGCCCATCTGTGAAATCTGTGGTCAAACCTCTTCGCTTCAATCGACGTAAACGAACTCGTTCGTGTTCAGCAGCACATGGCAGAGCGAGGCCAGAGCCAGGAAGTTGGGATCGTGCGACGTGTTGTTGCGGGGGAGGTGGTACTTCTCGGACAGATGCCGTTGCACGGCGAGGCGGTCTCGTTCGGAGAGGTCGCGGTTGAAGACGAGCAGTTCAAACAGGTCGCCGTGCCAGTACTCGCCGTCGATGTTTCCCTGCTGGCCGATGACGTAGGCCGTGGTCAGATTGCGCGGGTTGAGCGGGCGGCCCTTCGACGCCAGTGCGAGATCGTTCTGATGGACGGTTGCTCCACTCGGACCGTTCGAGCCAGTCAACAGAAACGGCTCGGCCCGCGTGGCGACAAATCCGACGCCCGAGAAGTCGTCGCTGAGCCTTACCGTGTCCTCGCCCGTCATGCCGAAGAACAGGCTCGACCCCGCGTTGCCCGCCGCACCGTTCCAGTTGGAAAAGATCTCGCGATGAGCGTTCGTGGTCGCTCGATCGGTGACGACCGCGAAGATCGCGAACGACTGCGACGTGAGGATCTGTCCGTTCAGATGCAGAAAACGGCGCTGGCCGTCGAACCGCAGGGCAGGGCGGCCGTGTGCGGCATCTTTCATCAAGAGCGGTTGCCTCGCGGGATCGCTCTGTGTTGCGGAATGATCGCTGCCCGAAGCATCGGTCCATGCGAGGACTCGGCCATCGGCAGCGTCCTTCAGGCCGGAGTCGGCCCGTAAATGTAGGACGAGGCCGTCACGAACGGGCGGCGACAACGTGTGGCTGGGGTCGGCGTCTTCGCCGCCCCCAGATGTGCGCGGCTCGCTCGGCTGGGGGCTCGAAGACTCGACCCCAGCCACACCGCGTTTCGTTTTAGGTTCATTCGAGAATCGTCGCCGCTGCGCCGCGAGGTGCTCGCGTCCCGCAGTCAGCTCGCTCGGCGAGGGCTCGCGCCCCAAGGCGTATCGCCACGCGAGACGGACGACGGTGTCGTCTGTCTTTCCGGTCCCCTCGCCCCCGTCTGCGGGGGAGAGGGGACTGGAAGACGGCGTGACTTCACTCATCACGCGTTGGGCCAGCGCTGTGCTTCGCTCGTGCGAGAACGCGTTGTTCAGCAGCGCCAGCGCCTGCGGGGCGACGGTCGAGACGGGCCGCTGGCCGCAAGGCAGCGTGGTGTCTCCGAAATCGAAGGTCGTCATCATCGGGGGCAGCAGGCTGCGCGCACTGAATGAGTAAAGCGACCGCCTCAGTTGTTCATGTGCTGGTGATGGCTTCCAGGCATCTCCCTTGCGAGACAATCCTTCGAGGGCCTCCGCCTGAATCGTGGGTTTGAAGCCCGGCCCGGCCAGACGCGTGTCGATGCTCTCTCCGACAAACAACATCCGGTCTCGAAGCGACTCGGCGTCGAGTCGTCTTCGCTCGGCATGCCACCAGAGTTTGTTGGCTGCTTCGCGCGACAGGTAGTCGTCTTGTTGAGGGTGCAGCGACGACTGGCGGTAGGTGGCGCTGGTGACGAGCAGACGGTGAATTCGTTTCATTGCGGGAGGGGGGGGCAACGGGACAAGGGGAGTGGGGGATGAAGACAACTTTGAATCACGGGCTGCTCTCCCGGCCTCCTTGTCCCCTTGTCCCCCGGACCGCATTTCCGCTGCCAGCCAATTCAACAACTCCGGATGCGTCGGCTTGTCGCCGGTGAAGCCGAAGTTGTCGGGAGACCTGACGAGGCCGTTGCCAAAGTGATGCGTCCACAGTCGATTAACGAGGACTCGTGACGTGAGCGGGTTATCGGGATGGACGATCCACTCGGCGAGGTGCAAACGGCGGAGAGTGGCCAAAGGTGGAAGGGCTTGCCTTGTCCCCTCGCCCCCGTCTTCGGGGGAGAGGGTTAGGGTGAGGGGGCTTTTCTTTGTGACGTTGGCTGGGTGTGGTCGAGTGGTCACTTCATCGCCCCCCCTCCCCAACCGTTCCCGCCGAGGGGAGGGAGGAAGAGATGAACCGGATTGAAGTGGGGAAGCGTTCTCGCCACTCGGCCCCCTCACGCTAGCCCTCTCCCCCGAGGACGGGGGAGAGGGGACAAGAGGCTGCGTGAATGACATCGCGGCCGGTTCGACCACCGGGCCGGGATGTTTTGGCTCGCCCTTCTTCAAGAGATGGATCGGCGGGGCGGGGCGGACGTCGGTCCAGGCGAGGATGTCGGGCATCAGCGGCTTGTTCGACGGAGAGATCGCGGACGGCGGCAGACCGAGCGCGGCATCGAGTTCTTCGCGCGAGGGGCCTCCGAGGAACTCACGGCCGCGAGCTTCAACCGCCCCCGGCCAGAAGGCGGCGGCCATGCGGTAGTAGTCGGCCTGTTGAATCGGATCGAACTTGTGATCGTGACATCGCGCACACTTCACCGTGTACCCGAGAAACGCCGTCGACGTGGTGCCGACGAGATCTTCGAGCCGGTCGTACTTGTACTCTTCAGCGTCGTTCGGCTCGTCGTTCCAAGTGCCGAGTCGCAGGAAGCCGGTCGCGATCAGAGTCTGTTCGTTTCGGTCGGGCAGTTCATCTCCCGCCAGTTGCTCGGTGACGAAACGTGAGTACGGCATGTCGTCGTTGATTGCTCGGACAACCCAGTCCCGGTACTTCCACGCGCCGGGCAGTTCCTGATCGCGTTCGTATCCGCAGGTGTCGGCATAGCGGACGAGATCGAGCCAATGTCTGGCCCATCGCTCACCAAAGTGAGGCGAAGCGAGCAGTCGATCGACGAGCCGCTCATAAGCGTCGGGAGCCGGATCGTTGACGAATGCTTCCACGTCTTCAAACGACGGAGGCAGACCGACCAGATCGAACGAGACACGCTTGATCAGCGTGCGGCGGTCGGTGGGCGGGGCTGGCTCCATCTGTTCGGCTTGTAGACGTGAGACGATGAAGGCGTCGAGCGGCGAGCGGGCGGGTTGATGGTCGAAGGTTGAGGGTTGAGCGTCAGACGAACCGGTCTTTGGCTTTGTCCCCTCGCCCCCGGCTGTGTGGGGGAGAGGGTTAGGGTGAGGGGGTTTGTCTTTGTCTTCCGTTTCTCTCTCTCGATGGGCAGGGAGAGACGGAGTCGATGTACTTTGGGAAGCGTTCTCGCCACTCGGCCCCCTCACCCTAGCCCTCTCCCTCGAGGACGGGGGAGAGGGGACAAGAATCGGAACCATCGGGCGTTTGGCCGGTTGGAGCGACCACCAGTCTCGACCGGCTCGGACATCGCTGGTCGATTCAAAGAGGTCCAGCTTGCGACCGTCGGGCCATTCAGCTCCCGAGGCGATCCAGTCTCGGAGGATTTTGATTTCCGCCTCGGGCAGCTTTTGCGAGTGGCCTCGTTTGGGGGGCGGCATCTCCCCGGCAGTGACTCGCGTGAGGAGTGGACTCTGTTCGCGATCGCGCGGCACGATGGCCGGGCCGCTCTCGCCACCTCGAAACGCTAGGTCTTTCAGACTCAAAACCAATTGGCCCGATGGCTCGTTTTCGCTGTGACATTCCAGACAACGCTTGACGAGGATTGGTGCGATCTCACGCGAGAAGAAGTGGTCTGGTTCGGCGGCTTGACTCGTCGCAACGAAACTCAGTGCGATGAAACATTTCAACGAGAGCAGGCAGCCGACGAGCGGCTTGAATCGAGGCGTTCTCATAATGGCTCCGAGACGAGTCGTACGGAATGTCGCTGGTTGGCCGAGGGTGACTGACACGCATGATAAGCGTGAACAGAGGAGGTGAGCCACGATGGATGATCTTCCGAGTCCCTCACGCCCTTGCTAGGCTTTGTCGGAAAACTGCCGAACGAGTGTCCCGGACGCTCAAAGCTTCCGGGACACTGCAAGCAGCCGCTGGTCCCCGATAGAGTTTTCCGACAGAGCCTAGTTGGAAAACACAGGCGAGCCGTCTGTGCGACGACTTTTCAGCAGGCTGCTAAGCGACGATTGTCACTGCGATTTGAGTCTGTTTCGTCTTGAATTTGCGATGCATCGAAAGCATCACGCACTGAACGCCTTCCTGAGCAGAGCGAGGCTCTTTGGGATCGCCGTGGCCGGGGCTTCCTTGCCTTCCATTTCGAGCGACACATAGCCGCGATAGTTGTGCTGGCGGAGCAGCTTGGCCACTCGATCATAATCAATGTCGAGCGAGTACCACTCACCACCGCCGTGGTAGGTCTTGGCTTGGACCAGAACGGCTCGCGGGGCGAGGGCGTCCATTTGCTCGTACATGTTTTCGAGGAAATTGCCCGTGTCGAGTGTCGCCTGCAACCACGGGGACTTGATCGCGTCGAGCACCTTCAAGACGCCGGCTGCCTCCCGCCCCAGACCCCAATGATTTTCGAGGCCCATCACCACGCCACACTCTTCGGCTTTCGGGAGGAGTTCCTCGAAGCTGCGGTGGACCCACTCAAAGCCCTGCTCGTCGGTGTAACCCGGCAGACGCGGCTCGATTCCCTTGTTGGCCATCAACTCGTCGAAGCTCTTGCTCGTTCCCCACCGA
>JAYSQC010000310.1:0-2070 GCA_043721755.1 Schlesneria sp.
GAGGGCGATGACAAGAGGCGTTTCCCTTTGTTTCCCTCGCTTACGCTGCGGGTTACTGGGGTAAAGTAAGTGCCATTGGGCTAGCGCCGTGCCGCTCACTGGACACCATTTTCAACAGGAATGGCGGAGAGCCGAAAAATCGGCGGTGCTGAAAGACACGCTCGAACTCGAACGAGAACTGAGCCGTGTGCGTGGGGAGATCGAACAAGTCCAAGGGCAGCTCAACGTGTTGAAGAACAAGAGCGACTTGGCCACGGTCACATTGACGTTGATCGAGCGACAAGGCTACACCCCACCGCTGAAGCCGACGTTTGTAGCGCGGGTCTCGCGGACGTTCGATAATTCCTGGCAGTCGTTGGTCGCCTGCGGCCAGACGCTGGCGCTGTTCGGAGTCGCATTGGGACCGTGGCTGGCTGTGGCGGCGGTTGTTGTGACCCCGACTTGGCTGCTCTCGCGTCGGCGGAGAGTTCGCGAATGATGAAATGACGACACTTCACGCCGCACATTGTGAGACATTTCTGAGCGGGGCGGCGTAAGCCCCCCGGTTCTTCCAAAGAGGGGGCTTACGCCCAAGAACCAGGGGGCTTACGCCGCCCCGCTCAGATGCCTCATCAAAGACCACGCGAGGTATTAAACGACCCGGTCTTGGCCCAGCTCGCATCACGGACGAAGAAGGACAACAGACATGGATGTCGCTGCGAGTGAGATCGATCCCAACGCAGGCCGTTCGATCGACGTGCCGCTGTTGTTTGCGACGCGCTGCGTGCGGCTGTTTGCCTACGGGTTTCTGTCGGTGGTGCTGGTGCTGTATTTGAGTGCGGTGGGGATCGACAACGAGCGGATCGGCATCTTGTTGACGTTGACGCTGCTCGGCGACACGGTGATCTCGCTCCCCATCACGACGTGGGCCGACCGAATCGGACGGCGGCGGATGTTGGTGGTGGGAGCGCTGCTGATGGTCTTCGCGGCGGGACTGTTTGCGATCACACGAGACTTCACTTGGCTACTGGTCGCGGCGACGATCGGCGTCATCAGTCCCAGCGGTGGTGAGATCGGGCCGTTTCTGTCGATCGAACAAGCCGCGTTGTCGGGTCTGCTGCCGGGCGAACGCCGCACGATGGTCTTCGCTTGGTACAACCTGATCGGATCATTCGCCACTGCGGTCGGGGCACTTGTCGGGGGCTTCGTCTGTCAGTGGGTTGAGTCGCGCGGAGCGACGGGAGCAGACATCTATCGCCCGGCCATCGTGGGCTACGGTGTGGTGGGGTTGTTGCTGGCGGTCATGTTCCTGTGGCTCTCGTCACGGATCGAAGTGACTGCGGCGGAGAACTCGACCGCCGCCGCCCGCGGCCCGCTCGGGTTGGGCCAGTCGCGCGGGATCGTGGCGAAGTTGTCAGTCCTGTTTGCAATGGATGCGTTCGGCGGCGGCTTCATCGTGCAGAGCGTGCTGGCTTACTGGTTCAAGGTCCGCTTCGACGTGGACCTCGCCACGTTGGGCGGCATCTTTTTTGGAGCGAATGTGCTGGCGGGTATTTCTGCATTGCTGGCCGCTCGACTGGCGAATCGCATCGGCCTGATCAACACGATGGTCTTCACGCATCTGCCATCGAACGTGCTGTTGATCTTGGTGCCACTGATGCCCAACTTCTGGCTCGCGCTGACACTGCTGCTGATCCGCTACAGCATCTCGCAGATGGACGTGCCGACGCGACAAAGTTACGTGATGGCCGTCGTCGCGCCGGAAGAACGCTCAGCGGCGGCGGGCGTGACGGCGATGGCGAGGTCTCTCGGCGCAGCCCTCTCACCGTGGCTGGCGACGCGGTTTTTGGACTCGGACAACGTGTTGCTCGCCGGGATGCCGTTCTTCTTGGCGGGCGGAATCAAGGTGCTGTACGACCTGCTGCTGTACCGCGAATTCGTCACGCTGAAAACGCCCGAGGAATCATCACGTCGCAACGGTTAGAGCTGTGCATTTTCAACTTCCGAGAGTTGGGATTTCTTGAGCCGCAGAGCGGCGTCCGAGTAAAGCCTGGGGCGGACACTTCGTCCGCCCCAGGACAGGAGATCACC